>JBEKUO010000213.1:0-10572 GCA_049514955.1 Bryobacteraceae bacterium | reverse complement strand
TGGTGTCTTCCAACATCGCCAACGCCGACACGCCGGGGTACCGGACCCAGGACATCGATTTTCAGTCCGAGTTCCGTTCCGCGCTGCAAGGGGCGATTCCCCAACCCTTTGAAGTGGCCGGACTGCAATTGAAGAACGACGGCAACAACGTCAGCCTGGACCGGGAGGCCAGGCTGCTGGCCGAGAACGGCATGCAATTCAATCTGGCCTCCAACCTCCTGCGGTCCAAGATACAGAAGGTCAAGGAAGCCATTCAGTCCGGGAGCGGTACATGAGCCTGTTTTCCGCCATGGCGGTCAGCGCCTCGGGGATGGCTGCCGAACGTACGCGCGCCGAATTGCTGGTGGAGAACTTGGCCAACGCCGAGACCACCCGCACTCCGGAGGGCGGGCCCTACCGTCGGAAGGACGCGGTCTTCGCCTCCCAGCCCATGGCCACGTCGTTTGCCTCGCTGTTCGAGTCGCATCTGCAGGAGGGAGTCGCCGTACAGGAAATCAGCGTGGACCAGCGCGACCCGGAGCGCCGCTACCTGCCGGGTCATCCGGACGCGGGCGCCGACGGATACGTGGCGTTCCCGCGCATCAACCCGGCCGAGGACATGGTGGACCTGGTGAGTGCGTCGCGCAGCTTCGAGGCGAATGTGGCAGCCATCTCCTCGGTGAAAGACATGATCATGCGCTCGATCGATCTATTCAAGTGACACCAGGAGAACCGGCTTGTCTCTACCCGTTTCACCCATTTCCGCCCTCCCGGATATACGCATGCCGGACGGCCTCAGCCGGTCCCGCGGCGGCGCCCAGACTGGAGACTTCCAAACGATGTTCGCCAATGCCATCGGCGGGGTCGAGCGGCTCGGCAACAGCGCGGACCAATCCGTGGCGCGCTTTCTGTCCGGGGACGGCGAGGAGGTACATTCCGTGGCGCTGGCCACGCAGCGCGCCGAACTGGCCTTCGAACTGTTTTTGCAAGTCCGCAACAAAGTCGTCTCCGCGTATCAGGCGGTCATGCAGATGCAGGTCTAGTGGGGACCTGGACGAACCATGGACCAGATAAAGAAGCTGCTCGCAAATCTCTCGCTGGCGCAAAAAGTCAGCATCGCGGCGTGCGCGGTGCTGGTGGCCGCCGGCGTCATCGGCTTCTCACAGTGGCGGCGTGAGAGCGACTTTCGCCCCCTCTACACGGGGCTGGCTGCGGAAGACGCCGGCGCCGTGGTGCAGAAGCTGCGGGAGACGGGCACGGATTTCAGGCTTTCCGAGAGCGGGACCACCGTGCTGGCGCCCTCCGCCAAACTGGCCGAGCTGCGTCTGCAGATGGCCGTCCTGGGCCTGCCCAAAAGCGGCCGCATGGGCTTCGAGATTTTCGACAAGACCAACTTCGGGGTGACCGACTTCGCCGAGCATGTCAACTACCGGCGCGCGCTCGAAGGCGAACTGGAGCGTTCCATCGTCTCGCTGGCCGAAGTGGAGCGGGCGCGCGTACACCTGACCTTCCCGAAGGAATCCGTCTACCTGGAAGAGCGCCAGCCGGCCAAGGCCAGCGTGATCGTGGGGCTACGTCCCGACGCGCAACTCTCGCCGCAGAACGTGATTGCTATTTGCCACCTGATGGCCAGCGCCGTGGAGGGCTTGGCGCCGGAGGCCGTTTCCCTGGTGGACACGCGCGGCAACCTGCTCAATCGTCCCCGCAAGTCCGCCGGCAGCGACGGGCTGGAGAACTCCGACGCCAATCTGGAATACCGGGAGCATCTCGAAAAAGACCTGTTGGCCAAGATACAGTCCACTCTGGAGCCTCTGCTGGGAGCCGAGAAGTTCCGGGCCGCTGTTTCGGCCGAGTGCGATTTCTCGAGCGGCGAGCAGAGCGAGGAAACCTTCGATCCGGCCCGCTCGGTAATGGTTAGCTCGCAGAAGAGCGAGGATGTGGCTCCAACTGCTGTGAACGGGGGCGTACCGGGCACCTCCTCCAATCTGCCGCGGCCGCCGGCGCGCGCGGCGGGCACGACGGCGGGCGCTTCGCGGCGGACTGAAGAGATCAACTACCAGTCCAGCCGTCTGCTGAAGCGGGTGCGGCTGCCGCAAGGAGAATTGAAGCGGATTTCGGTATCTTTGCTGGTGGACCAGGAGGTCCGTTGGGAAGGCCCGGCGGCGCATCTGAAGCAAGTGCTGGTTCCGCCTTCCCCCGAGAAACTGAAAACCATACGGGACCTGGTAGCCGGGGTGATCAGCTTCAAGGCCGAGCGCGGCGACCAGTTGATTGTGGAAACGTTGCCTTTCGAAGCCACGCTGCGGTCCGAGCCCCCCGCACCCCCGTCGGCGCCCGGTGCTCCGCCCGCGGCGCCGGCCTCCCCGCTTCCGGCGTGGCTGCGAGGCCCAAAGCTATGGGGCGCCGCCGCCGGCGCGGCGATCCTGGTTTTGGCGCTCGCCGTGGTGGGCATACGGCGCCTGCGCGGCAAGCCCGCCCGTCAGGCCGCCGAGGTGAGGACGGCGCTGCCCGCCGCGGGCAAAGTCGCGCCGGGCCTGCCTGCCGGCGAGTCCGTGGAAGCGAAAATGGAGGCGAAACTGGCAGGCCAGGCGCAGTCGCAGGCGCGCCTGGAAGCCGAGGCCCTCGAGGCCATGCGCGTCCCGACAGTGGGCACCAGTAAAGCGGATGTATTGACCAAATACCTGCGGGAGAGTTTGAAAAAAGACCCGCAATGCCAGGTGCAGACGCTGCGGACATGGCTCAACGAAAAAGGCTAGCGGCGGTTTTCTCCGCCGGGGCCCGGGAAGCCGGGACCGGAGTTTCAAGCGATGATCGCGAACATTAAGCGCAACGAATTAATCCCGGGCATGCGCAAGGCGGCCATTCTGCTGGTGCTGCTGGGCGAAGAGTCCAGCGCGTGCCTGTTGCGGGCGCTGTCGGAAGACGAAGTCCAATCCGTCTCCCGGGAGGTGGCGCGCGTCTCCACCATCGCCAACGAGGAAGCCGAGGCCGTGCTGGAAGAATTCTACCAGATGGCCATGGCCCGTGAGTACGTGGTCCGGGGTGGCATCGACTACGCCCGCAAAGTGCTCATGAACGCCTTTGGTCCGGAGGCGGCCAAAAACCTGGTGGACCGGCTGGTCAAAAGCATGGGCAGCGACACTGCCGCGTTTGACGCGCTGCAGAAGGCCGACCCCCAGCAACTGGCTAAGTTCATCCACAGCGAGCATCCCCAGACCATCGCTTTTATTCTCTCGCACCTGAGTTCGTCGCAGGCCGCCGCCCTGCTGATTTCGCTGCCGGGACAGATGCGCGCCGACGTGGCGCTGCGCATGGCCCATCTGGACCAAATCTCGCCGGAGATCATTCACAAGATCGCCGCGGTGATCGGCCAGAAGCTGCAGGCCCTGGGCGAGTTCAGCCGCGAATCCTATGGCGGCGTGCGGGCCGTCTCGGAGATGTTCAACCGGCTGGAATCCGGCAGCAGCAAGGAGATCCTGGAGGCCATCGAAAAGGAGAATGCCACGCTGGCCGACACCATCCGGCATCTGATGTTCGTCTTCGAGGACATGCTGCTGCTGGACACCAACAGCCTCAAGGAGGTGTTGACAAAAGTCGATCGCAAGATATTGACGGTGGCGCTGAAGGGGACCAGCGAACAGGTGCGCAAACATTTCGTGCAGTGCTTGTCGCAACGCGGGGCGGAGATGATGCTGGAAGATATGGAAGCGCTCGGTCCGGTGAAGATCAAGGAAGTCGAAGCGGCGCAGCAGCAGATCATCGCGGTGGTGCGGCAGTTGGAGAGCGACGGCGTCATCAACCTGAAGGGCGCGGGCGGCGAGCAGTATGTTGTCTAAAATACTAAGCGCCGGAGCGGGTCCGCCCGTCGAACCGTTCCACTGGTCCGCAGTGGGCGCCCCGGCAGCGCCGTCGCAGGCCCGCGGCGGCCATGAAGGCCTCGCGCGCGACGAAGCTGGGCACACCCAGCACCGCATCTCGGAGCTAGAACAGCAGATCGCGCGCCAGGCCGGCGAAGCCCGCCAGACGGGCTACCGGGAGGGTGAAGCCGCCGGGCGCAGCCAAGCGGCGGCCGAACTGCAGCCGGTGTTGGAGAAACTGGCGCACAGCATCGAAGAGATCGCGCGCCTGCGGCCGCGCCTCGTGCGCGAAGCCGAAGCCGAGTTGGTGGAGCTTTCGCTCGGCATCGCCCGCCGCATTCTGCGCCGCGAGCTGGCCGTGGATCCCGGCGCGTTGCAGGGCCTGGTCAAGGCTGCCCTGGAAAAACTGCCCTCGCAGGAGATTTGCCGCATCCGCGCGCATGCGGAGCTGGAGCCGGGAATCCGCAGCGCGCTCGATCGCGCCGGCCGCAGCGGCCTCGAGGTGCTGGCGGACGCCACTCTGGAGCGCGGCGCGGTCCTGCTGGAAACCTCCCGCGGAAAACTGGACGCCTCGCTCGAGACGCAGCTCGCAGAAATCGGAAACGGGCTGGCGGACCGCCTGCCGGAGAGATGACGTGGCGGGAATTCTCAGCCGTTACATCGCCGCTGTGGACGGGCTGGAAACCATGATACAGATTGGCGAGGTGGTGGAGATGGCCGGCCTACTGGTCGAATCCAGCGGGCCGGCGGCGGCCATCGGCGATTTCTGCGAAGTCCGTACCGCCGGGGGACGATCCGTGCGCAGCCAGGTGATCGGATTCCGCGACGGGCGGGTGCTCTCGATGCCACTCGAGGAGACCGGCGGCCTGCAGCTCGGGGACGCTGTGGTGGCCCGCCGCGGCGCGGCCCGCGTGCCGGTGGGGCCAGGTTTGCTGGGCCGTGTTTTGGACGGATTCGGCTGCCCGCTCGACCGCGGACCCCGCATCGAGCCTTGCGGCGCCTACGACCTGTATGGCGCGCCGCCCGGCCCCCTCGACCGGGAACACATCACCGAGCCCCTGGTGACCGGACTGCGCGCCATCGATAGTCTCCTGCCCGTGGGGCAGGGCCAGCGCATCGGCATCTTCGGCGGGAGCGGCGTGGGCAAGAGCACCCTGCTGGGATCGATGGCCCGCAACAATTCGGCCGACGTGACCGTGATCGCGCTGGTGGGGGAGCGCAACCGAGAGGTGCGCGCCTTCCTGGAGCAGGAAATGGGGGAAGAGGGGATGCGCCGTGCGGTGGTGGTCGTGGCCACCTCGGACCGGCCGGCGCCTCTGCGCGTACGCGCCTGCTTCACTTCCCTGGCCATTGCCGAATACTTCCGCGACCAGGGGGCCCACGTGCTGCTGGTCATGGATTCGGTTACCCGCCTGGCGATGGCCCAGAGGGAGATCGGCCTGGCCGCCGGAGAACCACCGGCGCAAAAGGGATACACGCCTTCGGTGTTCGCCATGTTGCCCAGGGTCTTTGAAAGAGCCGGTAACTTTGCGCACGGCTCCATCACCGGGTTCTTCACCGTGCTGGTGGAGGGAGACGATTTCAGCGAGCCCATCTGCGACTCGGTGCGCGCCATCCTGGACGGGCACATCGTGCTCTCGCGGCAGTTGGCGGCGGCCAATCACTACCCGGCCATCGACATCCTGCAATCGGTGAGCCGCCTGCAGTCGCAACTGGCGACGCCGGCGCAATCGGGCGATGCCCGCGCGGTGCGGCAGGCGCTGGCGCTTTACCACCAGGCCGAAGACCTGATCCAGTTGGGCGCCTACGTGGCCGGGTCCAACCCGCAGCTCGACAAGGCCATACAGGCGCGGCCCCGGATCGCGGAATTCCTGCGGCAGGAGTCCGGGATCCAATCGCCGCGGGAAGAGACCTTGCGGCAACTCGGCCAAATCGCCCAGTTGCTGCACTAGGGAGAAGATGCGGGCCTTCGAGTTTCCCCTGCGACGCGCGCTCGAATGGCGGCGCACGCAACTGGAGTTGGCGGAAAACAAGCTGCGCCAGATGGCGGCGGACCTGGAGGGCCTGGCTTTGGCGGCGGTGAAACTCGATTTGGTCAAGGGCCGCGCCGAACAGACCGTCCGCGAAAGCGCCACGGTGGAGGCGGGCGATCTCTGGGCGCTGGCGGCTTACCGCGCAAGGCTCATTGCGGAACAACAGGCGCTGGCCCGGCGGCGGCGCGAGTGCGAGCAGCAGGTAACCCTACAGCGGCAGAAGGTGCTGGACGCCCAACGGCAGTGCCGGTTGCTGGAGAAGCTCGCGGATTGCCGGCGCGCCGAATGGCGCATCGCGATGGACCGGGAGATGGAGAGCCTGGCGGCGGAGTCATTCCTGGCCCGTTGGAACCGCGCCGGCTAGCTTTACGCGCCGGTTAGCTTTAGTCGTTGAGCCGTCCATCGGTTCTGCGCTGCGGGCGCTGTGCGGCCGGCTCACAGGTGAAAGCCGATTGTCAACCCGCGGCCCGGGATTCATCCGCGCGGGCAGCTACGCCTTCCAGATACCGCAGCGCCTCCCGGGCGACCTCTCCCACTACCGGGTCCGGGTGCCTTAGTAGGGCGATCACCAGCCGCACCCACTGGAGCTCGCGCGGATCCAGGCCGATCATGCAAACCTTGTCCATGTTCGCACCGTGGGCGCTTGCGGAAGTAACGCGGGGCTGGGCCGGCTCCAGACTGGAGCAAGGGCGGGATGGCGCGCCAATAGATGACCGGCAGTCCGGGCAGGCGATTCGCTCTGCAGTTGGCATGTGTCGGATGCGGACCGGCCTTCGAGGCGGATGCTGCCGCGTTCCCGTGTGACGCGGTAAACCCTTTGGGCGCCATGTTGCGCCAGCAAGGCCGGCAGGGCCCATCCGGCAGCTTCCAGCATGTGCAGGCCGCCTTGGGGACCGATCAGAAGGGCCCAGTCGCAATCCGGCGCGCCGGACTGGGACGCCTGGCGGGCCGTTTCGAAGATGCTTTCCGCGTCTGCCCAAAAAGCTCCCACAAGAAGCATATCGGGCGTGCGCCGCCAAATGTGCGGCGCTTAAGGAAGTGGAAGTTTGCTCAGAATCTCTTGCACGTAACGGATGGTTTCCGGGATCTGTGGCACGCCGCCGGTCTCTTCCACCCGTGCCGGCCCGGCGTTATAGGCCGCCAAGGCCAGCGCGGGGTCGCCGCCGAAGCGCGTGAGCAATTGCTTGAGGAAGCGTGCGCCGGACTCCAAATTCTCCTGCGGGTCAAAGGGATCGCGCACGCCCAAGTCCCGGGCTGTGGCCGGCATCAACTGCATCAATCCCATCGCGCCTTTTGGCGACACGGCGCAGGGGCGCAGCCCGGACTCCTGCTCGGCCACCGCGCGCAGGAGGTTCTCCGCCACGCCTTCCTTTTGGGCCGTCTGTTGCAAAAGCGGCTGCAATTCCGCATCGGGAAGCGGGTCGCAGGCCGCGCCGATGGCCGGCCAGGAAAGCGTGAAGAACGGTGCGGGGGAATTATCCACGGCTCCGCTTATCTCGTGCGCCTCGGGCACGGCCGCGGCCACCGCCGTGCGCTGTTTCGCGATCGAGATCCGCATAGCGGCCACCGCGACTCTCTGGCGCGCCACGGAGGCTTCCATGGCCCTGCGGGCCGCCTCCTGGGGAGATTCGGCCCTGGCTGCCACGCCCACCGCCAGCCACCAGCACCCTGCGGCAAGTTTTTGTCGCGTGCTCATTTTTCGCCGCTCGCCGGACCCTCGATCAGCCGGTCTAGCAGATTCCGCAACGCCGCCACGGAACGCAGTTGAGCCGCGGCCAGATTCTCTTGTCCGACCAGCTTGACCTCTTTCATGCTGACCGGAACCGACTTGGGCGCGGAAATCCCGATCTTGATGCGGGATTCTCCAATATGCAGGATCTGGATCTCTATATCTTCACCAATAAGAATCGACTCCCCGGCGCGCCGCCGCATTACGAGCATGCGGCCTCGCGCAGCGGCAGTACCTCCCGATGGGAGTACGGGGAATCCGTCTGGATCGCCTGACGCCCGCGCAGCGTGTGCAGATTCACCACAATCGGCGCGAGGAGATTGGCAGTAGGAGGCGCATCCTCTTCAAGGGAAAGGACCGCCAGGCACAGCACATCGCAGCCGATCGCCGGTTGCCGGCCTCTTTCCAGCCCCAGCGCATCCAGATCCTCCGGCGACATGTTGAGCTGGTAATGAGGGCAGGCCGCCAGCGCCGGCATTGTCGCGAAGCATAGGCTCGGGTTCGCGAGGCTTTGTAGGAAAACCATCGGTTCGTTGATCGGCTGGCGCAGAGCCAGAAAGCGCTTCTCCTGCTCGAAGGCAGGGATACCATCGGGGAATACCATCACGGATTCCTCGGCGTATTCGACCGGTCCGAAGTACCGGGTGTCGCAGCGCTGTGGGGGAGTTTGAGTCGTTGCCATACGGTTCCGCTAAGAGCAATAAGAGTTCCAAACCCGCTTAGCCCGAATATTCCCAGGTGTGGCGCGGCAGGCAAGGCTCGCGGTACAGCCCCGGAACCCTGGGCAGCCGGGCCAGGCGCGCGCCGGCATGCGTCCGCCCCGCCAGCACTCGCCGCCGCGTCTCCTCCAGCAGACGCCGCCAATCGTCTTCCAGGCGGCGCAGGCTCGGATCGCCCCGCGGCAGGCCGGCCGCCGTTTTCCGCAGCGCCCGGCAGTATTCCTGGAGGGCGATGCGCGCCTCCGGGTAGCGCCGTTCGGCAACCCGCGCCCGCAGACGGCCCGCCAACTCCTCCAGTTCCGTTTCGTTGGCTTTCATGCGCTCGCGCTCTCGATCTCGCTGTCCTGCTCGGCCGTGAAGATGCCTTGGACCTGGGTCGCCTGCTGCTGCAACTCGTAGATCATGGCGTCAGCCGCCGACATCTGCTGCGTGAGATTGGTCTGCAACTGGCTCACCTGGTTCTCTTCATCGGCGATCTGCGTATTGGTGCTGGTGATGTTCGATTGGATGGTACCGATTTCCTGCGTGAGCACACCGCTGGTGGGATCCAGGAGGCCGGTCATGGTATTGGTGGCCGTCTCCAGAAATCCTCCTCCCGTCGCCGATCCCAGAAATTGCGCCAGCGCATCGGTTTGGCCGCTGGTGGCCGAGTCGAAGGCGCTCTGATCGAAGGACAACTGGCCGGTGGTGTCGTTAAAGGTCACGCCCAGCGTGGCCAGCGAGTTAATGGCGCCGTCGCCGTTGGAGTAATTGGCAAGGCCTTGCAATTCGTCGGTGAGCTCGTAAACGATGCTCTCGCCGGCCAGCGCGCCGCCGCTCTGCCCTCGGTTCTTGCCCAGCTCGGTGATGGCCGAGTTGTAGGTGGATACGAAGGACTGCAAGGCACTGCCGATACCGGAAGCGTCCGCCGCCACGGTAACGGTGGTCGCGGCGCTCGCGTCGGTGCCCGTCAACTGGATTGTAAGTCCGGGCGCCAGCGTCACCGTGTCGGAATCGCTCTGGACCTGCTTTCCATTGATGGCGTATTGCGCGAGTGCGCCGCCGCTGCCGCTGGCCGCCAGCAGGTTCTGATTTCCGTCGTTCAACTGCATGGTCACCGGACCCAGTCGATCGCTCTGCAGCGAGAGCCGATAATCCGGCGCGGAACTGCTGCCCACGTTGACCACCGTGGCTTGTACTCCCGCATTGGCGTCGTTAATGGCCTGCGCCAGGCCATCCAGGTTTCCCCCGGAGTAGGAGATGGAAGTGGTGGTGGGAGCGGCGCTGCCAACGGTCACCGTGAGTGTGTAGCTGCCGCTGGCGCTGATGTTGTTCGCAGTCGGATCGGTTACGGTGGGCAAGCCGTTCGCCGACGAGGGGTCCACGCTGAGGGCGTCGCTATACGAACCCAGGTTCGTCACCTGAAGGGAATAGCTGCCCGCCGTGGCGCCCTTGCCAAGCGTGGCCGTCGCCACCGAGGGGTCCGCCACATTCGCGGCCAGCATATTTCCGGCCGCCGAGGCCAGCCCCGAGACGGCGGACTGCACCGACCCGAAATCGGTGTCCAGCGTTTGCAGTTCGTTGGACTGATTGGTCAGGTCGTTGACGTCGTTTTGGAGCAGTTGGATGGGCAGCGAAGCGATCTGCACCTCTTGCGAGATGGCGTTGTTCAGATCCTGCGAATAGCTGCTCATACCGGTGAAATAGTTTGCCCCGGAAGAACCGCTCAAGGAGCCGAGCGAAGAAGCGATGCTACCCATGATTCCTCTCCAAGAGAGCTCCGGCCAGGTTCGGATGGCTCGGCCCGGCCTTTGTTACTCTCCGCTATCTTATCGGCGCAAAAGCAAAGAACTTGAGGCGCGGACGCCCGGTCCGGAACTAGGGTTCTACGCAAACGTTCCTAAGTAGAGATTGCCATTCCGTCGATATAAGAACCGGCGGCAGCGAAATCCGCCGCCCCGGCAAGACGCCGGGAAATCTCAGAAATAAGGATTATCCAATGATTTCCATTCAAACGAATATCGATTCTTTAGTCGCGCAGCAGAACCTCAACGTCAACAGCCAGTTTCAAAGCAACACCATTCAGCAGTTGACCTCCGGCTACCGCATCAACTCGTCGGCCGACGACGCCGCCGGGTTGTCGGTGGCCAACGCCTACCGCAACCAGATCGCGGAACTCAACCAGGGCGTCCTGAACGCCAACCAGGGCGTCAGCCAGTTGCAGATCATCGATGGCGGCCTGAGCAACATCTCCCAGATGCTCGACCGCCTGCAGA
>JBEKUO010000212.1:0-10599 GCA_049514955.1 Bryobacteraceae bacterium | reverse complement strand
GGCGCGGAACTCGATCGGGCAGTTCATCGAAAAGGTTTATAACCAGAAGCGGCTGCACTCGGCACTGGGTTATCGGCCGCCGGTGGAGTTCGAACAATCGCTGCTGAAGCGTGCCGCAGAGGTCGGCGGATGGATTCACATCCGCGGCAGGCCGCCGTATTCGGGAGAGAAGCGAGTGGTGATTGCACAAGGTGAGATCTGGTGGGCGGATCTGCCTGCTCCCACAGGGTCTGGACCTGGGTTCGAAGGCCCGTCGTGGTGGTGCAGGGAGATGCTCTAAACCGGAGCCGGCTCGCCACAGTGGTATGCGTACCCCTGACCAGCAACGTTCGATGGGCGGACGCACCGGGCAACGTCGCTCTTCCAGCACGTGTTACGGGACTGCCGAAGGATTCCGTGGCGAACGTATCTCAAATCGTGGCTCTGGACAAGGACCTTCTCACCGAGCTCGTAGGCAGGCTTCAGCGCGCCCGGCTGGGCTTCAGTCAACGGTCGAGATTCGGCGAGCTGAAGCTCGCCTGCGCCGGCAAGAGTGCCTGCGCGGCAGGCAGGAGTGCCTGCGCCACATCAGAAGTCCAGTTCCACCTCGTCGATATAGCACCAGCCCCAATTCTCGCCGCGTTCCAGAGAGCGCATGATGGGGTGTTTGGTCTGGTGAAAGTGCTTCGTGGCGTGCTTGTTCTTGGACGAATCGCAGCAGCCCACGTGGCCGCAACTGAGGCACAGACGCAGATGAACCCAGCTATCGCCCATCTTGAGGCATTCCTCGCAGCCGCGCGTGTGCGGCGTCACTTCGCGTATCTGGTCGGTGTGAGTGCAGGCTGTCATGGCGTTGCTCCTGAATGCCGCGCGAGCGGCAGGCGAATTTGAAAGCGTGTGTCTCCGGGGACGGATTCAACCGTTATCTCGCCGCCGTGCTCGCGCACGATGCGTAGCGCTGTTTCGAGCCCCAGGCCCGTGCCTTGCCCCACGCCCTTGGTGGTGAAGAACGGCTCGAAGATGCGGTCGCGAATTTCCAACGGGATGCCGGGCCCGTTGTCGCCGATTTCGACCAGCAGGCGATCCAACTCGCGCGCCGTACGAATGCGCAACTCGCCGGCGCCCTGCATGGCGTCAACAGCGTTGTCGATGAGATTTGTCCAGACCTGATTCAGCTCGCTGCCGCGTGCGCAGATCTTCGGCAGGGTGCGGTCGAAATCGAGCTTCACAACGATGCCGTGTTTCAGGCGATGGCGCAGCAGCAGCAGCGTGCCTTCCAGACCCTGATGGATATCGACCTCCTGTTCGGGCCCCTGGTCCATGTAGGTGTACTCTTTAATCGCGTGGACCAAGTCGGAGATGCGGCCGCTGGAGTTCTCGATTTCATGCAACAGACCGCCGATGGCCAGCGAGGCAGCCATGCGCGCGAGTAGATCGCCCAAGGCTTCCGCGGGAAACTGTGCGGAAACGCCTTCGAACCAGGCAGCATCACAGCCCGCATCCGCCAGGGCCGGCGCCAGTTCCCAGGCCCGCGCCACCCCATGGCGTTCCAGGCATTGGGCGATGGTATCCTCGCAATCGCTGCGCGCGAGCGAATCCTGCTGCTCGGCAGTGGCCGCGCGTTCCGCCAGTTCGCGCTCCCATCGCGGCACGGCCGCCCGCTGTTCGGCGGACAACGCATGCGCATCGAGACGGGCGGCCGCCGCGCGAAACGTTTGAAACATCTCGCGCAGGCTGCCTACGGCGCGACGCGCGGCGGCTGCCGGGTTGTTGAGCTCATGCGCCAGCCCCGCCGAGATCTTGCCCAGCGCCGCCAGCTTTTCGGTTTGATCCTGCAAGTGCGTGGCCCTGCGCACGCGGTCGGCCAGGACGCCCACCAGGCGCGACTGCAGCATGGGCAAACGCTCGAGCATTTCAGGGAAGCGCTCCGCCGGCAGCGTGGCGGCGCGCGTAGGGAACAAGGCGCGCGATGTAGCGGGAAAGGTTGTCATGCGCGAGAACGGCAGCATGCCCGTGATGCTAGGCGCCCGGAAGCTCCACGCCGGGTACCCGGGATTACTGGCTTGCGAGCGTATCTCGCCTTCCAGCAGAATCAGCATGCGGTCCGCGGGGCTGCCTTCGCGAACGATGACCTCGCCAGGCGCGAACCGGACCTCGGTCATCTGCGAGGCCAGCCATTCCAAGCCGTCCAACGGCAGATCGGCGAAAACGGGAACCGCGCGCAACTCTTCGGCCAGTGTCATATCACATCTTGCTCAAGTACTGATGCACGAACTGAATCGCGACGGAGCCTTCGCCCACGCCGGAGGCTACGCGCTTCACCGAGCCGTGGCGTACGTCGCCGACCGCGAAGATGCCGGGCACGCTGGTTTCCAGCAAGCCAGGGTCGCGTTCGAGGGGCCAGCTCTGCGGCGGTTTGCCATCGCGCATGAGATCGGGGCCCGTCAGGATGAAGCCATGCTTGTCACGTAGCACGATGCCTTCCAGCCAATCGGTGCGGGGCTGGGCGCCAATGAAGACGAACAGCGCGATGGCATCCACTTTTTCGCGCGCGCCGGTTTGCTGGCGTTCGATGGTGATGGCTTCCAGGTGGTCCTGCCCGTGCACCTCGACGACGTGCGACTGATACTGGACCTCTATGTTGGCCGTGCGGCCGATTTCGTCGATCAGGTATTTGGACATGGATGCCGCCAGCGACTCGGCGCGCACCAGCATGACGACCTGCCGCGCGAACCGCGACAAGTTCATGGCAGCCTGGCCGGCTGAATTCGCACCTCCGACCACATACACATCGTTGTCCCGGCAGGATGCGGCTTCGGTAGACCCCGCGCCGTAGTAGACGCCTGCCCCGGTCAAGTGCTTCATGCCAGGCACGTCCAATTTGCGCCATTGAACTCCGGTGGAGATCACAAGAACCTCGGCCGAGATTTCGCTATCGTCGCCCAGCCGTACGATCCGGTACGGATCTTTGATGCGCAAAGCTATGGCATCCTGCGGCGAGAGGATCTCCACGCCGAAACGCCGCGCCTGGGCCACGGACCTGCGAGCCAGATCGGCGCCGCTGAGGCCCGAGGGAAAGCCCAGGTAGTTTTCGATTCGGGCGCTCAGGCCGGCCTGGCCCCCGGGCGCTTCGCGCTCCACGAGCACGGTGCGCAGGCCTTCGGATGCGCCATAGACGGCCGCGGCCAAGCCGGCCGGGCCGCCTCCCACGATGACCAGATCGTAGGACTCGGCGCCGGCGCGCGTTTGCAACCCGATATGGCCGGCCACTTGCGCGTGACTGGGATCGGGCAGGCGCGCGCCATCGGGGAACAGAACCACGGGGAATTGCTGCTCGGCGGGGGCCAGCATGTCCAGCGCGCGGCGCACTTCCGGATCTCGGTCGGCGGCTTCCACATCCAGCCAGTGATAGGGTACCTGGTTGCGCGCCAGGAACTCGCGGAGTTGGTAGGAGCGCGGAGACCAACGCGTGCCGAGCACCCGCAGACCTTCGAAGGACGGCCGGTAGGATGCCTGCCAGTCCTCAAGCAGATCGTCCAGAACGGGATAGAGGTTCTGCTCCGGCGGATCCCAGGGCTTCAACAGGTAATGATTGAGCTTGACCTCATTGATGGCGCGTATGGCGGCCTCGGTATCCGCGTAAGCCGTGAGCAGGACGCGCTTGGCATCGGGGAAAGCAGTCATGGCGCGCGAAAGAAACTCGATACCGTTCATCTGCGGCATGCGGTGATCGGCCAGGAAAAGGGCTACGGGCTCGCCGCGCTGCTGCAGTTTGTCGAGCAGATCGAGTGCGCTTTCGCCGGAGTCGGCCGAGAGCACGCGATAGTTCTCGGCGTAATGGTTGCGGAGGTCGCGCGCGATGGCTTTGAGCACTTCGCGGTCGTCGTCGATGGCCAACAGGGCGGCCTTTGCCATAGGTATCAATGATGCTCCAGAGGACCAAGAGGTCGCAAGGGGCTAAAATGGAGGCGATGCCCGAAGTAACCGGAGTCGTCGAAACGTGCTTGTACGTGGACGACCTGGAGCGCGCCACGCGCTTCTACGAAGACGTTTGCGAGTTCAAGAGGCTGATCGGAGACGAGCGTTTCTGCGCGCTCAGCGTGGCGGACCGCAACGTACTACTGCTGTTTCGCAAAGGGGCGACGCGGGAGGCCATCCCGACTCCGGGCGGTGCGATTCCGCCGCACGACGGCGCAGGGCCGTTGCATGTGGCGTTTGCCATTCCGGCTTCGGCAGAAACGCGGTGGCAGCGGCGTCTGGAGGAGCGCGGCATCGCGATTGAAAGCACGGTGGACTGGCCGCGCGGCGGGCGCAGCTTGTATTTCCGCGATCCGGACCAGCACTTGTTGGAGCTGATTACGCCGGGGTGTTGGTCGATTTATTGAGAGCCGCCTGAAGCGCGGCTCGGACGGCGAACTGAAGTTCGCCGCGGCAAGCTGAAGCTTGCGCCACGGCTCATTCCGGGAGTCCGAAGGCGATTACGTTTCCTCCGGACGCGACTGCCACGTATTGCCTGCCTTGGGCGAGGTAGGTCATCGGGGATGCCTTCCACGACGTATTGAGCTGCAGGTGCCAGAGGGGCGCGCCCGTGGCCGCATCGACCGCCGCGAAGGCGCCGGAATCGTCGCAGTAGAACACCAAGCCCGCGGAGGTCGCCAGGATGCCGCCCCAGCTTTCCGCTTCGCCCGATTGCGGAATCTCCCAAACGATCTTGCCGGTTTCCAGATCGAGCGCGCGCAGGTATTGGCGAGGCGTTTCGCCGTGAACTTCGCGGGAGCCACCGCCATAATACGATTCGCCGGCTTTCCACACCGCCGAAGACTTCGAGAAGACGTTGCACTTCTCGAGTGCCAGCAGATAGAACAGGCGATGGCCCGGATGGAACGCGGTGGACATCCAGTTGGTCGCGCCGTCCATGGAAGGGCAGGCGCGCGTGCCGGCCAGCGTAGGCTCGCTGCCCGGCACGAGCAAGGGGCGACCGTCCTTCGCGATGCCGCTGGCCCAGGTGAGTGCGTGCACGAAAGGCGACGCGGCGAGGAATTGGCCGTTGGTGCGGTCGAGAACGTAGAAGAAACCGTTGCGATTTCCT
Source organism: Bryobacteraceae bacterium (assembly GCA_049514955.1). Taxonomy (GTDB): domain Bacteria; phylum Acidobacteriota; class Terriglobia; order Bryobacterales; family Bryobacteraceae; genus Bog-159. The sequence continues at coordinate 5,531 of JBEKUO010000212.1, read as the reverse complement.
TGCAGCAACAGCTTCCGGTCGCGACCGCCGTAGGTTGCATCGACCACCATGGGAGTCTCGGCGGCGTCCCAGTCGTGCAGGTCGTGCGGCGTGAATTGGAAGTGCCACTTCAACGCGCCGGTCTGGGGATTGAGCGCCACGACCGAATCGGAATACAGGTTATCGCCCTAGCGCTCGTCGCCGTTGAAATCCGGGCAAGGGTTGCCGGTGGTCCAGAAGAGGGTGTCGGTTTCGAGATCGTATGTGCCGGTGAGCCAGGCGGAGGCGCAGCCATGTTCGATGGCATGGCCCACCCAGGTAGCGGCGGCGGGCTCTTCGGGCGCGGGAACGATCCAGAAGCACCAGACGCGCTGGCCGGTGGCGGCGTTGTAGGCGGCCACGAATCCGCGTATGCCTTCATCGCCTCCGGAGGTTCCGGAGATCACCAGGTCTTTCACCACCAGCGGGGCCGATGTCGCGCCGTAATTGGCGGTCGAGTCGGCCATCTGGGTATCCCATAGGAGCGCGCCCGTGAGGCGATGCAAGGCGAGCAGGTGCGCGTTGTCGGTAACCATGAACACGCTGTCGCCCAGCAGAGCCACTCCGCGGTTGATGCCGCCGGACGCATCGCCGGACAGGCCCTTGCTGCGGGGCCGTTCGTAATGCCAGATCTCGCGGCCGGTGGCGGCGTCGAGCGCCCAGGCGGCATTCACGTTGGTGACATACATGATGCCGCCAGACACGACGGGGGTCACTTCGAGATGGCGCGCGTTGGGGATCGGGAAGATCCAGCGCGGCGCGAGGCGGGCGATGTTGCCAGGGTTGATCCGATCGAGCGTGCTGTAGCGATTGCCGCCCAGTTGCCCGTGATAGGTGGGCCAGTCGCCGGGTTGCGGATGGGCGATGCGGTCCCACGGGATCGCACCCGGCAGGTCCGCCGCATCGCGCGGCGGCGGCTCCGCACGCGGATTCACGAGGTAGGCCAACAGGTTCTGCAGTTCGGTTGGTTCGGCCTTGAGGGCGGGCATATACGATGCCGCTCCACGGTCGATTCCGGCGACATCCGCGCGGCGGAGGAGGTGGAGACGCCCGTCGAACGCTTGCAACTGGAGGTCGTAGAGACTCTCGTTTCGCAGGAAACCGCGGATGGTTTCACCCGAGCGTGTGCGCACGGTAGCCACTTCGTAACCGCGTTTGCGGCGGGCGGCGGGCTTCAGCAGCGATTGCTCCATCTCGGCCAGAGTCAGCTTCTCGCCGGCGTTGCTGAGGTCGGGACCGGTCACGCCTCCGCGGCCGTTGATCATGTGACATTCCGCGCAGAGGCCCTTTCCGAAGAAGAATGCTGCGCCTGCCTCCGCGTCGCCCGGTGGCATGTTCTCGCGCGCCGGCGTGACGCGCGAGCGGACGAACGCGACCAATTCCGAAAGGTCCTGGTCGGGCAAACGAAAAGCCGGCATGCCTGCGTCGGGAATGCCATTGCGGATCAATTCGCGGACGGCATCTTCGGAGCGAAGCCGGTCACGATCGCCGCTGCCGATGGCGGGCGCGCGCTCGCCGCCCATGCCGTCGGCGCCATGGCACCCGCCGCAGCGCGTTTCAAACTGCCGGCGGCCGGCGCGCACCGCATCGCCTCTCGATAGAACCAATCTGGAGGTTGTTGAAGAGGCGGGACTGAAGTCCCGCTGCAAGCTAAAGCTCGCGCCACGCGCTCGCGCTGTGGTGAAGACCAGTGTGCCGAAATTCTCCGGCACGTGATTGGGATCGCGGTTCACCACACAGGTGGGCTGCCAGCACAGAAAATGGCGCACCGAATCCGGGCCGAGGCCTTCGATGCGATACAGATTGGCGCGCCATTTGGTGCCGGGTTTCACGGGCAGGCTGCTCACCGCGCTGAGCGGGATGCGCGCGGCCGCGTACCAGACGTGCGCCGCTTCATCGATGCGCGCCGCGGTGTTCCACCCGGATCGCCAGCCTTGGTCGTAGCTCTGATGATCGAGATCGATGGCCAGATCGATCCAATCGCCGGTGGGCGCGATCTCGAATTCGCGATAGTGCCGGATGTTCTTCCAGTCGTCGCCCAGGAACATTTCAACCACATCCCGATCCCAGAGCTTGTCGCGCGGCCCGCCACCGAGCTTCGGCAGGAAAAGGTTCAGCTCTTTGTAGGGACAAATGAAGAGCAGGTAGAGATGCGTGTCCGTCCAGAAGGAGCGCACTTCGGTGCGGAGCGACGGGTAGTCGACCTGCTTGCTGCAGTCCTTAGAGATATAGGCGACACCCGCGTTCCGCCAGACGGGCCCGGCTGCATTCGTATCGAGCGGCGGGTCGCTCGCCACGTGCGGCGTTTCGTACGTCGCGGTAGGCCGTGTTACCGTGCAGGGTTCCTGCGCGCACGCTGCGCCGGCGGAAAGAAAAAACAGGATCGCAACAGACCGCATCAGACGCGCTCCGGTTCGGGATGCACCCACGGCTGCCGATAAGGCCGCGCGAGCAGGCGATTGGCTTCGTCGTCGCCCGCGATGCGCTGCTTCTCAACGTCCCAAGCCAAGGTGCGGCCCAGCTTCATAGACATGTTGGCGAGGATGCAGCTTGTGGTCGAAATGTAACCTTCTTCGATGTCGGCCACGGGCTTCGACCGCGCATCGATGGCTGCCAGGAAATCCTTCATGTGATATCGGATGGCCGGCGCGACGTGCCTCTCCAGGTCTGGCTCGGTCTTATCCACCGGGTATTGTTCCAGTTCATAGGTGACATCGCGATGGATCGCGCCTTTGCCTCCCTCGGGCACAAAATCGTAACTGTACACGCTTACTTTGAGCGTGCCCTTGTCGCCGTAGAAGGTCGCGCTCCAGGCATAATTCGGATCGGGATCGGGGGCCGCGCCCCAGGTGCGATGCTGCCAGACGATCTTCAAGTCGTCATAGTCGAAAGTGGCGGCCTGGGTATCGGAGATGTTCGCCTTGGAGTTTTTGTCAACGAGGATGCCGCCCTCCGAAGAAACGCGCTTGGGCCAACCGAGATCCATCATCCAGCGAACCATGTCGAACATGTGGATGCACATGTCACCCACGATGCCGTTGCCATACTCCATGAACGCGCGCCAACCGCGGGGATGCACGAGCTTGTTGTAGGGACGCATGGGCGCGGGGCCGGTCCACATGTCGTAATCGAGATACGGCGGCGGGCCGGTATCGGGCGGATTCTCGGTGGCGCGCATGTGATAGTAGCAGCAGATATCGACCAGACCGATCTTGCCCAGTTTGCCTTCCTTGATGAAGCGGTCGCGCGCCTCGATGATATGCGGCGTGCTGCGGCGCTGCGTGCCCACTTGCACGACGCGCTTGTGTTTGCGGGCCGCGGCCAGCATGGCTTGGCCTTCGGTAATGTCGACGCTGATAGGCTTCTGCACGTAGACGTCGGCGCCCGACTCGACGGCTGCGATCATGGCCAGGGCATGCCAGTGGTCCGGCGTAGCGATCAGGACGATGTCGAGATCTTTCTCTTTGAGCATCTCGCGATAGTCGGTGTAGGTGCGCGGTTTCCTGCCGGATGCCTGGCGCGTGGCGGTCATTTCGGCGGCGTTCGCGAGCATTTGTTTGTCGACATCGCAGAGCGCGACGACTTCGACCGGCTCGATTTGAATCAGCCGGAACAGATCGGTCTTGCCGTACCAGCCGGGGCCGATGATGCCCACGCGCCGGGGCTTGGGTGCTGCCCGGGCGGCGGCGGAGAGGGCCAAGCTGGCGGCGCTGGCGTAGAGGAATTGACGGCGATTCATAAGGAGAGTATACGACGCAGGCGAGCGGAGCTCGCCAACATCGACGAACGGCGTCGATGTTAGGAGCGGGCGAGCGGGCGAAGGGGCGAGCGGGCGATGGGTCATCGTTCCCCCCCGCGGCGTCGATGCGCGCCAGGGGCGCTGTTGTGTCTGCGACGCGGCGGGGGCGGCGGGGCAGGTTGCAATGCGGGGAGGGTTGGCAGGCGGAAGCGCCTGCCCCACAAACGGCGTCGAGGTTAGGAGCGGGCGTCGGCGCGTCCCGCGGTCGAAGTTCGGCGAGCTGAAGCTCGTGCGCCGCGCGGGTCTTTGTATGCGGAACAATAAGAACGGGAGTGCTCGAGGGCTGGCAGGCGGAAGCGTTTGGCCCAGTACCCCCATTTTTTGGGTTCGAATGGTAATTCTCGCTTTCTGAGGGCGTTGGCGGGTCGGGCGGGGGGTCTGGGTCCGGGTCGGGGTCGGGAGGGGAAGCCTTGCGCGCGGCCTGAAACTTTTGCAACTGGCGGAGGCAGCGGTCGATGGAGCGTTCGGTGCTGCCTTCGTAGCGAGCCAGCTTGGCGAAAGAGTTGGCGCCGTCGCAATCCCTGTTGAAGGCACGGGCGACGAGGTCGCCTTCGTCGGGCGGGGCGGGAGGAGGCGGCACCGGTCTGCCTTCCGCTTCGGCGTAACGTTTTTTGATGGCGTACTGTTCCTGGCGGGTCTCGTCGACTGCGGCGACGGTGCGGATGCGTTCGCGGTAGATGCCGGCTTCCATGGGGATGGTGCGGTCGAGGCGCCATTGATCGGCGGCAATGCGGAGGACCAGTTTTTCTTCGGCGGGGCCGACGGGCTGGAAGCGGTCGAAGTGGTCGTGGACGAGGATGAGGAATTCGGCAGGATCCTCGTCGAGCAAGATGTGATTGTTCGCGCGCAGGCCGTGGATGAGGCGATTGCGGCTGGATGCGGCTTTGCCTTCGTTGGTGCGCGGGCCCGTGGATTTTTGGGCATTGCGTCGGTTAGCGTCGATCTGGGCCTCGGTGGGAGTGCGCGGTTCATTGGTATTTTTCATATTGGTGGGTTGCGGCCGCGTTTGGCCGGACTTCCACCTTCATGTTAGGAGGGAGGTTTCGGGGACTTGAGCTAAATTTGGTATAAGTGGCTGAAAACAAGGCGGCGGAAATTTCTTGTGGGGGCGTGATCGGCGTTTGCGTTTGTGGTGAGCCTGACCGCCGGGCGTCAGGACAGGTTCAGTGGCTTGAAACGAAACGAGCCAACTCTGGGGTTGCGGTCTTTTCAAATCAATAGATTGGTCTTGCCGATGCGGGTCTTTTGGGGCATCGAGTTCCCTACGCGCCCAAGACGCGGTCCAGCGCGAATCGTAGACAGTCGCATTTGGCAGACGGGTCGCATTTGGTGCGAATCGTGGCGCCTTGCCAGCAATTGATGAAAAGGGCGGCAAGCAGATCCGGGTCCTCTTCCGCGCCGATTTGGCCCTCCGCCTGGGCGAGCGAGATCAGAGCCGCAACATTAGTGTTCCAGAGCTGGATTCCTTAGGCAATCTGCGTTGCGAGAGCGGAGGGGAGCGCGGGACCCTTCAGCATGCTCATGCAATCAGGACCGCGCCGCCTCGAACCTACGAAGGTAACGGAACTTTTCCGGGTGTCCAGCGTAACTCTAATCAGGCCCTGGAGGGGTACACCATCGTGGAACGATCATTAGGCAGCGGCTTGGATGGACTGTCAACATGAGAATGAGAAAAAGGGTTCCGCCGCTCCTGGCGGTGCTTTGCGCTGCCCTC
>JBEKUO010000211.1:0-10614 GCA_049514955.1 Bryobacteraceae bacterium | reverse complement strand
CTAAGCAAAGCGCCCGGCTTAGGATGCCACGGTGGCGTCCTGGGCCGGGCGCTTGTCCTGCGATTTCAAACTCGCGAGGTGATTTGTGTTAGGAGACGTGTGCCATTACGCCGCAGTGTGCCGCTGCAACGGAGTCTGCCGCCGAAACGGATAGTGCCGGTTAGCAAGAAGCGGTACCGGCAGCGGCGGGGTCCCAATAGAAGCCCGGATTACCTCTGGTCTGAATTCGGACGCTTGGCTGCATCACCGCCAAGCGCTGGATTCTTGCCTTCGACTTGGGGAACACCGCTTTGCGCAGGAACATCGTATCGATTTGACCCAACTCGTGGCGGCCTTCGACCATCTGTATCGCCAGCAGGTTACCGAGCAACCGGTGAGTTGCTTTGCGCATGGGTACCGTTGAGCCGGTTTTGGTCTTTGGGCCGATTCTTGCTCCCGGGAGGACGCCCGCGGCGCTTCTTCGTGATTTCCGACAACCAAGCGGGAGGCCGGCCGCGCCTACGGGGATGCGTACTAGCCAGCCTTTCCAGAGTCAGGATGGCCTCTTCAATTTGTGTGCGCTCCTGGCGTAATTCGGCGAGAATATGTGTTATATCCATAGCGAAGACTTCTCCAAACGATATGATCAAGCAAACGACACGGACGCCCTTTTCCGGACTCGCTGGTCGAGTCTGCCGCGAGGCGCCCAGTCACCGCGTGATGGCGCTGGCTGACATCCGCCCGGACGCTCCCGTCAGCAAGCCTTTCGCTTGCTTACGGGCTCTCGTCAGCCATTTCGCCATCATCTGCACCCACCACCTGAGTGCCGGGAGAACACGGGATGCTGTGCTCGGTGTGGACACCCGTCGCGCCTGGGACAAGGTTCGCCTCCGATGGTACAAGAGGATGGATTCTTACCTTAGCGCCATTTCGAACCCTTGGTCGAGTGCAGAGCACGAAACACCAATCCGCCGGCCACAGCAACGATAGACACCAACGTTACAAAAGCGCCCCATGGCTCGGGCCAACCACCATCGAGCACGAGTCCTAAGTCATGGCCGCCTGGGACCAAGGATACCTCGATAAGCCCCTCTGCTCAACTCTCCACACCGGGGCTGCCCGACGATCCACTTGCCGGTTCAATTCTCCACAGAGGCGAATACAATAGCCCGATCGCGCCCGCCCCGCCCCGGAAACTGTGTACGAAACGAGAACTTTCCGTGGGCTCTGGCGTGTCACATTTACGACACCTCGACCCTGAACAAGGTACGCAGCACCGCCATCGCCAATCGTGGGTTCAACCTGGTAAGTATTAACTTCTGATCCAATAAGCTTCGCAAATGCCGCCAGATGTTCTGGGGAAACATAGGTACGATACATTTTGATCCACATTCCAATTCTCATCAACGTGAACCACCATGTCAGCATTGCGCAACACCCCGGTCCATATCCGATCTGCCCGCCATGTCAACACGCCCGCCCCAATCACCGCAATCGCCATGAACGTCACGAGCATCGCCCAACGACTTCCCCCGCGGTTTGCGCGATGATACAAAGACCTATCGATGGCCGCAGCGAAAAGACCGGCTGCAGCAATGCTGAGAAATGCGCCGAACCGCCAAGGAAACTGAATCGCCGCTGCGAGGTCGGGAATCGCCTTCCACACAAAAGCGCTCCACGGCAGCATAAGCAAAAACGCAACGCAGGCGGTGACCAGGAGTACCATGAGTGTACGATCGCGCCGGGCGTCGTCTTCCGAAGCGTGGCAGTACGCAAACACTCCCAGGACAAGGGTCGATAAAGCAATCACCATCAGCCAGCGCGGGTCGAACTCCCCGTTCCAGAACTGGCGGCTGAACTGATGCTGATATGTCGCGGCCACCCACGAGCCGCCGGTCACAGGAACGCCATGTATCAAGCATGGTAGGCAGAGAAGCGCCGCTACTAACACTATTATTAGACCGTGCCAAATAGGTGTACAGTGAGGACGCCTTGGTGAGACAAGGACGCTTGGCTCTGTTGAAATGTCCATTTTGGCTCCCGGCTTTCTGGGCTAATACCCACCCGGCCGCCAAACAGTGCGTAGCCCGAAATAAATCACCTATGACTTCAACGCCATCTGGCCCAATCGCTGCGATACAATCTGGTTGATTCAAATCATCCAGCGGTTAGTAGCTTGAAGTGCATCACCAACCGCTGTTGGTAATACAAGTTCCACCGTTGCGAGGTACGTGGTGAATGTGGCGCGAGCTTTCAAGACGAATTCGTCTTCCGCCACAATCGCCGTAAGCGACCTGCGGCCCAAATTTCAAACGCTGCTGGGACTCGGAACTGGCCTCAAATCAACCGGCTATCGGCGCATCCGCGGTGCGACGGACCTGGCGGATCACGCGCGCCACAATGTACAGGACCTTGCTGAAGCAACCAGACAAGCATAAGACGGCTAGTTGACGATGGCCCGCAGTCGGTCCAGTAGGCGGCAGAAGGCGCCTTCTTCGTTAATGGTCATCGGCCCCTCCTTCTGCAGAAATTAGCCGGGATTTGTGTTGTGATCTACAGCCTCATTCCGGGGCTGCGTTGGCGCACCAGTTCGAGGTTTTCAAAGCGCTGGTTTCCCCGAGGGAGCGCACGCCCTCCGGAGTAGACTCGGCCAGCTCGATGAACCCTTGGTGGCTGCCGCGCGCTGGTGGCCGCGGGGGTTCCGGCAGCCGCACCAGTTCAGCAGCTTCTACGCGCTGGACTTCGAAGCCTGGCACCGCCCATTGACACAGAATTGGCCTTTTGCGCAGCACCTTCCGTTGCAGCAGGTTTCGCCAGGGGGGCATGCAGTGCTGCCACAGCAGGTCTTGCCTCTGCTTACACAGAACGGCGTTGAGCATGTAGTGCAGCAGGTTTGTGTGCCCGCACAAGTCTTTGAGCCGCAGCAGACCTTCCCCCTCGATGCACAGAACGGTTTGCTGCCGGTGGTACAGCAGATCTGGGCCTTCGTCGAGCAGCAAAGGCCGCCGGTTCCGCATGCCGTGGTCCCGCTCTTGCACTTCGGCACGCTTTCCTGGCCCGCGGCCTGTTTGATTCCAACCGCGCTGAGTATCCCTACGGCCAGTGCTCCGCTGAGGAGTTTTAGGGCCTGGCGCCGCGGCAACGGGCTCGCCAGTATGCGAGCAATGTCATCGAGAAGAAAACGCATTTTCCCAGTCCTCTCCTTTGCCCAGGCCTTCATGGGCCAATGCTGTGATGGCGTCGGCTCCGATCGCTACATTCTTCAAAATAACGCCATCTTCACCAACCAAAAGGCTACAGGAGTGGCGAAGATCCCGTATTCCTTCGACAAACATCAGTCTGTTCCCTAAGTAGACTATCTGTCGATGTTACAGTGTTGCGAACTGGAAATCAACTCTAAAGCCGTCGCATTTACGAGTTAGGAGTCAGACAAACGCCAGACCTCGATTACGTAGCGCCGGACAATCGCACACGTCGATCAACCGTCGCGATTCTGGCGACGTAGTTCCACAAGCCATTCTTCGTTTCATCGGACTGGCCTTCATAAGGCCCGAACCGAGGACCACATCCGCACGATCTACCTGTATTGGCCAAACTACATTCGGCAGCAGCGTAGGGTCGTCCTATTAGAATCCGGGTGCACCATGCTCCACCAGAATCGGCGATTTCTGCGGCCATCTGCTCAAAATCGCCCCCTTCTCGTCGCGAGCCGGAATGACGGCCGATAACTCATTAACTGCATGTGCCCGCCGGAGCCGCCGCGCGGCGCTCGTGCCGGTCGACTATTTCGTCCAGAATTCGCGGCAGCTTGTACTGCATTTCCCAGTTCGGGAAATGCGCCCGCAGCTTGCTCAGGTCCGAAATATAACAAATGTGGTCGCCGATGCGGTTCGTATCCTTGTAACTGTACCGCAGCTTCAGTCCCATCGCTGCCAGTGCGTCGACAGTCTCTAGAATAGAAAGACTGTTTGCCCGGCCGCCACCCAGATTATAGACTTCCCCGAAGCGCGGGGAACGGAAGAACTCCAAAAACAGATGGGCTACATCGTAACTGTGGATCTGGTCGCGCACCTGCTTCCCTTTGTAACCGTAGATGGTGTATTCTTTGCCGGTTGCGGCGCAGTGAATGATATAAGCCAGATAGCCGTGCAATTCGACAGCGGCATGCTGCGGTCCGGTAAGGCAGCCGCCGCGAAAGACGCCTACGGGCATCTGAAAATAGCGCCCGAATTCCTGGCACATAACATCCGCGGCCACCTTGGAAGCGCCAAAGACGGAATGCAGGCACTGGTCGATGGACATGTTCTCGTCCACGCCATCCAGGCCGCCGGCGTAGTCGTAGCGCTTGTCGAGTTCAATGAGCGGCAGGTAATTGGGCCGATCGCCGTACACCTTATTCGTGCTCGTAAAGCAGAACGGCGATTCCCGGCAGAAATCGCGAGCGGCCACCAGCAGGTTCATGGTGCCCAGGGCATTCACATCGAAATCGTCGTAAGGGATGGCCGCCGCTTTGTCATGTGAAGGCTGCGCGGCCGTATGAATGATGAATTGCGGCCGTTCGGCGTCGAACACCTGCCGGACGGCCTGCCGATCGCGTATATCGATGGGCAAGTGCCGGTAACGCGGCAGCATCGTTCGCAGTTCCTGCACCACCGGAAGCGTCGTGCCTTGCTCGCCGAAAAACTGGCGGCGCATATCGTTATCGATCCCGATAACCTCCCAGCCTTCGGCCGAAAGTTGGCGGACGCACTCTGAGCCGATCAGCCCGCCCGATCCAGTGATCAAAGCCTTCATAGTCGAAAAGCCACCCTCATATTGCTTCTTAGCGTTTCGCCAGCCAGCTCGCTGGCTCCGCCTCACCCCTCGCGCCGGGAGCGATCTGATGGTAAGTGTGCAAATCTACTCAACTGCTCTACGTCGATGGTTTTCAATTTCGTATATCGGAGCAACCGCGGACAGAGTTGAAACAAACTCGGAAGACGCGAGGCACTTTTCGGCCATGACCTTACTTACCATGTCTAACAGTGGCGCCACACCCATCGCAAGCACCGTCGAATCCTGAGGCCGCGTGAAGTTGATGTAATCTCCACCCGGAAGCGGTATCCGAATATTCCAGCCCTCATCATCACCCTGGCTTCCGAACTGTTTGTGAAGAACCTGATCCGCGACCCGGTAACGCGCTTCGGTAAAACCGAAAATCCGGCATGCTTCACAGAGAGCCGTCCAGCATTCATCCGCGGATTCCGCTGCACGCAGCGAATTTTCAACCGCGCGGAGGTTGAGGTGCGCGTTGAGAGAGTGCTGGAATGTGCCGGAGAGCATCAGCCGCCCCGCCAGCGCGAACTCCGCATAGCCGAGGCTTTGAATCCCCAGAAAGCTGGCAGTGCAGAACAGAACGATCACCCAGCCTCCGATTCGGTCCGGCGCCACGGTTAGCGCCAAGGAGAAGGCCGCCGCCAGTAAGCACGCGCCGTACAGTAATAGCGCCGCGTGGCCGGGTGGGAAGCCGAGATCCAGCAGACGATGATGAATATGACCACGATCCGCACAGAAAATCGGCTTGCCGCGCAGGAACCGGCGGGCGATGGAAAGGATCACGTCGAGCAGCGGGATGGTGAGCACCATTATCGGCGCAGTCATGCCCAGTAAGGTCGTTGATTTCTGGCTCAACAGCACACTGGAAGAGCCCAGCAGGAAACCAATCATGAGGCTTCCGGAGTCACCCAGAAAGATGGAAGCCGGGTTGAAGTTGTATGGCAGAAATCCCAGGAGCGCGCCGGCCATTGGAACCAGCGCCAACGCAAGCAGGTAATTACTTCCGAGCCCCACAAGACTAGCGGAGACCAGCATACCCAACGTGGCGAGCAGCGCAACGCCGGTCGCCAAACCATCCAGACCGTCGATGAGGTTGAAAGCCGTGGCACAGCCGACCAGCCAGAGGATGGTAATCGGCGCTGACAGCCAAATGGGCAAGTGCAGGGCCCCGACCGAGTTGATCCGAATTCCGCAGGCAAAGGCCAGTCCTGCGGCCGCGACCAGACCTACCAGCTTTTGCCGTGGTCCAAGACCGACTATGTCATCTGCGAACCCAATGGCGAAGACCACCGCCAAGACAGCTAGAAAAGGCCAGTGCAACGACAGCGCCCCTGCGACAGCCTTTGTACCGGCCCACGGCAGAAATGCGAGACATCCGCAGGCAGCGGCGATCGACGACAAGATCGGGATGCCTCCTATGCGGGGGACGGGCCGCCGGTGAAGCTTGCGGGCGCCATCCGGCCGATCCACAAGATTCATCCGCAAGGCGGCGCTCCGGCAGATCGGGGTCAAAATGGACGACAACGCTAAAGCACAGAGGAAGACGATGGCAAGCGAATAGTACATGATTGCGCTGCTTTCATCACAGAAGCAGATGTTTCTGTGATGGGAGAGTTTAGGAATTCGATGTTACAGGCGTTGCATGGCTCGGCGAGAGTGCATCCTTACTTGTTTCTGATTCTTTGCTGTTCGGGCCGGATAAGAGTGCACCGCCGATCGGTGCTTCCCTCGGCAATACTCCACGAGGGACGGCTGCGACTTCATCTCAGCACACTGTCACTGTGGTGATCTGCCAAGTGGCTCAAGATCCAATGGGCTGCATCGCCAAACGACGAAGCATGAAAGTCACAGGGTGCGTCGCCGCCGACCAGGACAGCCATACAGCCGGCTTGCCGTGCGGCCGCGGCGTCGACTGGGGAATCCCCAATCATGTAACATTCCTCTGGAGACGCTGCGAAGTACCGCATCGCCTTCTGCAGCAGCAGATCGCCAGGTTTCCGGCAGGCACAGTCATCCGCGTACGAATGGGGACAGAAGTAAACGCGGGAGATGCGGACGTTGAATTTCGAGAGGGAACGAAACAGGGCGCGATTGACTTCTATGAACTCCTGAGGCGAATAGTACCCCAGACCGATGCCTTGCTGATTGGTTACCATGACGAGCCGAAAACCCGCCTGCTGTAAGGCGGCCAACCCTTCGCCAACACCTGGCAGCAACTCAACGAGGCCCGGGTCATGGAGGAAGGGAATCTCACGGATCAAGGTGCCATCCCGGTCTAGGAATGCTATCCGCTCTCGCTCATTCCCGCGCCTCGCCGGCTCATCTGCGTAACAGGAAATGTCCCTCACTCGTTCGATAATGCTTGATGTGCTCGTGTGGTGGGTCACAGGTATGACTACAACCTTGCCGCCGTACGACTCGACTTCGTCCTTCGACTTCAGCTCGGTCAGAAGATAGTCGCCGCCCTTGATGTAAAAGTCCGGCTTTGCCTGTCGGATCAAATCGAGGGGCCGCTGCTCGTACAGCAAAGTGACCGCATCGACGCATTCCAGGGCCGCGATGATCGCCATCCGTTCCTGTTCGGGGACGAAGGGCCGGGTTGCGCTCTTATACTGGCGCACCGAGTCGTCGGAGTTGACGGCCACCAGCAACCGGTCGCAAAGGGCTCGCGCCCGCTGCAGGTAGTCCACGTGTCCGGCGTGGAGAATGTCAAAGGCGCCGCACGTGAATCCGATAGTCTTTCCGTCCGACCGTTGCGCCCTCACCCACTCCAAAAGCGCCGAACGAGAGAGAATCTTGTTCTTCATCTAGTTCGCGTCAGACCCGAGACCGCCTGAACAGCCCGAGGAGAAAAGAATTCGGTGTCACGGCGTATGCCCCACCCCCGGCCTTCGTTTGCCATTGCGGCGGCCCATTGCGTCGATCGCCTTCGCGATTTTGTCACGCGAGATTGCGACCGTACCAGCTTCACGTACGGCAAGGCCGGCCGCCAGGTTCGACAGCCAGACTGCATCGCTCAACCGGGCTCCGGCGGCCAGTGCGACAGCCAGCATCGCCACGGCTGTATCACCTGCGCCGGTAACGTCATAAACTCCGCGAGCGAAACTTGGAAAATGCTCCTCCGCGATCTCCGGCCGCAACAGCGTCATTCCGTCTTTTCCTTCGGTAACTACCAGGGCTGTCGAACCTGTAAGGCGCAGAAGCTGCTTTGCGGCATGGACTGTTTCGGCGTGATCGCGCACCGGCAAACCCGTGAGCGCGCCCAACTCGTGTCGATTCGGCTTGATGATCGTAGCCCCTCTGTAACGTTCGAAATCGGCGCCCTTGGGATCGACTATTACCGGCTTGGAATAACGCCGGGCCTCGCTGATTATTCCCTTGACTACCCCATCGAGCAAAAAGCCCTTGGCGTAATCCGATACCAGAACGGCATCCACGCCCGGCATCATCCGCCCGGCACGCTTCACAACGTCTGCGCCTAAACTGGCATCAATGGATGTGGTGTCTTCATCGTCGATTCGAACGACCTGCTGGTCGTGCGCTATGATGCGCAACTTGACCGTCGTCGGGCGCGAGGTGGCGATTGAGATACCTGCGCAATCGATGCCTCGGCCGGACAGAATCCGTTGAAGCTCTCGACCGGCTTCGTCTTGACCGACCACGCCGAACAGTGTGGCGCCGGCTCCCAGGGCTGCGACGTTGCACGCGGCGTTGGCCGCGCCACCTGGGTTTGCGAAAGCGCTGAGCTTTCGCACGATCGGTACCGGGGCCTCTGGCGAGATTCGATCCACGGTGCCAGACCAATATCGATCGAGCATCAGATCGCCGATGATGAGGATACGCTTCCCGAGAAATGCCTCCACAGCGCGGGCGACAGTTGCGTCGGGTCTCATGTGCCTGGCGAAAGCAGCTTGAGCTGGGCGGCGCGCCAAACCACTTCAACCGTAGTACCCAAGACGGCGAGTGATGTCATAGCCCGAGACCATACTTTCCCGCCACGCGGACTGCGTGTACGGGGTAGTAGAGCGGCGAGAGGAACGCGGGCAGCGGCAGAAACGAATAGTCCTCTTCGTTGGGCACTAAAGCAAGGCGAGCGCAACAGGCGAGCCTGTCGCGGAGGCGCTCGCGGGTTAGCAGAAAAAAGCGGTGGCTCTCGGGACCGCCGATCCGGATGCGGCCGGCGAGGCGCACGACCGCTTTATCGCTTTGCGCCTGGCTCAGAATTTCGGCGGGGACGGGGGCGTCCTGTTGAGCAGCCAGGTAGAGGCCCAGCAGAAGGATGCGGCGGGCGCCAATCGCCGCGGCCTCGCGCAGCAGATCGGGCCAGCGAAACTCGTCCGCCGAGATCTCCAGAAGGCGGGCGACATCGCCGACGAGCCTCGGCTCCGACCAGGCGTGTTTGGCGCCGTGGGCGCACAGCACCAGGAGCAGGTCCGCGGGCGCCAGCGCTGGGATCTCGCGCCCGAAGAAAGGCCGGCGCTCCAAGCGGGGAGCCAGCGAGAAGCCATAGGATGGGGGCAGAAAGTCCTGGTGGATTTCGATGGGCAAGCCGCCGGGGGATGTGAAATGAATTTCGTAGCGCGCGCGGAGATAGGCTTTCCGCTGTCCCGCATCCGAAGGCAGATCGGTCGTGTAGCCTGCCCTTATAAGCGCAGAAATGGCTTTTCCGATGTCGTGCTTACCCACCAGGATGTCGAGGTCGCAATAATCCCGCGCGGTGATGTCGCCGTACAGCATGTCGGCCAGAACCGGGCCCTTGAACGGCAGAGCGCGGATAGAGTGGCGGTCGAACAGATCGAGCAGGCGCAGGAGTTCGCCTGTGAACAGCAGCGAGCTCCGAACTTGAGCGTCCGCGGTTAGCATGCGATCTGGATGAGGTGGATCGGGTGTTCAACCGGGTGACCGTCTGTGGCGGTAAATCGCAGCTTCATGTTGGCGGAAGGAATGCCGGTGCGCGCGTAGGATTTTTCGCAGTCCTGGACGGAGGGGCCGCGCATGTCGCCTTGCATATACGCCAAGCCGGGGCAGCGCGTACAGGTTCCGATGTGGGAGCAGGTGGAACACACAGGCAGCTCGCGTGGGCGGATGGAGCGCACGTCGTTCATCTGCGGCGAGTACCGCCAGATGTCCAGGAACTTCTGTTGGCGGACGTTTCCGGTGGGCAGCGGGAACTGTACACAGGGGAAGACGTCGCCGTAAGGAGAGATGTAGCAGTAGGTATGGCTGGCGCTGCAAGGTACCTGGTCGAGGTCTTCGTCTCCGACCGGTGGCGGTGTGGCGCAAAAGTCGTCTACATTGCCGACCAGATCGGCGTTATGCATTACGTCGCGCAGTTCTTTACCGCCGATGCCGAGGCTCAAAAGGGAGCGGTCGCCATCCATTTTGGGAGTAATGGTAGGGTCGATGGTGGACTCAACACCGAGCGACTTGGCCAACTGCCGGACACCTTCATAATCGGCGATATTCTGCCGCATGAGCACGTTGGCGATGATGACTTTCACGCCGCGCTGCTGCATCAGGCGGATGCCTTTGACGGAACGTTCGAGCGACCGCGGCAGCAAGGTGATGGCGTCGTGGACTTCCGGCCGGTGGGAATAGATGCTGACCTGCACGGAACTCACGTCCATATCGCGGATGAGGTCGGCTTCCTTTTCGCGGATCATGAAGGCGTTGGTCTTGATCTTGATGCAGAACGAAAGCTCGCGCGCATATCTTATGATCTCGAAGAAATCCATGCGCATGAAGACTTCGCCGCCGCTCAAGGTGAGGAACAGCGTACCGGCGTCGGCCAACTGGTCGAGTATGTCCTTCATCTCGGCG
>JBEKUO010000210.1:0-10689 GCA_049514955.1 Bryobacteraceae bacterium | reverse complement strand
CATGGAATTCAGACAACTGTCCCTGAGTATCACAGATCCTCCACTCCAACTTGCTCCGCCGGAGCACCGGCTCGCTTACGCTCGCGGCTCAGTCACCGAGCCGCGACCGTCAGAGCAGCGTTTCCGTCATCGATCCCAGAACGGCTAAGTACACGCGTTCGGAATTACAGTTGCGTATTGGAGCACCGCTTCCCGACGCGCGCGGCTCTGATCGGAGCCACGACCGTCAGGGAGTAGTCTTCCCAACATACGGGACCGTATTTTAAGAAATCGTGTACTAAGCAACTGAAAGAGTCAGATGCGCAGGATCGCAAAACCGTGCGGCGAGCGGTGTGGAGGTGACGGACTAGCTGCAGTGTTGGCTGGTGCACCGCCATCCGCCAACAAGTCGGCGGGAGTCCGATGCAGAACGCCCGTATAGGAATGAGTCAAGAGCGGATGCGATTGCCGCTGGGAAGGGACCTGCATCAGTACGTGGCGATACGGACACTTGCCGGCGGAGCTCTGCTCGTGCGAGCCGCCCTCGTGCCGGCAGTGAGAGCTGCAATGTGCGGCACACGACCCCAGGCAGGCCGCCAGACAATGCATGTCGCGGACCAGCAGGGCCATCACCATAATCGCCAGCATCCGGAGCCAAAGGCGCATCTGCACCTATATTACCAGCGTGGCCGTCATCAATTAACCCTGCCGCTGGAAGTACCGCATACGAAGCACGTGCAAATCGCCTGCCTTTACCTCCTCCGCATGGCTCACAATGTCCACGTGTGTTCCAGGAGCTACGAACATCCGGCCGGACAGAGCATCCGCTTCGCCCGAGGCGAGATAAAGCACCAGTTCGATTGCGGGATCCACGGTGACATCGCGTCCTTCATCGAAAATCTCTTGGAACCACGGCAGCCAGCGTTTCCCCTCTTCCGACTGAATCAGGTCCTCTGCCATGGCGGTTCTCACCGTCCCCGGTTGGATGGCGAACATGGAAATGCCGTGACTTCGGACCTCGTCTGCCAGAACTTCCGTAAACCGGATCAGGGCGGCCTTGCTCGTCACGTAAGCCGACATGTAAGGGACGCTACTGGTTCCCGCTCCGCTGGCACCAATGATGATCCGCCCACGTTTTCGCTCGACCATGCCCCGCATGACGGCCACGCAACACAGCAAGGGACCCTTCATGTTCGTCTCCATCGCGCTCCACCATTCGCTCGGCTGGATTTCCCAAGTGGGCCCGTATGGGCGTCCCGCTCCTGCGCTATTGATGAGCAGATCGATCCCGCCAAACCGATCTTCGATTTTTTCGACCAACAGATTGACTGCCTTCTCGTCCCTGACGTCGGTGGCCAGCGCGATGGCCTCGCCGCCGTGGGAACGAATGCGTTCAGCAGTTTCCTCGAGCTGATCCAGACTGCGGGCCGCAACGGCGACGCGCATACCATGGGCCGCAAGCGCGATCGCGAAGGCGCGGCCAAACCCCCGCCCTCCGCCTGTTACGAGCGCCACCTGGCCCGATAAGCGATTCAAGTCCGTCATCGCTTCAGTTTCCCGCAGTGGGGCAGGCGCTTTCGCCTGCCAACCAATTCTTACAGCTCCCAAGCCGCGCGCGTCGCCAAGCGCCTATCCCCGCGCATACCCCTGCGTGGCCATACGCTTGCCTCCCTGCCGGTGCGCCTCGTCCGACATCGCATGCACCCCGCTCGCATCGATCCAGCGATTGTAGAAATTGAATAGCGCACACACCGTAATCGCAAAGTAGATGGCTTCGTCATCCCAACCGGCGGCATACAGCGGCTGCATGTCCCCCGGGGCGATGCGCGGAGAATCGTGATTGACCTTCTCGACAAACCGGAACAGGGCCTTGTGCTTTTCGTCCAGACCCGACTGCTCCAGGTCCCGCAGCACGCCCCAAACCAATTCCTCGCTGCCCAGCAGTTCCGCCGCGACCGCGGCGTGGGACTTGATTCAAAACGGGCAGTCGTTACGGTACGATGTGAACGCCGCGATCAGCTCGCGCATGCCCGGGCTCAGCGGCGCCGGCCCGCGCAGAATCTCCTGCGTGAAGCGCGCCAGGTGCTCGGTGGCCTTCGGCAGGTAGGCGAACATGTGCCAGATCTGCGGATACTCCGTGCCGCTTGCCTGCATCATGCGAATGAGGTCGAGATAGGGTCCCGGCTGGGAGTTGTGCTCCACGCCAGGGAGAAACATCGATTCCATGCTTTTCGTCCTGAGTCCTTTTACTGAGTATACGGAACATTAAGTTGGGACGTTATAAGAACTCCTCCCAATAGCCGCCTTAACGAACCGATCCACGCCGAACCGCTACCGTAAGTGGGTGTTACTGGCGGCGTCTGTCACGCACTGTCGGGTTAGTGACAACGCAGCGGCGAGCGGCCTTGTATGATACGCGGCGAACTGGTGCTTTCGTCAGATTAACCGTGGTGGCAGCCTCGCGCAATAACCAAAAAATACTAGTTGCGAGCGCTCTCCAGGTCCCTCAGCAGGCGTTCCAAAAGCCACTGCCCATTGACGTTGCTGTTCCGGGCATGCAAGACTGGTCTGGATTCCCGTGGGGCCAAGGAGCAAAATCGATGTGTAAACTCTCGAAGTGGGTGATTGGATTCGCCTTCGCCGCGCTGCTGCCGGCGCAGACCGCCGAAGAACTGGTCGCCAAGAACATTCAGGCCAGGGGCGGGCTGGAGAAGCTCAGGGCCATCCAGACGTTGCGCATGAGCGGCCGTCTGCAGGCGGGCAGTTTCATGGCGCAACTGGGTCAAGACGCCAAGGCGCCCGACCTGCTTCGGCAGTCATTCATTCTGCAAGGCATGGCCCAGATTCAGGCCTACGACGGTTCCTCGGGCTGGCAGATTTCTCCGTTCTCGGGCCGCAAGGATCCCGAGCTCGTCGGTGAAGAAGAACTCCGCGGCCTGCAGGATCAGGCCGATTTCTACGGCCCGCTGGTGGATTACCAGGCCAAAGGCAACACCATCGAGTACCTCGGCCACGACACCGTCGATGGCGACGACGCTTTCCGCCTCAAGGTCACGCTCAAAAACGGCGACATCGTTTACTATTACCTCGACCCCGAAACCTTCCTCGAAATTCGCGTGGAAAGGCAGATCTTTATCCACGGCTCCGTGCGCGAATCGTATACCGAAATGGGCGCCTATAAACTGGTCGCGGGTGTCTACTTCCCGTTCTCGCTCGTGAGCGGCAGCCCGCGGAATCCGGGCGAGGGCGCTAAGATCACCATCGACAAAATCGAGGCGAATGTTCCCATGGATGCGGCCGAGTTCAAAATGCCGAAGGAGAAGTAACTATGACCGGGAATTGCTTTCAACGGACAGCCCTCACCTTTTTGCTCCTCGCTCCTGCGCTGCCGGCGCAAGCGCCCGTCAGATACGACTCCGGCACCATCTCGGGCCTGCCGGTGCGCAACATCGGATCGGCCGAGATGAGCGGCCGCGTCGCCGCCGTGACAGCCGTCAATGAGGGCGGACGCCTTACCGTTTTAGTCGGGTCCGCCAGTGGCGGCGTTTGGAAGTCGATCAATGGCGGCACCACTTTCAAGTCCGTGTTCGATCTCCCGGACGTGCAGTCGATTGGCGCCGTCGCCATCGATCCCTCCAACTCGAAGATCGCCTGGGCGGGAACCGGTGAAAGCTGGGTGCGCAACAGCGTTTCTATCGGCGATGGCGTCTACAAATCCGTCGACGGCGGCGAAAACTGGAAGAACGTTGGTCTGAAGGATTCCGAACATATCGCCAAGATATTGATCGATCCCAAGGACGGCAACATCGTGTACATCTGCGCCACCGGGCACTTGTGGGACGACAACGAAGAACGCGGCGTTTACAAGACCAGCGATGGCGGCCAGACGTGGCGGAAAGTTCTGGCAGGGGCAAACGCCTCCACCGGGTGCGGCATGCTGGCGATGAGCGCAAAGGAACCCCAGACGATCTACGCGTCCATGTGGGATTTCCGCCGGCAGGGCTGGACATTCCGCTCCGGCGGTCCCGGCAGCGGCCTGTTCAAGTCCACCGATGGCGGCGAGCACTGGTCCGAACTGACTAGCGCCAACGCAAAGGGCCTTCCCGAGAAGCCCTATGGCCGTATCGCACTGGCCGTCGCCCCTGGGAAGCCGCAGGTGGTTTACGCGACCATCGAGTACAAGACCAGCGCGCTATTCCGCTCCTCCGATGGCGGCCAGAGCTGGACCCGCCTGGATGCCAGCCAGTTCCAGGTGTGGCGCCCCTTTTACTTTTCTAATCTCATTGTCGACCCCAAGGATGAGAACAAAGTTTTCAAAGTCGATGGACCCTTGTTGCTCAGCACCAACGGCGGGCGCAGTTTCAGCAACGTCGCCAATGCGCACGGCGATTTCCACGACGTGTGGATCGATCCCACCGATACCAACACCATGTTTACCGGCGATGATGGCGGCCTCTGGCGCAGTCTCGACGGCGGCACGCGCTGGGAACACCTGATGAATCTGCCGGTATCGCAGTTCTACCACGTCAGCGCCGACAACGCCGAGCCGTACCACGTCTATGGTGGCTTGCAGGATAACAGTTGCTGGGTGGCCGATTCGTCTTATCCCGGCGGCGTCAGCAATTCGCGCTGGGAGAACATATTCGGCGGCGATGGATTCTGGGTGTGGGAAGACCCCGCCGATCCCACGTACATCTATGCTGAAGCGCAAGGTGGGGAGCTCGGCCGGTTAAACCGCTATACGCACGAGACGCGCTCCATCAAGCCGTACGCGCGGTACGGCGAAAAGAAGTTGCGCTTCAACTGGAACACGCCGCTTCAAATCAGCCCGAATGAGAAGGGCACCATCTACGTCGGAGCGCAGTATCTTTTCCGCTCTCGCGACCACGGCCAGTCTTGGGATCGTATTTCCCCCGACCTCACCACCAACGATCCCGAAAAACAGAAGCAGGAAGAATCCGGCGGCGTCACGGTGGATAACTCCGTGGCAGAGATGCACACGACCATCTACTCCATTTCCGAGTCCCCAAAAAACGGGCAAGTGATCTGGGTAGGGACCGATGACGGCAACGTGCAGATCACACGCGATGGAGGCGGGCACTGGACCAACGTCATCGGCAATGTGCCAGGTATCGGGAAAGCCTCCTGGGTCTCCTGGGTGGAAGCCAGCCGCTTTGCCGAGGGCGCCGCTTACGCGACGTTCGACCGTCACTGGTATGGAGATAAGCAGCCGTACTTGTACAAGACCACAGATTACGGCCGGAGCTGGACCTTGCTGCCCGTGCAGCAGAGCGGCATCCGCGGCTACGCGCACGTGATCAAAGAAGACACGGTCAATCCGAACCTGCTTTTTCTGGGGACCGAGTTCGGCTTGTGGATCAGCGTCGACGGCGGCCAGCGCTGGGCGCAGTATAAGGGCGGCAATTTTCCCGCCGTGGCGGTGCGCGATATAGTGGTGCACCCGCGCACCTCGGACCTGATTCTGGCCACCCACGGACGCGGCATCTGGATCGTCGACGACATTTCTCCGCTGCGCGCGCTTACCCCCGAGGTGATGTCCGAATATGCCGCGTTCCCTCCCATGCCCCCGGCAGTGCAGTGGATGGAAACGTCCGGCGGTTGGTCCGAGGGTGACGGGATGTTCACCGGCCCCAATCGTCCGAGTGGCGCGTTCATCCCCTACTATCAGAGGAGCCGGCACGTTTATGGCGACCTGAAGATCGAGATATTCGATCAGCACGGGAAGTTGGTGGATACGGTTCCCAGCAGTACCCACCGGGGTCTGAACCGCGCGCTTTGGTCCATGCATTTGAAACCCCCAAGAGTTCCGCCGGCCGCTACCGCCGCGTTTGGCGCAGTTTTCGGACCGCGTGTCGCTCCAGGCGTGTACACCGTGAAGATGACCAAAGGCGATAAGGTCTATACCGCGCAACTCAACGTGGTGCTGGACCCGCGCGCCAAGTTCACCGTGGCGGACCGCCAGGCGCAGTTCGACTTGGTTACGAAGCTGGGCGCCATGCTGAACCACATGAGCTGGGCTGTGGATGCCATCATCGGCGTGCGCGACAGCGCGGCGGCGCGCGCCGCGAAGCTTCCGGAAGCCGACCCGCTGCGGCCGAAGTTGCTGCAGGTGTCCGAGGCTGCCGACAAGATCCGTTCTAAGATTGTCGCTACCAAGGAAGGCGGTATGATCACCGGCGAAGAGCGCCTGCGCGAGTTTCTGGCCGGGTCCTCGGATTCTGGAGGCTTGTACGGCGATGTAAGCTCCTACGAAGGCCGACCCACGGATTCGCAGGTGGCTCGAGCCGAAGCGCTGTCACACGAACTCGAGGATGTGATCCACGAGTTCACCGATCTCGCCAACAAGCAGTTGCCGGATCTCAATCGCGGACTGCAAGCTAAGAAGCTCGAACCCATCGCCATGATCTCCGAGGAAGACTGGCGCAAGACCAACGAGTAGCATCTTATAATCCAGGTATGGATCCCAAACGCGTTTTGATTATGGGCGCCGCTGGGCGCGACTTTCATAACTTCAACACCTGCTACCGTCAGAATCCCGCGTACCGGGTCGTGGCGTTCACGTCGTGGAAATCAGCTATGAGATGAAAACGCAGCCGCGCTTTAACCGGCTGCTGGATGACGTCGCCGCTAACTTACTCGATGGGCGTCCCGAAACTGCGCTACTTACCGCCGCAGCGCTTCATGGTTCACTACATTGATTGCCGGCCGTCGCAATATGTGGTGATCTGATGGAAGATGTCGGCCAACATGCCGATGGGGGAAGCCAGTGGGCCAGTGAAAGACCTGTGCGTGCAGGCGGAGAGTTATCGTTCCGAAACATCAACCTCAAATCCGCAAAGGTAGAGACGGCCTTCCTGGGCTGCCGGCGAATATTGCTCCTGCACGGTGAGCCCTTTTCCTCCTGCTCGTCTCCCGCACCAGGAGATGCGCGGCACGTCCACGGCGGCGGCTTCGGCGTGCGTCGAACGGAGCGAGGCAGGGGCGGCTCATCCTTAGCTACTGCAGCTTGAAGACCGTTCCGTATTTGCCTTCCCCTCCAGCCTGCGTAGTGGCGCCGTAGAGCGTTCCATCCAGTGCCAGAGTGACGCCGGCAAGCGGGAAAGCTCCATCGTTGCCGGCGTGGAAGGCGTGCAGCACCTTCTCGGTCCACGCGCCGCCGGACGACGCGGGAGGCGTCAACGAGAACACCGTGCCACAGCCGGAGGCATAATACAGAGGACAACCCGGGTCGCCGCCGTTGGAGCTTGTGCCGTAAATGACGCCGTTCGCGTCGAGCACCACACTCGGGTTGGGATAAGCGGCATCCTTACCGCCAGCGAAGTTGTACAGTATGGCCTCCGTCCAGGCAGCGCCCGGCGACGCAGGCGGCGTCAATGAGAATACCGTGCCGAATCCGTGCGTGCCACCGTCGTTGGTGACGCCGTAGAGAACCCCGCCGCTGCCCAGCGCGACGGCGGAGAAGCCGTTTCCGTCGCTCGGAGCGCCTCCGAACCCATGCAGCAGCGTGTAGGTCCAAGCGCCACTGGGCTGGGTCGTGGTCAAGGAGAGCACCACACCACAATTTCCGCACTTACCTATGACAGTGCCGTTGGAAGTAAGGTAGAAAACGCCGTTTCCGCCTGGCGTCAGCACCATGGGGTCGAAGGCGGGATATAGGCTGAGCAGGAGGGTGAAGGTCCAGGCCTGCCCGGCGCCGTTCGGTGGGATCAGGGAGAAAAACGTGCCGGAAGCGTCGCCCTGACTCACTCCGTATAACACGCCGTTAACGAGGACCAGATTATTAGGAATCCAGAACTCAAGGTTAGTGGTCACTTGAAAGGTGCTCTTAGTCCATGGTGCGCCGGAGGAGGAAGGGGGCGCCAGCAAGAAGGCAGTCCCATAACCGTCGGTACCGCCCGCTCCGGTGGTTCCGTACAGGACGCCGGATGGTGCGAGCAGCAGCGTGTTGGGCCCGAGTCCGTCGGCCGGGCTCGTGAAATTGTAGATCCGGGTTTCGGTCCAGGGGTCCCCAGCCGGCGAGGGCGGCGTTAACGAAAAGACCGTGCCGCATCCGGAGGTGCATTGCTGAGTCAGCGGTCCGCCTTGTAACGTCGTGCCGTAAAGCACAGGGTGTGCAGCGGTTCCGCCGGCCACCAAAGCGATCGGCAGCCTGCCATCGGCGGCACTCGGATCGGCGTTGAAAGCATAGACGGTGGAAAATTTGGATTGTGCGGCGGCCGGCTGCGCCAGCGCCGCTACCAACAGGAGCGCTCCGTAATACCCGATTTGGTTGGTGTGCAACACGGCAGTATCCTCCTGATGCGCCGACTCTAGGGTTGCAACGAGAACAAGAAGCCGCCTTCGATGCGTCCCGGGCCCACCGTTGTGCTCCCATAAAGCACTCCATCAGTTCCCAAGGCCAGGCCGGTGGTGGGCCAGGCGCCCACGTCCCCGTCGTCGAATGCATGCAATACCTGCTCGGTCCAAACACCGCCCGGCGAGGAGGGCGGCGTCAAGGAGAAGACCGTTCCGCACCCCATGGAACTTAACTGACATGCGACCCCGCCCATGTTGCTGGTTCCATAGAGGACTCCGCCTGCCCCGATCGCTAAGCCGGGATTGGGCTGGGCTGCATCGGGGACGCCCGCGAAACTATAGAGGGTGGTTTCGGTCCAAGACCCGCCGGGCGATGCGGGCGGCGTCAACGAAAAAACGGACCCGACGCCGTGCGCGCCGCCGTAGTAAATCGTGCCGTAAATGACCCCATTGCTGGCGACCACAATGCTAATCACGTTGTTGACGGCGTCCGTGTCGGTGTCGGTGTAAAGCACGGTCTCTTTCCACGGACTGCCCGGGGTGTCCTGAGTCATCGAAAAGACATACGAGCACCCGGAGGGGCACGCCACGTCGCCGGCTGTACCGAAGAACTCACCATTGCCGCCGGCTACGAGCGAAACAGGATGAGCGTCGGCGCCGCCGGTAAAGCCGTACAGAACGTGAACAGACCAGGCGGGCTGGCCGGCACTCGGCGGCGTCACCGAGAAGAACGTGCCGCAGCCTTGAAAACACTCACTCGAGGTTCCGCCGTCGTAACTCGTCCCGTACAGGACCCCATTGCTCAGCACCAAGCTATTCGGAAGATCGGGTCCGTTCAACGCGAAGGTCGCCTTTGTCCACGGAGCGCCCGGCACCGCCGGCGGAGTAAGCGAGAACACCGTCCCACACCCGGTCCCGTTGCATCCCGTGCCGCCGAAGCCGGTGCTTCCGTAAAGAACGCCGTTCGGGCTCATGATGAGCGTGTCGCCTGCGGCGCCGATACCGTCCTGGATGGATGTAAATGGGTAAATCGTGGTTTCGGTCCAGGGACCCTTCCCGGTGGCCGGCGGCGTCAACGAGAAGATTCCTCCGCATCCGCCGGGGCATTCTGGAAAAATCTGGCCGCCTCCGACGCCGTACAGCACGCCGCCGGGGCCCGGCAACAGAGGCGTTCCGGAGCCGCCGGCATGCAGGACCGTAATGACCGGTTGCGCGTCGGCGAAGGGCGGGAGCGCCGCCCACACCAGCAACAGGACACAACAAGCAATCCGCGGATGGACGAGAATAATCGGACTCCTATGCCCAAAATAGCATGACCGGGTATTTGCTTTAGGCCGGATTTCCATTTTGTCTTCCGGCATCCCAACATCGTACACCCATACGGGCCGCTCCGGCGCATACATTAGCAGGGTACACGCTGCGTTGGCTGATGAGCTTCAACTTGCACAGGCGATCGAGAAGTTGCGCGCGGATCTGTGTCCGCTCCCGTATCAACACTAGCGCTTCGTTATCCTGGAGCCGTTGCGCAAGGGTATCGACATCCTGGACATGATCGTTCCAGACTGTGACATCGTGCCAGCCAGTTTCGTGAAGCAGGCGAGCGTGCGCGGCGTATCGCCGTAATCGTCGAGTATCGAAACTTTCATGTTAGTTCGGTCGTGTACGCTTCAGAAAAGTGAGACCTGCTGACGTAACCTTAACGATAGAGCGCCCGTTCGTTTCGTCACTCATAACGAGGCCCCGATCGTTCGCATCCTCCCAAACCGTCAGCCGTGGACATGACGTGCGCCATGCCGCCATCACTTCCTCGTAGCTCCTCTCGCCCTTCGCCAGCCACTCCAGGAGATCGAGAATCAAAGCTTCTACCACCGCGTCGGCCATGGATTTCCTTCCGCGTGCCGTCTCAATATCTACTTCTGTTGACACTGGAGTGCGCGTTTCGCCGTGTTATTCTTGGGCGCTGCCCGATAACGCCCAATCTCCAGATTCGCGGCTATGCCCCCACCACCATCCGGGGACATTCTACAAGTCGGGCAGTTCGCCAAGCATTTTGGCAAATCGCCGAAAAAGTTCGCCCTGCCATGTGTATTACCCCACGTGGGTAATACAGATCCGCGACACTAACTTCATACAGCGAAACACCGTTATCCGCCCGTCCTCCAGGTTCCCGTCTTTCAGAACGCACCATGCTACTTCTTATTCTACGGCTTACTGGTCCGCTTTCGGGCTTCTCTTCCGCTCGCACGGCTCAGCCCGGGTATCTCATGCTACGCGCACGGCTCGGAAAGCGACTACGGAATCAGCTCGAAGACCGCGCTCGGGTTGGCATACGTGGCGCCGAAAAGTGCGCCGCTTTTGCCAGCCGTCAGCGGGCCGGGCCAGTAGCCGTTGGTC
>JBEKUO010000209.1:0-10730 GCA_049514955.1 Bryobacteraceae bacterium | reverse complement strand
ACATGCCTGCGAAGCCTTCCCCACCCGGGTGGGACAGACGCTTTCGTCTGTCAACGCGGCGCGCTTGTCAATCGGACAGGCCATCACACTAAACCCCTTGCAGCCTCGCGCGCACGACCTCGTGCGTGGGTTCGGCGCCTGCCCCACATGCCTGCGAAGCCTTCCCCACCCGGGTGGGACAGACGCTTTCGTCTGTCAACGCGGCGCGCTTGTCAATCGGACAGGCCATCACACTAAACCCCTTGCAGCCTCGCCCGCATGACCTCGTGCGTCGCGTGGCAAATGGCCACCGCCAGCGCATCGCAGGCATCCTCGGATTCGATCGCCGCATCCAACCGCAGCAGCGACCGCACCATCACCTGCACCTGCCGCTTGCCCGCCTGTCCATAGCCCACCACGCTGGTCTTGATTTCCAGCGGCGAATACTCTCCGCATTGCAACCCGGCTTCCGCGATAGCCAGCAACGCGACTCCGCGCACGTGCGCCAGCTTCAAGGCTGTCCGGACGTTGGCCGCATAGAAAACCTGCTCTACGGCGGCCGCCTGCGGAGCATGCTGCCGTATCACCTCGCGCAACCCCTTTGCGATTTCCTGCAGCCGCCGCTCGAACCGGTCCCGGACCTCGGTCGAGATGACCCCCGCCGCAATCAGCTTGTGGCCGCAGCCATCCGACTCGATGACGCCGTAGCCGGTCCGCTGCGTACCGCAATCAACTCCGAGCACCAGCACTTTGTTGCGCCAGAGCCTCCATCTCCTTTTCGTCGATGTCGAAGTTCGCGTACACGTTCTGCACGTCTTCGTGCTCTTCGAGCACCTCGCTGAGTCGCAGCATGGCCCCGGCGTTCTTGCCCTCGAGATGCACCTGGTTCTTCGGCAGCATGGCGATTTCCGCCGCTTCCGTGGGGAGCTTGGCCGCGTGCAGAGCATTCAGCACGGCATCGTGCGCTTCGGGTGGCGAGATCACTTCCCACACATCGCCGCCGTCGCGCAGGTCGTCGGCGCCGGCGTCCAGCACAACGTTCATGAGCTGCTCTTCGCTGGCCTTGTCCTGCGCGATGACAATATGGCTCTTGCGCTCGAACATCCAGGCCACGCTCCCCAGTTCTCCCAGGTTCCCGCCGTTCTTGGAAAACGCATGGCGGATTTCGCTCACCGTGCGGTTGCGGTTGTCCGTAGCCACCAAGACCAGAACGGCGGCGCCGCCCGGCCCGTAGCCTTCAAACATCACTTCTTCGATCTGGCCTCCCTCCAACTCGCCGGTGCCGCGCATAATGGCCTTCTTGATGTTGTCGGCCGGCATACTGACGTTCTTGGCCGCGAGGATGGCGGTGCGCAGGCGGGGATTGGCATCCGGATCGCCGCCGCTCCGGGCAGCGATCGATATTTCCTTAATGATGCGCGTGAACGTTTTCCCGCGCTTGGCGTCCAGGGCCGCTTTCTTGTGCTTGATGGTCGCCCACTTTGAATGGCCTGACATGGCAAAACCTCTGGGGCCCGGCCTCAACGCCGGGTGGGGAACTTGTATGAATTCAACCACTAAAGGATAGCAAAAAGCAGTGGGTAATGGGACTCGGACGGCACTCGCCGGTGGTTGGCGGGCTCCGGCCGGTGTATAACCGTTGCGCCAACCGTTTCTCAACTCCTAAATACTTGTAGCGCCCAGCGCTTGGGCGCACGCTCGATCAGGAGGGGAAATGCACAGCAGAGGATTACCATGGACGCTCGTCTGGATCGCACTGAGTGGCCTAAAGGCTTTCTCGCAGCAGCCGCCGGACAACGCCACGGACGAAGCCCTCGTCCTGATCGATACGGCGCAGCGCTGTCGCGCACAAGGATTCTACTCGCGTTCCGAGGTGCTGTACCGCCTGGCAATGTCTAAGATCGAGCAGGCATCCGGCCGCGACACCGTGAATCTGACGCCGGCGCTGAACGGTCTGGCCCAACTCTACTATGATGAGCGCCGCTATTCCGAGGCCGAATCGGTGTCGCTCCGCTCGGCTTCGCTGGTGGAGTCCGCGTTGGGCCCGGAGCATCCATTGCGCGCCACTGCACTGCATAATCTGGCCGCGATCTATCACGTGCAGGGACACTACGCGAAAGCCGAGCCGCTCTACCTGCGCGCGCTCGCCATTCGCGAAAAGGCCCTGGGACCGAACCATCCGTTCCTGGCCGCTACGCTGGCCGATCTGGCCGAGCTCGACCGCGCGCAAGGCGATTACGACCGTGCGGCGGCCCACTATGCCCGCGCCTTGCAGATTCGGCAAGAGGCTTTTGGATCGGAAGACCCGCGCGTGGCGGAAACGCTCACAAACTACGCGGCGGTGTTGCGCAAGACATCCCACAAGCGCGAAGCCGCCGCTCTTCAGGCGCGCTCCCGGGCCATCATGGCGCACGCCGCCTTCCGGGATGCCGATCGATAAGCGATGTGCGCGCAGGCTCTCGGCCGGCAGTTCGGTGCGTGTGGTGGGGCAGGCGCTTTCGCCTGCCAGCCGGCGAACTGAAGTTCGCCGCAGCAAGCTGAAGCTTGCGCCACGACCGACTAGCGATTCTCCGCCAGGCCCAACCGCTTCAGCAACGCAGTGAACCGCGCATCCGAGCGCAAATTGTCGTACAACGGCATCACCCGCGCGTAGACCAGCAGCGGATTGCGCTCCGCGTACGCCCGGTCCAGCCACTCGAATGCCAGGTCTTTCTCGCCGATGCCGGCGTAAATCTCGGCTGCGCCGCAAGCGATGCCGGCCCGTTGCGTCCGAATGCACTCCTGGATCCACTTCCGCACCGAATCCCGCGCTTCCGCCTGCTTGCCCTGCTGCGCCAAAACGTAGGCCCGCGCCGCGCTGTCGTTCACATCGCCAAAAGCCGCGCGCATCGCCTGCCTGATCGCTGCAACCTCCTCGAACCTGCCTCTCTTGCACTCCACCCAGCGGAGCTCATCGTACGCGTGATAAAACGCCGGGTCCAGTTCGATGGCTTTCTTGTACTGTTCCACAGCGCGATCGTATTCCCGCCGTTCCAGATAGATCGTCCCAGCCGCCGTGATTTTGTACGGGGAGAGCGGATCCAGATCGAGTGCCCGCTGGATTTCCATGAGCGCCTCATCCAACCGCCCGAGCGGCGCCAGATACGTCAAACTGTAAGCGAAGTGCACATCCGGATCGCCGGGGCTCAATTCCAGTGCGCGTTTGAACTCGCGCGCGGCCCCAGGCCAGTCCCAGTCGTAAAGAGCTTTGACATAGCCGAGCGAAATATGCGCGGCGGCCAGCGTGTCATCGAGCTGTAACGCGCGATTCGCCGCTTCGCGCGCTTCGGGCATGGCTTGGCGCGCCGGGGACCAGCCGAATACCCCTAACCAGGTGTGGCAGTCTGCGAGCCCCGCTTGGGCGGGAGCGTAACTGGGATCCTTGGCGATGGCCCGCTCGAAGTACTCGATACCCTTGCGTGCGCCCTCCGGCCGCCACTTGTTCAGATGGAAGCGCCCTTGCAGATAGAGGTTATAAGCATCCAGGTCTTGCGTGGAGGAGGTGACCAGCCGGCGGCCGGGATCGCCTGCTACCCTCACCTCCAACGCCCGTACGATCGCGCGGGAGATCTCATCCTGCACCGCGAACACATCTTGAAGCTGGCGGTCGTAGGTTTCCGACCACAAGTGGTAGCCATCGGCTACGCTGCTGAGCTGCGCGGTGATACGCAACCGGTCGCCGGATTTTTGCACGCTGCCTTCCAGCACGGTCGCCACATTGAGCTGCCGGCCCACCGTGCGTATATCCGAGCTCTTCCCCTTGAACTGAAACGCCGAGCTGCGCGCCACCACACGCAATCCCTGGACCTTGGTCAGCGCGTTGATCAAGTCGTCCGTCAACCCGTCGCTGAAGTATTCGTTCTCCTTCTCCGAGCTCAGATTCACAAACGGAAGCACGGCGATGGAGGAGGCCGCATCCCGCGATACGGGCCGGGGGTGGCCCTTGGTTATCAGGTAACCGGCAATCACCACGAGCAGCGCGAGAGGCGGGACGATCCAGCGCCAATCGGTCCACCAACCACGGCGTGGTGGCCGAACCCGCAGTTCCACCGGTGGACTCGCCTGGGCTTCGAAGCAGGGCACATACCCGCCCTTCGGCAAATCGATCCGGACCGGGTCGTGGATTCCTTCAGTCTCGTAATAATCCTTGAGCCGCGCCCGGAGTTTAACCGCTTCCACGCGCACCACGCCATCCAGGCGCGGATCGTAGGACGGCTTCCGGCCGAAGACCTCCATGCCCACCAGGGTTTCCTTAAGTTGATTCCCCTGAAGTGCTTGTTCGACGACGAAGCGCAGGAATCGGCTCAAACGCTCCGACCCGGCGAACCCACTGCTGGCGAGGATCTTCTCGCACTGCGCCCGGACAGATTCCGGAGTGGGCCTGACCGCGCCATTCTGGCGGGCGGCTCCCAAGCGCACCCCGGTTTCTTCTTGTTCCCTCGCGGAGGCGGCCACAACCCTCATTGGATGATACGGGTGTTCAAACGGTTCGGTTCAAATAAAGCTTTTGCGAGATACCTGGTCGCCGACTCTGGACAACCGGGCTTTTTCCAAGTAAACTATTGCTAGCAGCGAATTTTTAGATTGGTCCTTACCCTCATCCTCGATTCCACCCAACCGTCCCGCGCGGCAAGCTGGGGCACGCCCACTTGCTCCCCAACGGCCTATCTTGAAGCAGTGACGATATAGTCTCCATGGTTCCAGGCAGAAATCTACCCCCGCGCAGACAATCTCGCAGAGAGAATGTGAACGAATCGATCCGCGCCCGCGAGGTGCGCGCGGTATTCCCGGACGGGACTGCGGAGATCATGCCCACTTCCGCCGCGCTGCGTAAGGCGCAGGAGTTGGGGCTCGATCTGGTCATCGTCGCGCCGACCGCGGTGCCTCCCGTGGCCAAGGCAGTCGACTACGGCCACTACCAATACGAACAGAAAAAGAAACAGCACGAAGCCAAGAAGAAGCAGCACGTGGTGCAGGTGAAGGAGCTCAAGTTCCGCCCCAACACCGACGACCACGATTACGATTTCAAAAAAAATCACGCCATCCGTTTTCTCCAGGAGGGCAACCGCGTCAAAGCCGTAGTGCAGTTCCGCGGCCGTGAAATCGCCCACTCCGATCTGGGCAAGAAGCTGCTCGTACGTTTCGCCGAGGATCTGGCGGCATACGGCAGCGTCGAAGGGGTTCCACGCCTGGAAGGCCGGAACGCACATATCCTCATTAGCCCCACCAAGGCGGGAAAGGGCTAGCCGCTTAGCCGGGGTTTTTCCCAGGATGGCCGCGGCCGGCCGCATGCTAAAATGCGAGCAGTGCGGATGCGCCCGCCGCGAGCGTAGCGTCTATGTACAAAGCCTTCTTCGGATTCGCCGAGAATCCCTTCAACATGAGCCCGGACCCTTCCTTTCTGTTCCGCAGCGCTCAACATGAAGAAGCTCTCGCCAACCTGATCTACGGCGTGCAGAGCCGCAAGGGGTTCGTAGTCCTCTCCGGAGAGGTGGGAACCGGCAAAACGACCATGCTGGAATGCCTCCGCGATTTCCTGAATTCCCAGCAGGTTGCCTACGCCTCCCTGTTCAATTCCCGCTTGACCGTCGAGCAGTTCTTCGAAATGATCGCCTACGACTTCGGACTCCGGTGCGCCCGCACTTCGAAAACGGAAGTGCTGATCGCCTTGAACGAAATGATCCTGGAGCGCGCCAACCTCGGGCGCACTACCGTGCTGATCGTGGACGAGGCGCACAACCTGGATTGGGACGTTCTGGAAGAGATCCGGTTGCTGGGCAACCTCGAGAACCGTAGAGGCAAGCTGCTTCAGATCGTCCTGGCGGGGCAACCTGAACTGGATCGCAAACTCGAGGCGCCCGACTTCCGCCAGCTCAAGCAGCGTATCGCCCTCCGCTGCATCCTACAGCCGTTCCAACTCGCCGAGACGTTAGAATACATACAGTCCCGGCTGGCGCGTGCCGGTCTGAAGGAACAAACCGTCCTGCCACTCGATATTCAGCGCGAGATACACTTCCGCGCGCAAGGCATCCCCAGAGTAATCAACGCTATCGGCGATAACCTGCTGCTTACTGCTTTCGCCCTGGAGAGCAAGGTCGCAACGCTCGCCATGCTCGACGAAGTGACCGCCGACATGCGCCTCCAGTGGCCCGGCCAAAGGCCTTTTCGGCCGGATAGTAACTTTGCCGAAAGGACCATCCGCGAACAGCGCCTGTTCACTCCTGGCGATTAGCTATGTTGTCTTTGGTTAGCATTCCGCTATAAATCCGCTGTCTCCGCTACAAATACCCTCGACACGGGGTTAAAATTCTGTTGACGGCAAATCCTGATTCTGCGCACTAACGCGGCAGCGTGCTGGGGAGAACTGCCCGATTGCGCGCGGGAAATTACGGAGAAATGGAGTAGACGATGGAAGTATTCTCGAAGAATTGGCTGGTCCGTTTTGGTGCATGCGCTGCGCTTGCGCTATTGATGACGGTCTCCGCTTTCGCTGCCGGGCACGGCCCGACTTTCCCGCCGGATCCCTGGTGTGGCAAAGTCGCGCACGGTCCAACTTTCCCGCCGGATCCCTGGTGTGGCAAAGTGGCGCATGGCCCGACCTTCCCTCCCGATCCCTGGGATGGTAAAGTAGCGCATGGCCCGACCTTCCCGCCGGATCCCTGGTGTGGCAAAGTAGCTTAACCAAAACTGCCCGCGATCTCCGGCGAACTAGACGGCCATTCTCCGGAGAGGCATGCAGCAGGCCCTTCAGTATTGCGCTTGGGGCGTTGGCCTATGGCTCAACCTGCTGGTGATCTCCGCCCTGCTGCGCGGAAGCTACCGGCAATACCCCTTCGCCTTTGCGTATGCAGTGGCGCTACTCCTGTCCACAATAGCGGAGATTGCCGCTTCAGCTTTGCCGCGCGGGGTGCGGAGCGAGTTCTACTGGGTCGACGAAGTAATCCTGGACATCCTGGTCTTTTGCGTGGTCATCGCATTTATCGATCACGCTGCCGCGGATGTCAACCGGAACTTGGTGCAGCGCCGCTGGCTCATCACAGCCGCCGCACTCATTTTCGCCGCGTCGTTCATCATCCGTCGAGATCCGCTCGGGGGTCTGAACCGCTGGATGACCCTGGTCAGCCGCGACCTGAACATCTGCGCTGTGATTCTGGACCTGATGTTGTGGTCGCTTCTGCTGGCCTCCCGCCGCCCTAACCGCCGGCTGTTGCTGCTTAGCGGCGGACTCGGAATCCAGCTCACGGGCGCCATCCTGGGGGAATCCGTGCGCGGATTATCTCGCAGTGGCCTGATTCCTGGAACGCTGTTGGAGGTGATTACAGGTTTACTCGGGCTTTACGTCTGGTGGCGCGCATTTCGTCCAGCCCCTGTGGCCCGAGCCTCTCGGGCATAAAAAAAGGGGCGAGTTCCCGCGCAAGGAAACCCGCCCTAACCTAGGAGAATGCTAAACTTCTGTGCAGGCTGCCGGACTACTGCTGCGCCGGACGCGATTCAGCCTGCTGCGGCACCGTCGGTTGCGACGCCTGTGACGTTGCAGAATAACTCTCGTCCGCGCTGAACACCTTCACTTCCACGCGGCGGTTCTTGGCTCGCGCGGCGCGGGTGTGTGCCTCGTCTACCGGCTTCTCTTCGCCAAGTCCGATCATGTGGATTCGGAAAATGGGAATATCGTGATTGGCCACCAGGTATCCCACCACCGCGTCGGCTCGCTTTTGGCTAAGCACCTCGTTGTACTGGCGCGATCCCGTGCGATCCGTGAAGCCTTCCACGGCGATGAAGTACCGCTTGTTCTTGGAGGCGCTCGCCACCATGGCGTCCAGATCCTGCTTGTCCTTCGCGGTCAGCGTGTACTTGTTGAAAGCGAACGGTATCGTCACATCCGCCACAGGCTTGTAGTCGTCCAGATTCTTGACCACTTCCCGCAAGCTGCTGATCTCCGCTGAATCCTTGGTTGCCAGATCGTTCGCCTGACCCGCCTTCGTCATGGCGTCGTTGGCGCGATTCTGCGCCGTCATGGCCACTTCTTTCGCAGCGCTGACACCGCTGGTGGCCCGTTCGTCTACCTGGTTGATATCGCCCTTAAGGTCAGTTCTGGTCTTGTCGATATCCTGGCCTTGTTTCTGAATCTGCTGGCCGTTCTGATCCACCTTGGCCTGGATCGGTGCTGTGGTGTCCTGCACATACTTCTTGGTGGCGCAACCACCGGTCAGCAACACCGCCGCAAGTATCCCTGCACTAAAAGCATTACGCATCGTAGTTACTCCCTGCCCGCTACCGTTGCAATTTATGCGCCGATGTCGCGCTCTCACTTTGTCAATCACATACGAATCCTGCTGGTGGTGTTTGGCGTACTTTTGTACTGACCGGGCAATCTTTACCGATCCTTACCCGATTAAAAACGTTAATGATCCATCGGGAAAGCCTTTAGGGGTTTCCCGATACCGGGCGCGGCCACGGGCTCGTACCGTGATACCTTCTACGGTGATGAAGCGACTTGCCGCGGTCTTTTTCGCCGCCGCCCTTTGCCTGATGGCGCAGGACACGGGCTATCAGCCGGATGAGAGCCAGATCCCAGGTCCCGGCCACCCCACCGCCAGTCCGGACTGGATGGCGGAGCTGCACGAGTGGGAGGCGGACCGCACTGCCCAGCACCAGGCGTGGATCGGCGATCTTCGCCAGTGGCGCCACGAGCGCCTGATTCGCATGGGCTACGACGATTCCGAATACCGCCGCCCGGAACTGCTGTGGACGCAGCGCAATTTCATTCAGCCGCAAATGATGGCGGAGGAGCGCTATTTCTACGACCCGGCGGCCGGCAAGTACACGGTGGATCGCTACCTGAAAGACCTCGACGACCGCTATGGCGGCATCGACAGCGTGCTGATCTGGCATGTATATCCGAACATAGGCATCGATAACCGCAATCAGTGGGATCTCGCCCGCGACCTGCCCGGCGGCGTGCCTGCCCTCCGCCAGATGGTTGAGGAGTTTCACCACAGCGGCGTGCGCGTCTTCTTTCCCAGCATGCCGTGGGACACGGGCACACGCGACGTGGGCCAGCCCTACTGGATCGCAACTGCCCGCCTGATGGCCGAGATCGGCGCGGATGGCGTGAATGGCGATACCTTCGACGGGCTCCCGCGCGCCTACCGGACGGCCTCCGACGCGACCGGCCACCCGGTAGCTTTCGAGCCCGAAGGCGCGCCGCGCGCCGATGAGGCGTTGATGTGGAACAACCAGAGCTGGGGCTACTGGAAATATCCCTTCGCGCCCATGGTCGGCAAGCTGAAGTGGCTCGAACCTCGCCACATGATCAATGTCTGCGATCGCTGGGCGCGCGACAAGACGGACAATCTGCAGGCCGCCTTCTTCAACGGCGTGGGTTACGAGAGCTGGGAGAACATCTGGGGGATCTGGAACCAGATCGCGCCGCGGGATGCCGAAGCGCTCCGCCGCGTGGCGCGCATCGAGCGCCAGTTCGCGGACCTGCTGGTTGGCCGCGATTGGGAGCCCTACGCGCCCACCCGGCAATATGGCATTTTCGCGACGCGATTTCCGGGCGAAGGCCGCACCCTCTGGACGCTCGTCAATCGCAACGAATATGATGTCGCTGGCGAACAGATCGAGGCGCCGCATCGCGAAGGCGCGCGTTACTACGATCTGTGGAACGGGGTCGAGTTGCACCCGCGCACAGCGGACAGCCAAGCCGTGCTGAGCTTCCCCATGGAAGCGAAAGGTTTCGGCGCGATCCTGGAGGTCGCACCAGGCGGCGCGCCGCAGAATCTCGAAGCTCTGCTGGCGCAGATGCGGCAATGGGCGCAAGTGCCGCTCAGCAGCCTCTCTCACGAATGGAAGTTCCTGCCTCAACGAATCGTGGAGATCGCGCCTGCGAAAGCGCCCGCTGGATCTCCGCCGGGCATGGTGCATGTCCCCGCCGGCGAATTCGATTTCCAGGTCACCGGCATCGAGATTGAAGGATTCAACTGGATCGGAGTGGATGTCCAGTATCCCTGGGAAGACGCGCCGCGACGCGGCCATCACCACCGGCTCTCGATGAAGCCGTTCTATATCGATCGATATCCTGTGACCAACGCGGAATTCAAGAAGTTCCTGGACGCCACGCAATATCAGCCGAGAGACGGCCATAACTTCCTGAAGGACTGGCATAACGGAACCTATCCCGAGGGGTGGGCGAACAAACCCGTCACCTGGGTGTCGCTGGAGGATGCGCGGGCTTATGCCGCATGGTCGGGCAAGCGCCTGCCGCACGAGTGGGAATGGCAATACGCGGCGCAAGGCACCGGCGGGCGCCTGTATCCCTGGGGCCACTCGTGGGACGAGCGCGCGGTGCCCCCGCCCTACAAAGGCCGCGGCCTGCCCGGCCCCGCGGATGTGGATGCGCATCCCGCCGGAGCGAGCCCTTTCGGCGTGATGGACATGACCGGCAACGTCTGGCAGTGGACCGACGAATTTGTCGACGAACATACCCGCGCGGCCATCCTGCGCGGCGGATGCTACTACCAGCCGCAAGGCTCCATGTGGTACTTCCCGCAGGCTTACAAATTGACCGAGCACGGCAAGTATCTGCTGATGGCGCCCTCCAAGGATCGCGCCGGCACGTTGGGCTTCCGCTGCGTGATGGACGAGTAGCGCGTGGCGCAAGCTTCAGCTTGCAGCGGCGAGCTTCAGCTCGCCGAATTTCGTCCGTGGCT
>JBEKUO010000208.1:0-10744 GCA_049514955.1 Bryobacteraceae bacterium | reverse complement strand
CGCGGCAGCACCAGCCGCCGCCACAGGTTCCCCAGGTTATAGGCGATCACGCTCAGCCACAGCCGCACCTCGTTGGACCGGAACCGATGGCAACTCAGTCGCGTCATCTTCACCGCTTGCTTGCCTTCTTTGATCCACTGTTCGGCAGCGCCCCTCTTGTTGTAGAACCGCACCACCGCCCGGCTGTCCGTCTCCAGGTTGGTCACGATGAATCCCACGCGCGGGAACAGTTCCCCGAAGTGGAACTCCACCTTCGCCACCACCCGCCGCGCCGTCTTCCAACTCGCGGCTTGATAAAGAAGACTCTTGTACCAGAACACCGGCTTGTGGCTCGGTCTTCCCACTGGCCGTGTCAGTAACTCGTTGATGTCCCGCTCCAGGCTGTCGTTGGCCGGAATGCGGATGGCGTACTTCACACCCCGTTCCTCCAGCGCTTCATAGATCTCCGGCTTAGCGAAGGCCGCGTCGGCCCGGAACACGACTTCCTTGCCCAGCTTCTGCTGCCGCTCGATCTCCGGCAGCAGCAGTTCTTCCCAGTCGTCGGCACTGTGCACGTTACCGGGCCGCAGCTTTGCCGCCAGACAGTCGCCTTCCCGATTGAACAACAGCAACGGGTGATAGCAGGTGGACTCGAAGTGCCCGTTGTAGGCGCTGTTCTCCTGCTGGCCGTACACCGGAATCTCGGTCGAGTCCATGTCAAGCACGACCCGCTGCGGGGAATTGACAGCTTCCGCCTTGCCGATGAGTTCGCGGTTGATGCGGGCCAAGCTCTGGAAGTTCTCCTCCTCGGCCAGCATCTCGGTCTCAAAAGTCTGCAAGCGGGAAGTCAGCGCCGCACCACGATCCCAAGTCTTCTCGGAACCGATCAGCCGGAAGGTCGGATCTTGCGAGACCCGCTCGGCGGTCGTTGACATCCTCGTAGCCGGCGATGCGACTGTAGACGGACTGGCGCAAGAGGTCCGCCAGCGGAAGCTGCGTGTTCTTCCCGTGCCGCGAGTCGGTCAGATGCTGGGCGATGAGATCACCGAAGCCCAGACGCTCGTCCAACTCACGAACCAGAATCAGACCGCCGTCGGAAGTGACCCGCGATCCCTGGAAATCCACCTTCAGGGAAGCGTTAAAGGAAAGCTGAAAAGGCCCGTTTTGTCTCTCACCCATTGGGTGTCGTCCTCCGGAGCGTCTTCATTGCGTTCAAACCCCTATGAACATTGATGCCGACGAACATCCGAAGATTCGTAATGGTGTTCAAAATGGAAATGTGGGAAAAAGAGTTCTCGCGGCTAGCCGGTGATTGAGTTTGCGCATTTTCCCGATTTCATGGTGAATTGAGGGCGAGCTGACCGAGGGCTGCCGCGAGAGCGGGGTCGCGATTCGCGACGATATCGGGGGCGGCAAAGACGGGTACGGGGATGTCCGGTGGGATGCCAACCGCGTCGAAAGCGTTACCTTCTTTGGTGCGGAAGACTTCGTTGGGAAGATAGATCGTCCAGCCGTTTGGGAGCCGACGGGCAAGTGTGTCAGAGAAGAGACCTTGAGTGTTCTCTCCGACGCGGATCACGCGTAGAGCACGTCCCATAAGTGCTTGGGTGAAAGTTTCGCCGGCACTCTGCGTGAGAGGACCGATGAGTTCGACGATGGGTCCGCGAAAGCTCGGGCGACTGGTGAGGTGCACCATGATGGGCTGTCCTGTCGTGAAGCTAGAGCGGTCCGTTGGACTGTTACGCGCCTGTTTGGTGAAGGCGAGATAATCGGTAGTCGCGAACTGGGAGGCGATGGCAAGACCAATCGCATCGCTGCCGCCGAAGTTGATGCGGAGGTCGAGGACGAGGGAGCGGAGGTCGGCATCGGAAAGGATCGTATCCAGAGTGGATTCTAGAATACGGAGATCTGCCTCGCCGTTCCCATGTTTTGAATAGCCGCCCATTGCGAGTATGCGCAAGTAGCCAATATTCTTGCCGACACGGCCATAGGCGATTTGGCCATTGGCGAAATTGCGTGGCTTCGCAGAAAGAAAACGGTCAGTGATGCCCCAGATGATGGGCATCTTGTGTTTGATGAATTCCTCTTCGGCTTTGCCTTCGGTGAGCTGGTAACCGCCGGGACGGAACCCCTCGAATTCGCGATGGATAGCGGAGGCGTCAATACCGGTGTGGCCGTCGCCGAAAGGCTCGATCAGACCTTTCATGATTTCGAAAAGCTTGGTGGGAGATGTTGCAGGCGTAATGACGCCGCGGGCGTGCTCTGTAAGCGTATCCCAATTTACGTGCTTGAGGTCGAGGGAAATGTAGTGTTCCGCAAAACTGCGAGCGAAGACTTCGAAGTTGGCAGCAGGGGTATTGGCCGTGAGTTGCTTGCAGACCGAGGGAAGTGTGGAGATGCGGTCGAGGCGAATTTCGCCAGCGGAACCGATGGGGTGGAGAAGTTTGTAGTCCGCAGAATCTCCATCGCGAATGGTGAAGAGGCCGCCCTCCGAATTCCGGGCGGACCTACTGGCTCCAATGAAATACGCGGTTGGGCCTTTGACGCAGGTCGTCGTCGTGAACTGAAACGACTCGATGCGGGTCCCTTGAATTTTGAAAACGTTTCCATAGCCTTCGCTTTGCCAGATGCCATCGAGACCGCGATTCGTAGAGAAGGCAGATAGAACGGAAAGGCAAACGAGAATTGGACCGCAGCGCAGGGGTCTCATTTTTAACCCGATTCAGTACAGCGAGCATCGAATAGTCGCGGCCGGCTCACCAGTCTAACCGCCACGCTTCCGTGAAGACAGCACACCCGCATTCAGTCCCAGCGTGCTCAGGCCGCCGAAGAAGCGGGCGTGCTCGATCTTGACGCAGCGGTCCATGACGACTTCCAGGCCCGCCTGGAGCGCTCGTTCGGCGGCTTGCTCGTGGATCACGCCGAGCTGCATCCAGATCACCTTGGCGCCCGCGGCGATGGCTTCCTCCACGATGGCCGGCACGGCGGCGGTCTCGCGGAAGATATCCACGATCTCGACCGGCGGGGGAATCTCGGCGAGCGACGCATAACACTGGCGGCCGAGGATCTTCTGTTCGCGCGGGTTGACCGGGAAGATTTCATAGCCCGCCGCTTTCATATATAACGCGGCGAAATAGCTAGGGCGGTAGGCGTTCGCCGACAGCCCCACAATAGCGATGCGCTTGTACTGTTTCAGAATGCGCAGGTGCTGCTGCGCCGTGGTGGCGAAGCGCGTGCCGAGGACGGGCGAAGTGCTGCTGACTTCGCCGCTCATGCGGCCTGCGAAGCGTGGAGAGCCTGGTCGAGGTCCCAGATGATGTCGTCCAGGTCTTCGATGCCCGCCGAGAGACGCACAAGGTCCTTGGTGATGCCTGCCGCAAGCTGCTGCTCGTCGTTCAACTGCTGGTGCGTGGTGGAGGCCGGATGGATCACCAGGCTCTTGGCGTCGCCTATGTTGGCCAGGTGCGAGAAAAGCTGCACCGAATCGATGAACCGGCGCCCGGCTTCGAGTCCGCCCTTGATCCCGAACGTCAGGATCGAGCCGCAGCCCAGCGGCAGATACTTCTTCGACAAGGCATGGTACGGGCTGGACTCCAGACCCGGATATTTCACCCAGGTGACGAGCGGGCTCTTCTCCAGCCACTCGGCGACTGCCAGGGCGTTGCGGCTGTGCGCTTCCATACGCAGCTTCAGCGTTTCGATGCCTGTCAGAAAGAGGAACGAGTTGAACGGGCTCATGCACGGCCCAAAATCGCGCAGCCCTTCCACACGCGCTTTGATGATGAAGGCCAGTTCGCCGAAAGTCTCCGTGAAGCGCAGGCCGTGATAGCCGGGGCTGGGATCGTTCAGTTGCGGGAAGTGCCCGGCGGTCCAGGGGAAGCGGCCGCTATCCACGATGACGCCGCCGATGGAGTTGCCGTGCCCGCCCAGGAACTTGGTGGCGGAATGCACTACGATATCGGCGCCATGCTCGATGGGCCGGCAGAGGTAGGGCGAAGCCATGGTGTTGTCGATGATCAGCGGGATGTTGTGCGCGTGCGCGATGGCGGCCACCTTCTCGATATCCACAATGTTCATGCGCGGGTTGGCAATGGTTTCGGCGTAGAGGGCGCGCGTGCGGGGCGTGATGGCGCGGCGGAAGTTTTCGGGATCGTCCGGCTCCACGAAAATGGCGTTGAAGCCCAGGCGGCGGAAGCTGACGTCGAACTGGGTGTAAGTGCCGCCATAGAGCGTGCTGGCGGACACGATGTCATCGCCCGGCTGCATCAGGCTGCTGATCGCCAGGAACTGGGCCGCCTGTCCGCTGGCAGTGGCCAGCCCGCCTATGCCACCTTCGAGCGCCGCTACACGCTCTTCAAACACGGCAGTGGTGGGATTCATGATGCGCGTGTAGATATTGCCGAAGCGTTGTAGAGCAAAGAGCTCGGCGGCGTGATCGCTGTTTTCGAAGACGAACGAAGTCGTCTGGTAGATAGGCACCGCGCGCGCGCCGGTGGCCGGATCGGGCTTCTGGCCGGCGTGCAGCGAGCGGGTGCTGAAACCCATCTGGCGGTCGGGGGTGGATTCAGGCATAAGCTTCATGATAAACCGCCGACGCCCGGCTAGAAGTCAGAAGCCGGCGCGGCCACCGCAGCGCCGCATGGAACGGGGTCTGTGATTCTTCTTCGAGCCTGGCGAGGCGGGAGAAGAGTCCGCCTCCCCCGGTGAGGACTGCTCTAGTTTTCTGATACGCGCGTATAGATCGTCGATTGATTGCTGCTGTGCATGCTGACGGGCCAACAGTTCCGTCATCTGCTAATCGGTCTGAATGTCGGCGCGGGACAACGCGGTCAGGCGACCGTCCACATGCAACAGGGTCGATTCGATTCGGTCCAAGCGCTTGCCCATCTGGGTAAACCCTCCGCGCATTTCCTGGCGGAGCGCGACGGTATCCTGACGGAGCCCTCCGATCTCTCGTTCCAGGCTTTCCTTAATATCAACCAGCAACTTTTCGACGTTGTCCATGGCCTGCCTTCAATTGTATCCGAAACACCTATGCCACGTTGAACAACAGCTTAAACCCGTAATCCATGTGCAACTGCTGGTGGCAATGAAAAAGCGTGAGGCCGTCCATGGCTGGCGTCACGTCGACCGCGATCTTGCGGAAGCCCTTCACCAGCACCACGTCCTTCATCACGCCCGCGGTAGGTTTGCCCCAGACATCGGTCAACTCGAAGCTGTTGCGATGCAGGTGGACGGGATGCGCGTCGTCGGTCTGGTTGTCGAACGCTAGCCTGTAGCGGCGGCCCTTGTGCAGTAGCCGTGGCGTGTCGTTCGCGTCGTAGCTCTTGCCGTTGATCGTCCAGCGATTAAAGCCTCCAGTGCCGCCGTTGATCTTGCCGAACGCTAGCGGGATCACTTCGTCGGGACTTGGCGTCGGGCGGCTTTCGCCGAAGATCGTGTAATCCCAAGGCGTCTTCGGAGGCGCGATCCAGCGCGGCGTCCCGGTCTTATTGGCGTACTCGACCACGATGCCCAGGCCGTTTTTGCGGTCGTCGTTCTTCGGCGTTCCGAGAATCCACACTCCCGGATTTTTCATTTCGACGACGGCGTCCACGCGCTCGGCCGTGCCCAGCCCCAGCACATCCACGAACTGCGGGTGGGGGACCGCATTTCCATCGAGCGCCACAACTTGAAACCGGTGGCCTGCGAGCGCAAGCTGAATATTCTCGGTGGCGCTGGCATTCAGGATATGGAACAGGACGCGCTGCCCCTCTTTGACGCGCACCGGCTCGCCATGGCCCAGACACTTGCCGTTGATGGTGAAGCGTTGGTATCCGATCTCCCAGCCGTTGGGCGTTTCCTCCTTCTTTTTCGGAGGGGGCGGACCCGTCTCCTCCTCTTCCTCCTCCGCGGTCGTGTAGAAAGGCTCCCACTCGTGGCTGGCCAGGAAGATCTCATGATCGTACTGGCCGGGATTGCTCTTTGGCTCGACGTAGACGAAAGCGAACTGCCCGGTGTAAGTGCCGCGCGCCAGGTCGGACATGGGCATCACGTGCGTGTGTACGAACCGTGCCCCGGAGGGCGAGGGAGTCAAGCGGTAGCGCAGATGTCCGTGCGCCGCGACTGCCAAGCTCTTTTCTTCCTCCGCGCCATCGATCTCCGCGGGAATGATCTGCCCGTGCCAATGCACGAGCTCGGGCGCATCGGTGTC
Source organism: Bryobacteraceae bacterium (assembly GCA_049514955.1). Lineage (GTDB taxonomy): Bacteria > Acidobacteriota > Terriglobia > Bryobacterales > Bryobacteraceae > Bog-159. The sequence goes on along the minus strand of JBEKUO010000208.1, from coordinate 4,572 downwards.
GTTGAACAGATCCACGGTGACCGGGACGCCTTCGCGCAGGCGGATCAGCGGTCCGGGCACGGAGCCGTTATAGCCAATGGTGCTGATGGTGTGATCCTTGGCGATATCCACCAGCACGTTGCCGATGCGCAACGTGACATCGGCGGGTCCGGCAGGCGGCTCAGCGGGTGCCTCGGACGGACCGGGGCGCTTACAGCCGGTCAGTAGGAAACCGGTCCCCAACGTGGCTTGAGAAAGAAAGCTCCGGCGTGTCGTTGACATTCCGCGTATTCCTCCTTATACTAACGGTTTTCGTAATCGGATGCCGAAAACGAAATCCGAGTATATCACGAGCGATCAGGACCGGGATCTCTATTCCGGCCTGATACGGTTGCATGTATTGCACCACGCGGCCGAGGAGCCTATCTTCGGGCTGGGCATGGTGGAGGAACTGGCCCGGCATGGTTATCGCATCAGCCCGGGAACACTCTACCCTCTGTTGCACGGTCTGGAGAAGAAGGGTTATTTGCGCGCGCGGGAGACGCGCAACGGCAAATCGCTGCGCAAGGTTTATAGCGCCACACCCCTGGGCCGGAAGGCCCTGCTGGCGGCCAAGAGCAAGGTGCACGACTTGTTTGGGGAACTGATCGAAGGCAAGGAATGAGACTCCACGGCGCGGCGAGAATGTGGGTGGCGATCTGGGCTGGGGCCGTCCAATTGCCGGCGCAGTTGACCTTGACTCAAGCCGTCGAAAGCGCTTTGCACAACTATCCCGCGGTGCGCGTCTCACAGGAACAGATCAACGCCGCCGCGGCTGGTATAAGACTGGCTCGCACCGCGTATTTGCCGCGCGTAGATGCCGTGGCCCAAATAAATCGTGCGACCAGAAACAACGTCTTCGGGCTGCTGCTGCCGACACAGGGCGTGATTCCCTCCATGTCCGGCCCGGTGATCGGCTCGAATAATTTCGGGACAGCCTGGGGCAGCGCAGTAGGAACGCTGGTTAGCTGGGAGCCGTTCGACTTCGGCCTGCGGCGGGCGAACGTGGATGCGGCCGCGGCGGCGCGTGCGCAGAGCGAGGCGGCGCTGGTACGCACACAATTCGAAGTTGCGGCTGCCACGGCGGACGCCTATCTCACATTGGCCGCGGCGGAGGAAACGGTGCGCGCGGCACGGGCCGGTGTTGAGCGAAGCGCCACGGTCGCGCGAACCATCGGCGCGCTGGTAAAGGCCGAGCTGCGTCCCGGCGCGGATGGCTCGCGCGCGGAAGCGGAGCTGGCCGCGGCGCGCACCCAACTGATTCAGGCCGAGCAGGCCGCCGAAGTGGCGCGCGCGACAGTCTCGCAGTTCGTCGGGATAGAGCCTTCCCAAATCACGCTGGCCGCCCCGCGGCTGGTCGAATTGCCACCGGAACAAAATGCGGCGCCGCTCGACACGGCTACGCATCCTGCCGCGCGCGAGCAGAACGCCATCGTAGCGCAGGCGCAAGCGCAGCTCAAGGCTCTGGAGCGGTCCTACTTCCCGCGTTTTTATCTGCAAGGCGCGGCGTATGCCCGCGGCACGGGCGCGGAAACCGACGGGAGATTGCTGGGGGGGCTGAACGGCTTGGCGCCGAGCGTACAGGATTATGCGCTGGGCATCACGGTGAGTTTCCCCGTCGCGGATCTGCCCGCCGTCGAAGCACGGGAGGCCGCTCAATCGGCCATGGTCCGCGCGCAGGCGGCCCGTGCACAGCAGATCGCGACCGATTTGCGTGCGCAGTGGCATGCGGCAGTCGCGATGCTGCAGGGGGCGCGGCGCATTGCGGCCAATACTCCCGTGCAGGTGTCCGCGGCGCACACGACGGCGGAGCAGGCCACTGCCCGCTATCAGTCGGGGCTCGGCAATATCGACGAGGTCGCCGAAGCGCAGCGGCTGCTGACGCAAGCCGAGATTGACGATGCGCTAGCCCGGTTGGGTGTCTGGCGCGGGCTGCTGGCGGTGGCCACCGCGGCGGGAGATATACGGCCGTTTGTCGCTGAGGTGGGCCAGCGATGAGGAACGCTATATGCGTCTCGTTCTAGCCGCCCTTCACAGACCGCTCACCGTGGTGGTGGCGTTGATCGCCATCGCGCTTTGCGCCGTGCTCGCTGTGCAGCGCATGCCCGTGGATATCTTTCCGCAAGTCGGCGATCCGGCCATTTACGTCGCGCAGCCCTATGGCGGCATGGACCCTGCTCAGATGGAAGGGTATCTGACTTACTACTACGAGTATCACTTCCTCTACATCACCGGCATCGACCACGTGGAAAGCAAGAGCATCCAAGGCGCGGCCCTCATGAAGCTGGTGTTCCATACGGACACGAACATGAGCCAGGCGATGTCGGAAACCGTCGGTTACGTGAACCGCGCGCGCGCGTTCATGCCGCCGGGCACCGTGCCGCCGTTTATCACCCGCTTCGATGCAGGCAGCGTAGCCGTCGGCCTGTTGGTCTTCAGCAGCGCCACGCACTCGCAAGGGGAGATGCAGGATTTCGCGATCAACCGCGTGCGGCCTTTGTTTGCGACCTTGCCCGGCGTTTCCGCGCCGCCTCCGTTCGGCGGGAATCAGCGCACCATCGTGGTGATGCTCGACCCGGCGAAGCTCCAGCAGTATCGGATCTCACCCGAGGAGGCCATCGCCGCTGTAAGCCGATCCAGCGTGGTGATGCCGTCCGGCAATATGTTTACCGGCAAGATCGAGCGCATTGCCCGAACAAACTCGGCGCTGGGCGCGAACCTCGCGGATCTGCTGGCCACGCCGATCCGCCCGGTCGCCGGAGCCAGCGTCTATCTGCGCGATATCGGAACCATCGACAACGGCACCGACCTGGTCACCGCCTACGCGCACGTAAATGGGAAGCGGACCGTCTACATTCCGGTTACCAAGCGCTCCGACGCGTCCACGCTGGCGGTGATCGGCGCGGTGAAAGCTGCCATCCCGGATTTCAAGAAGGCCGTCCCGGAAGACGTCGACGTCAGTCTGCAATTCGATCAATCGCCCTACGTCACGAATTCGCTGCGCGGCCTGGTGATTGAAGGATTGTTAGGCGCGGCTCTCACAGGCCTGATGGTATTGATCTTCCTGCGCGACTGGCGCAGCGCGCTGATCGTAATCCTGAACATTCCATTTGCGCTGCTGGCCGCCGTGATTCTGTTATGGGCCGTGGGTCAGACCATCAACATCATGACGCTGGGTGGCCTCGCGCTGGCGGTCGGCGTACTAGTAGATGAGGCCACCGTCGAGATCGAGAACATTCACAGCCAGATGCTGCCCGGTGTTTCGCGGGCACGGGCCGTGGTGGAAGCCTGCAGCCGGACGGCCATGGCGCGACTGCTCTCGATGTTCTGCATTCTGGCCGTTTTCGTTCCGTCGTTTTTCATGGTTGGCGTGGGCCGGCAGCTTTTCGTGCCCCTGTCGCTGGCGGTGGCCTTCTCGATGATCGCGTCGTACCTGCTATCGAGCAGCCTGGTCCCGGTGTTTTCAACATGGCTCATGAGGGAAGCGCATCGCGGCGAGGAACGCGAAGGTCTCTTCGGCCGTCTTCGCTCCTTTTATGATCGCTATTTGAACGGCGTCTTGCGCTTCCGTTGGCCGCTGGCGATTGTCTACCTTGTCTCCGCACTCGGACTCTTGTACCTGGTTGTACCGCACATGGGAACTGAACTGTTCCCCGACGCCAACGCGCCGCTGCTGCGCATCCGGCTGCGCGCTCCGGCCGGCACCCGCATCGAGGAAACCGAGCGCATCGTCCTGCATGCGCTCGACGTGATCCAACGTGAGGCAGGTCCGGGCAACCTTCAAATCACCAGCGACTTCGTGGGCGTGGTGCCCTCCAGCTACCCTGTGGACCTGATTCACCTGTTCACCAGTGGACCGCAGGAGGCCATCATCCAGGTGGCGCTGAAGCCCGACGCCGCGCGCGGCGAAGCGCTACGCGAACGGTTGAGAGAGAGCCTGAGGCGCGAGTTGCCGGGCACGCAAGTTTCCTTCGAAGCCGCCGATATCGTCACGCAGGTGATGAGTTTTGGTTCGCCGACTCCCATTGAAATCGCCGTGCAGGGAGTCAATCTCCAGAACGACTACGCTTACGCGCAGAAGATCCAGGCGCAGTTGGCGAAGCTGAGCTTCCTGCGCGACCTGCAATTCGCACAAGAGAACAATTATCCGACGCTCGATATCAACATCGACCGCGAGCGCACCGGCCAGTTCGGCCTGACCATGGCGGATGTGGTGCACTCGGTGGTGCCGGCGACCTCTTCCTCCCGGTTTACCGATCCCAACTACTGGCGCGATCCGAATACCGGCAACGCCTTCCAGATCCAAGTGGAGCTTCCCCAAAACCAGATGCAGAGCGTCGAACAGGTCGGCGGCATCCCGCTGATGCTTGCCGGCAGCCCGAAGCCGCTGCTCGCCGACATCGCCAGCCTGAAGCCAGGCACCATGCCTGGCGAGATCGACCGGTACAACGGCCAGCGCGTGGTCAGCCTGACGGCGAATATTCACGGCATCACGCTGGGCGAGGCGGCCGCCAAACTCAACCAGGCTCTGGCCGCGGCGGGCGCGCCGCCACG
>JBEKUO010000207.1:0-10799 GCA_049514955.1 Bryobacteraceae bacterium | reverse complement strand
GATGTGTACGTCTCGCCGTCGCAGATCCGCCGCTTCGACCTGCGCACCGGCGATACCATCTCCGGCCAGATACGCCCGCCCAAGGAAGGCGAGCGCTACTTCGCGCTGATCAAAGTCGACGCCATCAACTTCGAGCCGCCCGAAGAAGCGCGCAACAAAATCTTCTTCGACAACCTGACGCCGCTCTATCCCAACGAGCGCCTCAAGCTCGAAACCGTGAAGGAAAACTACTCGGGCCGCGTCATGGATCTGCTGACCCCCATCGGCAAGGGCCAGCGCGGGCTGATCGTCTCGCCGCCGCGCACCGGCAAAACGATGCTGCTGCAAAGCATCGCCAACTCCATCACCGCCAACCATCCCGAAGTCACCCTGATCGTGCTGCTGATCGACGAGCGGCCGGAGGAAGTCACCGACATGCAGCGCTCCGTGCGCGGCGAAGTGATCAGCTCCACGTTCGATGAGCCGGCCACGCGTCACGTGCAGGTGGCCGAGATGGTCATCGAAAAAGCCAAGCGCCTGGTCGAGCATAAGAAGGATGTAGTGATCCTGCTCGACTCCATCACCCGTCTGGCCCGCGCCTACAACACCATCGTGCCGCCTTCCGGCAAAGTGCTCTCCGGCGGCGTGGATTCCAACGCCCTGCAACGGCCCAAGCGCTTCTTCGGCGCGGCCCGCAACATCGAGGAGGGCGGCTCGCTCAGCATCGTCGCCACCGCGCTCATCGATACCGGGAGCCGCATGGATGACGTCATCTTCGAAGAGTTCAAAGGCACCGGCAACATGGAAATCCACCTGGAGCGCAAACTGGTCGATAAGCGCGTCTTCCCCGCCATCGACATCAACAAGAGCGGCACGCGCAAAGAAGAGCTGCTGTTGCCCAAGGAAGAGCTCAACCGCGTGTGGATTCTGCGCAAGGTGCTGAATCCGCTCTCGCCGGTGGAAACCATGGAGCTGCTGCTCGATAAGCTCAGCAAGACCCGCAGTAACGCGGAATTCCTGGGCTCCATGAGCGGATAACGCTCGGCTAGCGCCGTGGCGCAGGCACTCTTGCTTGCCCGCCGGCACTCCTGCCGGCGTCAAACGCAGTCGCGCTAAAATACAAGCATGGGCACGTCGCTGCTTGTCTCCGAGCGGGAGTATCTCACCACCAGCTACGATCCGGACTGTGAGTACGACGATGGCGTCCTCGTGGAGCGCAATTTGGGAGAACAACCGCACGGTATCCTGCAGCTTGCGCTGGGCGCTTTCTTGTTTGAACGCCGCAAGCGATTCGGGATTCGGGTCATCACCGAGCAGCGGATTCGCATCGCAGCGCGCAAATACCGCATCCCCGATGTCTGTGTATACCTGCAGCCGGCGCCGGCCGATCCCGTCCCCACCACGCCGCCCTTCATCGCGATCGAAATTCTCTCACCCGAAGATCGCATGAGCCGCGTGCGCAAGAAAATCGACGAATACCTGACCTTCGGCGTAGCCTACGTTTGGGTCGTCGATCCGGAACAGCGTCGCGCCGACGTCTACACAGCTTCAGGTTTCTACGAAGCCAAGGACGGCGTGCTGCGCACGGAAAATCCCGCCATCGAAATCCCGCTCGCCGAACTTTTCCAGGCCCTGGATGAGTAGTTGGGCAAGCCCTCGTCATCCGCAGCCGCGCTATACTCCAGGCATGGGCACGTCGCTTCTGTTATCCGAGCGGGAATATCTAACCACCAGCTACGAGCCGGACTGCGAGTACGATGAAGGAGAACTTCAGGAGCGCAACGTCGGAGAACGCCCACACGGCATCTTACAAGGCGAATTCTTTGGCTACTTTCGCGACCTCCGAAAACAACGGCGCACCCTCCGGCCGTTCGTCGAAACGCGCATCCGCATCGCCCCCCGCAGATACCGGATTCCCGACGTTTGCGTCTACAAAGAGCCGGCCCCGCGCGACCGGGTGTTCTCGACACCACCCTTTATCGCAATCGAGATCCTGTCGCCGGAAGATCGCATGGGCCGCGTACGTAAAAAGATCGACGAGTACCTCGCGTTCGGTGTAGCCTACGTTTGGGTCGTCGATCCGGAACAGCGTCGCGCCGATGTCTACACAGCTTTAGGTTTCTACGAAGCCAAGGACGGCGTGCTGCGCACGGAGAATCCCGCCATCGAAATCCCGCTCGCCGAACTGTTCCAGGCCCTGGATGACTAACGCGGGCGACGCCATCCTGCTGGTCTCCTTCGGCGGTCCCGACCGCGCCGACGAAGTCATGCCCTTCCTGGAGACCGTGCTCCGCGGCCGCCCCGTGCCCCGCGCACGCATGCTGGAAGTGGCCGAACACTATTATCACTTCGGCGGCAAGAGTCCCATCAACGATCAAAACCGCGCATTGCTGGCGGCTCTGCGGAAAATCCTGACCGATGAGGGCCCGCATCTGCCGGTGTACTGGGGCAATCGCAACTGGCATCCGCTGCTCGCCGGCACCATGCGCGCGATGGCGGCGGATGGCGTGCGGCGGGCGTTCGCCTTCGTGACCTCGGCGTACAGTTCGTATTCAGGCTGCCGCCAGTATTTGGAAGACCTAGCGCGGGCGCGGGAGGCCGCCGGGCCGGCCGCTCCGGAAGTGCTCAAGCTGCGCGTATTCTACAACCACCCCGGATTCATCGAACCTATGGCGGAGCGCGTGCGCGCGGCATTGGACCGCATCCCCGCGGAACGGCGCGACGCGGCCGCGCTGGTATTCACGGCGCACAGCATCCCGATCTCGATGGCCGAGACCAGCCGCTATGTGCCACAGGTCGAGGAAGCCTGCCGCCTGGTGGCCGCGCGCGTGGTGCGTTCGCCATACCGTCTGGTCTACCAGAGCCGCAGCGGAGCCCCGGGGCAGCCTTGGCTGGAGCCGGATATCCTAAGCTATCTGCGCGAGCTGGCCGCCACCGGCTCGGCGCGCGACGTGGTCATCGCGCCCATCGGATTCGTTTCGGACCATATGGAAGTGGTCTACGACCTGGATACCGAGGCGCACCACCTATGCGCCGAACTCGGGCTGAACATGGTGCGGGCGGAAACCGTCGGCGCACACCCGTGCTTCGCCGCCATGATTCGCGAGCTGGTCCTGGAACGCATGGGCGCCCTTGCGGGCCGGCGCGTCCTGGGCGAGTGCGGCCCCAGCCAGGATGTCTGTCCTGAAGATTGCTGCCCCGGCCCGCGAGGAGCAGCCCGTCCATGAGCGCCGAATCGGTCTGGGATTATCCGCGTCCACCCCGCCTGGAACCAACGCAGCGCCACATACGGGTGTTGTTTGAAGGCCAGGTGATCGCCGATACCCGCAGCGCCTTGCGCGTGCTCGAAACCAGCCATCCGCCGGTCTATTACATCCCGCCGCAGGATGTGCGCATGGACCTGTTGGTTCCATCCACCCGCCACACCTACTGCGAGTTTAAAGGGGAAGCTTCCTATTTCGCCGTAAAAGTGGCCGAGCGCGTGTCGCCGGATGCCGCCTGGAGTTATCCGAAGCCCAGCCCGGCCTACGATCGTTTGCGGGGCCACCTGGCGTTCTACGCCAACCGCGTCGACGACTGCCTTGTGGATGGCGAAAAGGTCGCGCCGCAGGCAGGCGATTTCTACGGTGGATGGATCACCGCCGACGTCACCGGACCGTTCAAAGGCGGCCCCGGCACCAACCACTGGTGAGTTCACTTTGGTGGGGCAGGCGCTTCCGCCTGCCAAGCCGACCCTAGTTGACCGCCTCTTGAGACTTTCCCGCCATCGCCACCACTACGGTGGAGAATCCCCTGGAAACGTTGGTGCAGCGCTGATGGATGACCAAGACATCATTCGCGAATTTCTAATCGAGAGCAACGAAAACCTGGCCCGCCTGGATCAGGAGATGGTAGAGCTTGAGCAGCGTCCCAAGGACCCTCAACTACTAGCTGGAATTTTCCGCACAATTCACACAATTAAAGGAACTTGCGGCTTCCTCGGCTTCGCCTCGCTGGAAGCCGTCTCGCATCTCACCGAGAACATCCTCAGTCAATTGCGCGACGGGAAGCGGGAGCTTACGCCAGAACTGGTCACGGTCATCTTAGAAGCCGTCGACGTTGTTAAATCGGTGCTCGTATCTATCGAAGCCAATGGCAGCGAGGGAACCGAAACTCACGCGGATCTGCGCGCACGCTTGCAAACCGCCGCCGTGCCACCCGCCGCCGTGCCAACCGCCCCGTCATCCGCCGTAGCCGAAGCTTCCGGCCGAGCGGCGCCCAATGCCCCTCCGGAAGCGGAAAACCTGGCGGCGCAAAAGGGCCCCTCCGTGTCGGACTCCACCATTCGTGTGGACGTGGTGCTCCTGGACAAGCTCATGAACCTGGTGGGCGAGCTGGTCCTGGCCCGCAACCAGATCTTGCAGTTCAACGCCCAACAAGAAGACACCACCCTTAACGCCACCTCGCAACGCCTGAACCTGATCACAACCGAGCTGCAGGAAGGCGTCATGAAGACCCGTATGCAGCCCATTGGCGTGGTCTGGAACAAGCTCCCCCGCTTGGTGCGCGATCTGGCGGCTTCGTTCGGCAAACAGATCCAGCTCGACATGGACGGCGCCGATACGGAGTTGGACAAGACCATCATCGAAGCCATCAAGGATCCGCTCACCCACATCGTGCGCAATTGCTGCGATCACGGCATCGAAAAGCCCGAAGTGCGCACCCGTCATGGAAAGCCGGCCCAGGGCAAGCTCGCGTTGCGCGCTTTCCACGAAGGCGGCCAGGTAAACATCGAGATCTCCGACGATGGCGCGGGCATGGACGTGCAGATCTTGAAGAAACGCGCGGTCGAGAAAGGACTGGTACGCCTCGAGCAGGCCGAACGCATGACCGATCGGGAGGCCTTCGGGATCATTTTTCTTCCGGGCTTCTCCACCGCCGCTGAAGTCACCAGCGTCAGCGGCCGCGGCGTGGGTATGGACGTAGTCAAGACCAACGTCGAGAAGATCGGCGGCGTGGTAGACCTGGTGAGCCGTTTGGGCGAAGGCACCACCATCAAGCTGAAAATCCCGCTGACTCTGGCCATTATTCCCGGCCTCGTGGTCATGCTCAACGAGCGGCGATCGCACCCGCGGCGCATGACCGGCAGGGGCGAGCGCTACGTGATTCCGCAAGTCAGCCTGCTGGAATTGATCCGTCTGGAGGGCGACTCCGGAAAGCGGCAGGTGGAGCTCATCCATGACACCCCCTTCTATCGCCGGCGTGGAAGCCTGCTCCCGCTCGCATACCTGGACGAAGTACTGCGGCGCGGTGAGCGGGCCGAGTCGAATGTAGTCAATATCGTGGTGCTGCAGGCCGAAGATCGCCAGTTCGGGCTGGTGGTGGACGGCATTAGCGACACGCAGGAGATCGTGGTCAAGCCTTTGGGCAAGCAGTTGAAAGGTCTGAACTGTTATGCGGGGGCCACCATCATGGGCGACGGCGAGGTGGCCTTGATTCTGGATGTGCTCGGAATCGGGCAATTGTCCGGCATCGTGCGGGAATCGCGCGAGCAATCCAGAGTGGAGACCCAGCAGACCGGGCATGCCGCCAGCGACCGGCAGACGTTCCTCTTGTTCCGGGCAGGCTCGTTTCAGCGCGTGGCGGTGCCGCTCTCGCTGGTGGCCCGCCTCGAAGAGATCCCTCAATCCAAGATCGAGCACGCCGGCGGCAAGCGGGTCGTGCAATATCGCGACCGGATCCTGCAACTGGCCTCCCTGGCGGCCATCCTGGAACCGGGCGCCGCCGACACGGCCGGCCTCCAGGAACCCGCTCAAGTGATCGTCTTCAATCACGGCGAGCGCAGCATCGGCATCCTGGTGGACCAGATATTGGACATTGTCGAAGAAAGCGTCGCGATCCGCCAGACGGCCGAGCGCCAGGGACTGCTGGGCTCGGCGGTGATCGGCAAAAAGGTGACCGACCTCCTCGATCTGCATGCCGTAATCGCGGCGGCCGACGACGGCTGGTTCGGGGGCCGCGGAACCAAATCCTCAAGTGGCGCCACCGTCATGATCGCCGAAGCCTCCGGTTTCGTGCGCGGCCTGGTGCGCAATTCGCTCGAAATGGCCGGCTATCGCGTCGTGGAGTCGGCCGACACGCAAACCGCCTTGCGGGAGATGGAGCGGCGGAAGATCGACGTAGTGCTCGCCGGGCTCGACCTTCCTTCAGACGGCGGCTACGGTCTTCTGGAAAAAATGCATCGTGTACCCGGTCTGGCGCACATTCCCACGCTGGCGCTGATCGATCGCGCCGAAGAGGCCGGCGGCCGCGGGAAGCATCCGCAAGAGTTTGCCGACTTCCAGATGAAGTTCGATCGGGATGCCATGCTGCGCTCCCTGTCGAAGCTGGCGGGCGCGGTCGGAGCCAAAGAATCCGAAGTGCTGGCCGGGGAGAAAGGTTGAAGCGCATGCCTACGCCACAGACGCCCAACGGCTCGGCGGAAACGGCCCGGACCACCCGGCAGTATGCCACTTTTTTCGTCGATGGCCTTTTCTTCGGCATCGATGTGTTGCAGGTCCAGGAAGTGCTCCGCTATCAGGAGATGACTCGTGTGCCGCTGGCGCCCGAGGTGATTGAAGGGCTCATCAACCTGCGCGGCCAGATTGTCACGGCCGTGGACATGCGGCAGCGTCTGAAGCTGCGGCCCCGCGCCGAAGGCCAGACGCCCATGAACGCCGTCGTCCGCAGCGAAGAGGGAACCGCCGTCAGCCTCCTCGTGGACGAAATCGGGGACGTCCTGGAAGTCGACTCCGAAACCTTCGAGCCCCCTCCGGACAACGTGGAGGCCTCCGCCCGGGAACTGCTCGAAGGCGTGTATAAGCTCAAGGATCGCCTGCTGTTGATCCTCGATACCGAAAAAACGATTGACATCGCAGCGGGGACTTCGCCGGCTCCGCCGCGGTGAATAAGGGCCAGGGGCGCGCCCCTTCCGTCCGGCATACAGAAAGGCTCTCAGGTTGGCTTTCACTTTCTTCTTTCGAGATCAACAGGTGTTGGAGCGGGTGGTCGAACACATCCTCCCCAGCCTTGCGGGACGCAGCCGTCCGCGCGTCTGGGACGCAGGCGCGGCCATGGGCCAAGAGCCGTACACGCTTGGCATCATGTTTGCCGAGCGCATGGGACACTTTGCCTTCAACAATCTCCGCATCGATGCCACCGACGTGGAAAGCACCGGCCAGTTCGCCCAAATGATCGAGGCTGGCCTGTATCCCAGGGAGGAGCTGTCGCGCTTGCCCGAGGGCATCCTCGAGAAGTACTTCGAACCGAATGGCAGCCATGACTACTTTCGCGTGATCGACAGCATCCGGCGGCGGGTCGTGTTTCAGCAGCACGATCTCTTATCGCTCCAGGAAATCGGTCAGGGATACTCGCTGGTCTTGTGCAAGAACGTGCTGCTCCACTTCCAGCCGCCGGAGAGGATTGAGGTGCTCAAAATGTTTCACCGCGCTCTGGCGCCCGGCGGCTTGTTCGCCAGCGAGCTGACGCAGGAGATGCCGCCCGAACTCGCGCCTCTGTTCCAGCGGGCGATTCCCGACGGGCAGGTATTCCGCAAAGTGGAGGACGGCCCATGCGGATCGTGATATTGGAAAACAGCGGCGAGATCTACACTTCCCAGGTTTACCTTGTGCTCGGCAGCGCCAGCCGGCTGGAAGACGTCAACACGCTGGTGGACGTGGGCCAAGACCCTGCGATCCTGGCGAGTATCGAGCGGGCGCCCACGGGCGTCGGCAAATGGCCAGTCGAACAGGTGGTGCTGACGCACAACCATTACGATCACACCGCGCTGCTGCCACGGGTCCGTGAGGCCTTCCATCCCAAAGTGTTCGCCTTTTCACCGAACACCGCTGGCGTCGATGGTCTGCTGCGCGACGGGGACACCATCAAAATGGGCGACCAGTATTTCGAGGTGATTCATACGCCGGGTCACAGCAGCGACTCGATCTGCCTTTACAACCGGACAGAAGGTGTACTGTTCGCCGGCGACACCCCCCTGCTGATTGCTTCGCCGGACGGCACCTATGAGGCAGGGTTTTTGGCGGCATTGGAAAAGCTGTGCGCCCGCGATGTCCGGGCGATCTACTTCGGGCACGGCCCTCCGCTGATGGAGCGCTGCAACGAGAGGCTGCGTGAGTCGCAGAGGATGGCCGCAGGCAATGGCAATGGTGGTGGTGGGGCAGGCGCTTTCGCCTGCCAACTTGAATCTCATAACTAACGAAATTAGAAATCCAAGGAGCAGACAATGGCAAGACAAACAGGTAACGGCCGGAGCGTTGTCCCCGAGCGAAACCCGTCCATCGGCGCCGCCGTTTTGGACCTTCCAGAACATGATGCGCCGGAGACGCAAACGCGGGATCTGCTGCAGGACGAGGTACTCCGATTGGTGGAAGCCTCGCGTGCCGGCCGCCTCAGCGAGCGTGGCAGGGTAGAGCAGTTCCAAGGGACCGACCGCAAACTGGTCGAGGGCGTGAACGCCATGCTCGATGCCATCCTGCTGCCGATCGGGGAGGGCAATCGTGTCCTGGCGCAGATCAGCGCGGGCAAAATCGACGAATTAATCACCCAGACATACGGTGGCGACCACGAGAAGATGAAGCAGGCGGTTAACAACGTGGCCGTAGTGCTGCAAGGGTTGCAGAAGGAGATGGCGCGGCTGACCGAGGCGTCTCATCAAGGGCAACTTTCGGAACGCGGCAAACCCGACCAGTTCCAGGGCGCCTACGCAGGAATCGTCAAGGGTGTCAACGATATGTTGGACGCCATCCTGCTGCCCATCGGCGAAGGCAACCGCATTTTGGCCCAGATCTCGAACGGCAGGATCGACGAGCTGATCGCGCAAACCTATAAGGGCGACCACGAAAAGATGAAGCAGGCCGTGAACAACGTCGCCGCGGCGCTGCAAAACATGACGAAGGATGTCAGCCTGCTGGTGCAGGCGGCGGTGCAGGGCAAGTTGGCGACACGCGCCGACGCCACCAGGCACCAGGGCGACTACCGCAAGATCGTCGAAGGCGTCAACCAGACCCTCGATGCGGTGATCGCGCCGTTGAACGTCTCCGCCGAATACGTCGACCGCATCTCGAAAGGCGACATCCCACCCAAGATCACCGACACCTACAACGGCGACTTCAACGAAATCAAGAACAATCTGAACAACTGCATCGACAATATCAACGCGCTGGCGGCCGAGACCCTCCTCCTCGTGAAGGCGGCGGTGGAGGGCAAACTGGCCACCCGCGCTGACGTCACGAAGCACCAGGGCGACTACCGCAAGATCGTCGAAGGCGTCAACCAGACCCTGGACGCTGTGATCGGCCCGCTGAACGTGTCCGCGGAGTACGTCGACCGCATTTCGAAAGGCGACATCCCGCCCAAGATCACCGACACCTACAACGGCGATTTTAACGAAATCAAGAACAACCTAAACGTCTGCATCGACGCCCTGAGCCGCGTGGTAGCCGACGGCGTGGGACTGACGCAGTCGATGCTGGAAGGCAAGCTGGCAATGCGTGCCGACGCGGCCAAGCACCAGGGAGACTTCCGCAAAGTCATCGAGGGCTTCAACCTCACGCTGGACAACATCATCAAGCCCCTAAACGTGTCGGCGGAATACGTCGACCGTATCTCGAAAGGCGACATCCCGCCCAAGATCACCGACACCTACAACGGCGACTTCAACGAAATCAAAAATAACCTCAACGTCTGCATCGACGCGCTTAGCCGGGTGGTAGCCGACGGCGTGGGCCTTACGCAGTCGATGCTGGAAGGCAAGCTCGCGGCGCGCGCCGACGCGGCCAAACACCAGGGCGACTTCCGCAAGGTCATCGAAGGCTTCAACCTGACGCTGGATAACGTCATCAAGCCCCTGAACGTTTCCGCCGAATACGTCGACCGAATTTCGAAAGGCGATATCCCGCCCAAGATCACCGACAAATACAACGGCGACTTCAACGAGATCAAGAACAATCTGAACAACTGCATCGACAACATCACTGCACTAGCGGTCGACACCGGCCTGCTGGTGAAGGCGGCGGTAGAAGGCAAACTAGCCACCCGCGCCGACGCCACTAAACACCAGGGCGATTACCGCAAGATCGTCGAAGGCGTCAACCAGACCCTCGACGCGGTGATCGGCCCGCTGAACGTATCTGCCGAATACGTGGACCGCATCTCGAAGGGCGATATCCCGCCCAAGATCACCGACAAATACAACGGCGACTTCAACGAGATCAAGAACAACCTGAACAATTGCATCGACAACATCACCGCGCTCGTGACCGAGACCGCGATGCTGATCAAGGCGTCGGCGGAAGGACGACTGGCCACACGCGCCGACGCCACAAAGCACCAGGGCGACTACCGCAAGATCGTCGCGGGCGTCAACGAAATGCTGGATGCCATCCTGGTGCCCATCGGCGAAGGCAACCGCGTGCTTGCCCAGATATCCGCCGGCAAGATCGACGAACTGATCGCGCAGACTTACCACGGCGATCACGAAAAGATGAAGCAGGCTGTGAACAACGTGGCCGTCGTCCTGCAAGGCCTGCAGAAAGAGCTGGGCCGCCTGACCGAGGCGTCTCGCGAAGGGCAGCTTTCCGAACGCGGCAAGCCCGACCAATTCCAAGGCGCTTACGCGGGCATCGTGAAGGGCGTCAACGACATGTTGGACGCCATACTGCTGCCCATCGGCGAAGGTAACCGCATTCTAGCCCAGATTTCCGTCGGCAAGATCGACGAGCTGATCGCGCAGACTTACCACGGCGATCACGAAAAGATGAAGCAGGCTGTGAACAACGTGGCCG
>JBEKUO010000206.1:0-13778 GCA_049514955.1 Bryobacteraceae bacterium | reverse complement strand
GAAATGCGGCGCGCCCTCGAACTCGACCCGCTGGCCCTGAATGTCAACACGGCCCTGGCATTGGTTTATTACTATCGCCGGGAGTACGATCGCGGCATTGAGCAGGCGCGCAAAACCCTGGAGCTGGATCCCAACTATTTCGAAATGCAGGTCGGCCTGGGCCTCATCTACCTGCAGACCAGCCGCTTCGCAGAGGGCGTGCGCGCGCTCGAGGCGGTGCGCGCCGCGTCGGGCGATAACCCGCTCATCCTCGGCCTGCTGGGCTATGGCTACGGCGTCGCGGGCATGGATACCAACGCTCGCGAAATTCTCGACCGCCTGGAGGCCATTTCCCAGGAACGCTATGTGGCGCCCATCTCCCGCGCGCTGGTCTACATCGGCCTGGCCGCGCATGACGAGGCCTTCGAATGGCTGGATCGCGCTGCCGCCGCCCACGACGTCTTGCTGTGCTACCTGGACGTGATGCCCTGCTACGATCCCTTGCGGCGCGATGCCCGTTTTCCGGCCTTGCGCCAAAAGATCGGGATGCTGGCGCACGCCACAGCGCCGGAATAAGCGAATGTCATGTAATAATGTGGGGCAGGCGCTTTCGCCTGCCAAGACAAGTGTGGCCCCCATGGACATCGTATTTGCCGAGGGGGTGGGGCAGGCGCTTTCGCCTGCCAAGACAAGTGTGGCCCCCACGGACATCGTATTTGCCGAGGGGGTGGGGCAGGCGCTTTCGCCTGCCAAGACAAGCGTGGCCCCCACGGACATCGTATGTGCCGAGGGGGTGGGGCAGGCGCTTTCGCCTGCCAAGACAAGTGTGGCCCCCACGGACATCGTATTTGCCGTCGTGCCGTTCGCCGACGTAAAGCACCCCTCCATAGGAGTCAGTACTCTTCTCGCGGGCGTCCGGCGTAGCGGATTCTCCTCACAAATCGAGTACATCAATCTCGACTTGGCAGCTTGGATCGGCCGCGATCTCTATTGTTGGATCGCGGAATTGGGCGACCAGCTCCTGCTCGACACCACCACGCCATCGATTTCGCTCGTGGGCGACTGGTTCTTCGCGGAGCTGCTGTTTCCCGGCGAGCTTCCGCCCGACGAAGAGTACCTCGCCAAGTTCATCGCGCCCGATAAGGGCGGCCGCGAGCGCATCCCCGCACTGGTCGAAGCCCGCCGCCGCTACGCCGCCGCTTTCGTGGAACATGCCGCGCGCGAAATTATGAAGCACCGGCCCCGCATCGCCGGCTTCACTTCGACTTTTCACCAGACCTGCTGCTGCCTCGCCGTCGCCCAGCGGCTCAAACAGGAGAAGGACCCTCCCGCCGTCATTTTCGGCGGCGCCAATTGCGAAGGAGAAATGGGTCTCCAAATGATCCGCTCCTTCCCGTGGATCGACTACCTCTGCACCGGCGAAGGCGACCAGGTCTTGCCCGAATTCCTGGACCGCTATTTGCTTCGCGCCGATCCCGATCCGCCGCGTGGAATCCTGCGCCAGGGATGCGCCCATGCCCTCCAGGTTCCAGCCCCCGTGCGCGAAATGGACGACCTGCCCATTCCCGACTTCGCGGACTTTTTCGAAAAGCTACGTGGTTCGCCGCTCCAAGTGCAGCCCCTGTTGCTCATCGAGACGGCCCGCGGTTGCTGGTGGGGCGAGAAGCACCATTGCACCTTCTGCGGGCTGAATGGCCAGGCCATGGCCTACCGCAGCAAGTCGCCGCAGCGCGTCCTCGCGGAGCTTCAGTCGTTGACCGAAACCTACCATCTGCGCCGCGTGGACTCGGTCGACAACATACTCGATGTGCGTTATATCCAGACGCTCTTTCCCGAGTTGAGCCGTCGCGGCTCCGGCTTGGAGCTGTTCTACGAGGTCAAGTCGAACCTGCGCTACGACCAGTTGCGGACCATGCGGCGCGGCGGCGTGCGCGCCGTGCAACCCGGCATTGAGAGTTTCAGCAATCGCATCCTCCAGCTCATGCGCAAGGGCTGCACCGGAATGCAAAATCTACAGCTTCTCCGCTGGTGTGAAGAACTCGGGATCTTTCCGATCTGGAATTTGCTCTACGGCTTTCCGGATGAACCCCCGTCCGAATACCAGCGCATGGCGGAGCTGTTTCCCCTGCTAGTGCATCTGCAGCCGCCCGCGTTCTGTATCCGGATCCGCATGGATCGCTTCAGCCCGCTCTACAACCAGGCGGCGGAGTTCGAACTGGATAACGTGCGCGCCATGGAAGCCTACTCCTATGTCTACCCGCTGCCGGAGAGCGACCTGCGCAACCTCGCGTACTTTTTCGAATTCGATTATCGCGACGGCCGGCAGCCCGTGGAATATGTCCGTCCAGCCATCGAGGCAGTCGAGCATTGGGCCGCGCTCGTGGCGGAGCGGCCGCCGCGCCTGGACGCGCTCACTGCTGGCGATGTGCTGGTCATCGACGACACGCGTGAGTGTGCAGTCCAACGCACCCACGTCTTCACTGGGCTGGCCGCGCGCACCTATGCCGCATGCGACTCGGCCTTGAATCCGCCGGCCATCGCCCGCCGCGTGCAAGCCGGAGAACGCGAAGTGCAGGAGATCCTCGACCGGTTTTTGTCGAATAAGCTCATGATTGCCATGGACGGGCAATTACTCAGCCTGGCAATATTTCGCAATCGCCCAGTGCCGAAAACAGACGAGGAGGCCGCCGCCGATGCCCCCCATGAGCAACTGATCGCCCTAGTGTGACTCGCCGTGGTGGGGCAGGCGCTTTCGCCTGCCAACCGCCCTAGCGGTGACCTCCGCTTCGGCCTGCTAGCTAGCGTTCCGCGACGTGGCGAGTCGTGAGCGGCATGTAATTGTTCGGTGAATTTGTGGATGTGCGCGCATTGTCCCGGCAAATCCTTCGGCGGCGAGAGTCTATCTTCTGCAGCGGGTGCGCGACATAAAAGTGGAGAAGCTGGCGTTATGTGGGGCAGGCTGGCAGCCTGCGCGGCGGTTGGCTACCGCCGCTGTGGGTGCGCGACATAAAAGTGGAGAAGCTGGCGTTATGTGGGGCAGGCTGGCAGCCTGCGCGGCGGTTGGCTACCGCCGCTGTCTGGTGCAAACGCGGCAGGTGGCCGATTGACAATCGGCCGTAGCTAACGTACTGTTGACGAATCGCGCCGGTCTCCACTTTCTTGTCGCGCACCCTTCTGCAGCCTGGCGTCTCTTAGCAAATAGTAGTATCCTCTACAATAGGAGCTTCCAACAAGTGCAATGTTACATACTCCCACTCCTCACCGGAGTATTGTTCTATACCCTCGAACTGTCAACCGCCGCATCGGCCCAAAACATGGTCCAAATTCCTTTTAGTTCAACTGCTTACCATAGTCTCAACGGGTCCAGCTCGGTTGCTAACCCAGGGTACGCTTGGTGGCTTGGTCTCCCTGACAGCAATGTAGGGACAATGGTGACCTACTGTCCGATCGGCGGCTTCCTCTACACTTGGGCAGCGTGGGGCCCGTTCAGTGCAAGCCAGCCAACCAACGTATGGGCTGGGATTTGTAACACGAACTGTAGTACCCAATGCAACTGTCCTCTGGGCGAAAATTGTTGCAGCTCGGCGACTTGCCCAGTTATCTATCCGGCCGCCTACCCTTTCGCAGTTCCAGGCGCGGTGTACATATCCAATAATCTTTTGCACGTAGTTGGGTTAGGCTTTGATGGCGTTTTCCAGGGCGTAATCGATACTAGCTCCGACCCCTCAGTGCATACAACTCAGGCCGTGTATTATAGCCAGCGAAGCTGCTATGACGCCGGTCCTGAGTTTGGGTTTTATCGCCGGCTCCCGACGGACAGCAACATTCATTTTTATTTCGGCGAAGACGTCAATTGCAGCAGCCACGTGTCGGGTCCGGTGCTTTGCCCATCTGGGACGTGCATGCACGCTGGAGGTACCTGCACTGATAAGGGTGGAATGGAAGTCGATAATGAGATACACGATTATCAACTAATCGCATCAACCGGCTGCTCCGGGTCGACTGAGTACCTTTATACGGCTTGGTTGGAAGACACTACAGGTATGGGGTGTACCGATGGTAAGTGCGGATTTCTGGTTCAGATCGCCGATTCGTGCGGCAACACAATTTATAATAATATTCTCTATATAAACGCGTCGTCGCGATTTGTGAATGATGCTGAACTGATGCTGAGGGGACAGTTGCCCGGCTATATTAACATAGCGGCCCAGAAGAATGTGCACGTTACGGCATCTGGGTCTTGGTTCGGCACGATGACCAGCTCGAGCCTCGGAATGGGCGTCGATAACCTCTATTATTACACTCGGGACCAGTGTCATGCGCAGCAACACGGCCTACTCCACGTCGTTTGCAAGCCGGACACAACCATCCCGCTCCCCGCAGGCCGTTAGAAAATGCAAGATCTATCGTGACTACTACCAAAGTCGTGGGGACCGTCGCGCAGTTAATAGCCCTCGACTTCCGTCTAGCCGAAGCACACGCCTTTGCATCGCAGGTCGGCGCTATGGCGTTCTCGGCCGCAGAATCCGGCTTTGCCGGAACCTTCCGTCTCCATTTGTAGTCTAATCGAGGTTATGCTTAAGCCATTTGCCGTCGCTTTTCTAGCCGCTGTCGGAGGGATTCAAGCGCAGACCCTGCCGGGCATCTGGGTCGGGGCCTTCGAGGGGCCGGAACTTTGGGGCCGTCTGGAACTGACTCTCGAACAGAAAGGAGACGAATGGTCTGCGCAAGCGCGCGTGGAGGTGAACGGCCGCCTCCATTCCGAACCTGTGCATGTCTCAATCGGCGAAGGCACGATCGGATTCAGGACCATCTGGGAAGGTCGCGAGATCCGCGTGACCGGAACGGTCGTCGGGACCCGCCTTCGAGGTTCAGTGACGATTGCGGAGACGAGTCCGGATCGTTTCGTAAGCGCTCGACTCGATCTCGTGCGCCTTTCTATGGCAGCCTCAGACATCCTGCCGCCTCCCACTGGCTCTCTCGCCATTGGCAGAAGCACTTTCCGCTGGGTCGATGAGAAGCGCGCCGAACCTTCGGCAATTGATCCTTCGGACAAGCGAGAACTGTTGGTTTATCTCTGGTACCCGACGGAGCGTCGAGGCCATTCGCCGTATCTCACGGATGCGGAAAGGGTCGCGCCGTTTCTCCCAAAGGGAACGGCTGAGATCGCCAGAGCACTCGAACTGGCAGTTTCAACTGACGCGCCAATAATCAAGGGCCGTCGCTACCCGGTTGTGCTTTTCTCCCCGGGAAAAGGCGTGAACGCGTTTCACTATAGTTCCCTGTACGAAGACTTGGCTAGTCACGGGTTCGTGGTAGCGGCTGTCGATCATCCGTACGATGCGCCGGTGGCTGTCTTCCCCGAAGGCCGCGCAGTGCTGCCGCTTCCAAAAGAGGCGCGCCCGGCCTCAAAAGGTACAGACTTGGAGGTACAACAGCAGGCCGCCGACTTCAGGGCACGCGACGTTCTTTCGGTGAGAGAGGCTCTTGTTCGGATGAACGCCGATTCTGACGGTGCGTTTGTAGGCTGCTTCGACCTATCGAGGCTTTTTGTGGTTGGGCACTCCCTTGGCGGGATGGCGGCATTCAGAGCCTGCCAGTTGAAGCCCTCCATTCTCGCCTGCATCAACATCGACGGCGGATATCGAGCGCGACCCTATCCGGCCGCAGTTAACGAGAGCGTGATCGAGCCGAGCTTTCTCTGGCTGCGCCGGCCTCTCTATGAGTTCACCGATACGCAGCTCACGCAAGTTGGGATGACCCGCACGGAATTCAATGAGGAGATCGCGATGGGAAGCCGCGTAATGCGCTCCTTGGGAAAAGGTGGCTTCGATGTGCGGCTTCCGCATGCGGGAATCGAGCACATGGACTTCAGCGATTTGCCTCTCCTGCACAGCGGCATCTCGCCATCGTCGCGAGCGACCCACTTCCTGACTATCGAGATGATGCGTTCGTGGGTTCGCGACTTTTTGGAGGCTGCCGCAGAGGGTCAACCGCGACGAGTGCTCACGCAGACTTCCGCAGCCTACCGGGAAGCGAGGATCACCGCCTACAAGTAATCTATACGGATCGCGGATGATCGCTCCCCTTATCAGCCGGCGAGTGTCTCTGTGCCGGGCTGCCAACACACCTCCAGTCTCCGGCCTCATCCGCTTAGCGGCATACAGGCATCATCCATCAAGGCAGCCCCGCGATCTGCCTTTGGCTTACTATCCACCCCCCGGTCACACGTCTCGACAGTATATTTCCCTCGTTGCATCTTCCATCATTCGCATGACTTACCGCTCTACTATGCTCCTCGCCTTGGCTTTTCCCTATCACCCGCCCTCTATCATTGAAGCGGGTAGGGGTGCCTGATCCCCATACCCGAGAGGCAAATTCAAATGATAATTTCGCAAAAGCAGCAAGAAGCAAACCAGCAGAATGCGCAGCACTCTACCGGTCCGGTAACTCCCGAGGGTAAGGCCTCCGTGCGCCTCAACGCCCTCACTTACGGCCTGCGTGCCCGTAGCACTCTCATCCCCGGCGAAGACCCCGAGGAATACAAACAGCTCTGGGACGAACTCTCAGCCGAGTGGCAGCCGCAAACCCGCACCGAGCGGCTCCATCTGGAACAGATGGCCACCGACCAATGGCTGCTCGCGCGCATTGCCAGAGGTGAGCGCCAAATCTTCGAAGCCGACCTCGAGATCAAAGAGCAGTTCGTCTTGCTGGGGTACGCTTCCACGTATCGCGTGCGCCTGGAGCGATCCTTCACCTCCGCCCTGCACGAATTGAAGCAGGCCCAAAAGGAGCGCCAGGTCCGCCAGCGGCTGCAAGCGCAAACTGCGAAAGCCGTACAAGCCGAACATGCAGCCCCGCATCCCGATTACGCGATGTCGGCGGGCGAGGCCCACCCGGGCTTCTCATCCCCCATCACCCCCGACACCCGTTAGCAATCCGCCCCCCTCGGTCTTTGACAACCGAACCGCACGTCACAACGGACAAGCGACAACTGTCCCCAAACTAGCCCGAAAGCACAACCCCGACCCCCGACCCCCGGCCCCCGCCCCCGGCAAGCGAAGCGAGCCGAGCCACCCAACCCCCAGTCCCCAGCCCCTAGCCCCCAGCCCCTTCTTTAGTTCCAACCTCTTGGGCTTCGATCGTTCAGAAAACACAGCCACCAGCCACCAACATCCAGGCACGGCGCGCAAAGCGCGTCTCTGCTATTCTGAACGGTGGCATCTGGCAGGCTGTTATCGGCGTGCATCGGCGTGCATCTGCGGCTAAGTTTTTCCGCAGCCTGCTAGCTCCCCGAAAGGAGAATCTCACGTGAGAGTCGGCGTATTCACCGCCCTATTGGCGCAACTGTCTTTGGACGACGTTCTGAAAAAACTCAAGAGCATCGGTGTCGACACAGTCGAGCTCGGCACCGGCAATTATCCGGGCGATCCGCACTGCAAGCTCAACATGCTCCGCAACTTCGAAAAGCTGGACGAGTTCAAGAAAAAGCTCGCCGATAGCGGTTTCACCATCAGCGCCCTGAGTTGCCACGGCAACCCGCTGCATCCGGATCAGGAGCGCGCAAAGCACGATCAAGACGTGAGCCGCAAAACCATCCGGCTGGCTGAGAAGCTGGGAGTGCCGGTAGTCATCGACTTCTCCGGCTGCCCCGGCGACTGCGAAAAATCCAAGTGGCCCAACTGGGTAACCTGTCCATGGCCGCCGGATTACCTCGAGATCCTGAAGTGGCAGTGGGAAGCCAAGGTCGCGCCCTACTGGATCGAGCGAGCTAAATTCGCCGCGGACCATGGCGTCAAGATCGCCATCGAAATGCATCCCGGCTTCGTGGCCTACAGCCCGGAGACTATGCTCAAGCTGCGCGCCATCGCGGGCCCGTCGATCGGCTGCAACTACGATCCGAGCCACATGTTCTGGCAGGGCATCGATCCCATCGCCGCTATACGCGTGCTGGGCGACGCCATCTTCCACGTGCACGCCAAGGACACCCAGATCTACGAACGCAATCTCCCGCTCACCGGCGTGCTCGACACCAAGTCGTACACCGACGAGCGCAACCGCGCCTGGATCTTCCGCACCTGCGGCTATGGCCACGGCGCCGAGTGGTGGAAGGAGTTCGCCTCCACGCTGCGCATGTTCGGCTACGACTACGTGCTCTCCATCGAACACGAAGACAGTCTCCTCTCACCGGAAGAAGGTTTGCGGAAGGCCGCCGATTTCCTGAATGGTATCGTGATGAAAGAGCAGCCTGCCGCGGCGTGGTGGGTGTAGCGCGTGCGCCTCCTTCTCATTCTGGCCTGCGCGGGCTCGCTGTTCGCGGAGTTCCGCGCGGGCGCATTCAAGACCGTCATCTCGCCAACGTTGCGGGATCAGCCGCCGGTATACATGGCGGGATTCGGCCATAACCGTGTGGCCCGCACCGTGCACGACGATCTCTTCGCCCGCTGCCTGGCCCTCAGCACCGGGCAGAAACCGCTGGTCGTCTGCGAGGTCGACTTGATCGGCCTGTTCCTCGACGACGTCGAACGCATCCGCGCCAAGGTTCCCGGCGTGGATTTGGTAGTCGCTTCTACGCACGATCATCAGGGCCCCGACACCATGGGATTGTGGGGGTCGGCCGCGGGGCAGTCCGGAATTAACGAGGCCTACAACAGCTTCGTGGTCGATCGCGTCGCGGAAGCTGCCCAGGGCGCGGTGCACGCTCTGGAGCCCGCTACTCCGGTTCTGGCGCTGGTGCACAGCGCCGAGCTGGATTCGTTCATCGATGACGACCGCCCGCCGGTGGTTCACGATCCGGATCTCATCGTTCTTTCGCTAACCGGCAAGGACGGCAAGGCTATCGCCACCGCGGTCAACTGGGCCAACCATCCGGAGACACTGGGCTCCCGTAACACGCAGATCACTGCGGACTATCCTGGATTTTTCTACGGGCGCCTGGAAGCCAAATTGGGAGGCATGGCCGTGCTGTGGAACGGCGCAGTGGGCGGTATGCAATCCCCGCTCGGCGCAAAGGTCAAGGATCCGGCAACCGGAAGCATCGCGGCGGAGAACAGTTTTCGCAAGGCCGAGATCATCGGCCAGCGTATCGCGGATCTGGCGGCGGATGCGGTGCGCGCCGCTAAGCCCACGCGCATCGATCATATCGAATTCGCCGAGCTCAAAATCACCATCCCCGTGACCAATCGCGGATTCGAAGCCGCGGCGGCTGCCGACCTCTACAAAGGCCGCAAGAAGACCAATGGGGACGGCACCACGACCACCCCGGTAGGAGTCATCAAGATGTCCGGCGATGGGCCGCAACTGGATATCGCGCTGGTGCCGGGCGAGCTTTATCCGGAGCTGAGCCTCGGCGGCGTGGAGCGCTATGCGGGCGCCGATTTCCCGGATGCGCCGATTGAGCCGCCGATCAAGCAGATGTTTCACGCGCCCTTCCGCATGCTGATCGGCTTGGCCGACGACGAGATCGGCTACATCATCCCGAAAGCCGAGTGGGACGAAAAGCCGCCCTACCTGCAGAATGCTCCGAAGGCCTGGTACGGCGAGGAGAATTCCGTGGGGCCGGACGCCGCCGCCCGTATCGCCGCTGCCCTCCAGACTCTGTCGAAGTAAGGCGTGGCGCAGGCACTCGTGCCTGCCCGCGGGCACTCCTGCCCGCGCTCAGCCGCGCACCACACTATAATAGGGTGTGAAATTCCCAACTCAAAGGAGCATGCATGCCTGCTAAGCGGATCGGCATCCTCACCGGTGGTGGTGATGTGCCGGGTCTCAATTCCGTCATCAAGACCGTGGTGTACCGGGGAAGCGAAATCGATTGCGAATGCATCGGTATTCGGCGGGGCTGGGAGGGCCTCACGCACGTCAACCTCGATGATCCAGCCAGCCGGGCGCGCTATATTCTGCCGCTCAATCGCGAAAACACCCGCACCATCGACCGCACCGGCGGCACCTATCTGCACAGCTCCCGCACCAACCCCGCTAAGATGAAGGCCCTGCCGCCGGTGGCCAAGGGCCAGGATTTCCCCAAGGCCGACGTCACCAAGAAGGGCGTCACTTCGGTGGTCTTCGACATGACCAGCCGCGTGCTGAAGAACGTCGAGACCCTGGGCCTCGATTCCCTGATCGCCATTGGGGGCGACGACACGCTGAGCTACGCCGCGCGCCTGGACGCCGAAGGCTTCAAGGTCATTGCCATCCCCAAGACCATGGATAACGACGTGCGCAATACGGAATACTGCATCGGGTTCTCGACTGCCATTACGCGCGCCACCGAAGCCATCGAGCGCCAGCGCACCACCGTGGGCTCGCACGAGCGCATCGGCGTCTTCCGCATCTTCGGACGCGACGCCGGATACACGGCGTTGTACACGGCCTACGTGACTTCCATTCGGTGCGCCATTCCCGAATACCGGTTCAACTTGCAGCACCTCATCGAGCTGCTGATGACCGACAAGCAGTACAACCCCAGCAACTATGCATTGGTGATCCTGTCCGAGGGCGCCGAGTGGGAAGGCTACCAGGTGAAGGAAACCGGCGAGGCCGACGCCTTCGGGCACAAGAAGAAGATGAACGTGGGTGAGGACCTCAGCGAGGAGATCAAGAAGTCCACCGGCGAGGAGACCATTGTCAGCGATCTGACTTATGACCTGCGCAGCGGCAGCCCGGATTTCGTCGACAAGATGGTGGCCTCCACGTTCGCCAGCATGGCCATGGACTGCATCCAGCAGGGCCAGCACGGCGTCATGATGGCGATATCCAGCGGGTGCTATCAGGCCGTGCCCATACCCGATCCCAAGCTCGGGTCCCGCAAAGTGGATATCGAGACCATGTACAACACCCGGCGCTACCGGCCGAATTACGCGAACAAGCTAGGGCTTCCGATCTTTCTCACGCGCGCTTAATGGGGCCGGCACTTTCGCCTGCCAACTACTTCTGATCCCCGTTCAGCACGCCGTTCGCATCGCGGTCGATGCCCATGCGGACTCCGGATCCCTGCGGCACGCCCATAGGACTCAGCGTGTCGCCGTCCGTCACAATGAAATTTACAAGCTGCGCGTGCGTGAAGGGTCCCAGGCCGGTCGTGTCCGTCAGATAATTTTCGGTGATCGGGTCGTATAGCAGCCCGTGCACCTGCTTGTCGATCGTGCCGGTCACGATAAGGTCGATATTGCCGGCACTGGCCTGCGACTCGAGCGTTGCCCAATCGCTAGTCACCCCGGAATCGTTCACATTCACCGCCGTTACCGTCAGCGTGTACCCTACTGCCGGCGCGAAGCCCGTGTCGAAGCACTGCTCGTAAGCGTTCAATTGCGTTTGGATTCCGGTGTTCGTCGAAAACGACTCGAAGACCGGATCGGAAAGAAACTCGAACATCCCGGCGTCGGAGCCATCGTGCAGCAGACCAAAGCCGTCAATGGTCTGCGCGCCGGGGGCGTTATTGAACAGCAACTTTTGGTAGATGTTGCGCAGTTGGGGGGTCTTGAAGGATTGCGGCTGCTCCAGAAGCGCCGCCGGAATGATGAATTGATCGGTGCCGGCATTGCCCGGGGTGTGGCAAATCTTGCACGTGATAATACCAAGGGCGAACGGTTGGGTGTTGAAAATGGTCTGTCCGGTTTGCGGGTTCCCGCCGGCGAGACTGGTCGGCAGGCTGCGGTCCAGGTTCTCGTTGGGATTGGGCTGGAACATGATCGTGAAAATGAAGTTCTGGAACGCTGTCATATCAACGGTCGACAACTCGCTGCCGCCCATCAGGCTGCTGAAAGTCGAATTGAAAGCCGCGAAGTCGGGCTGATCGCCCCGCCAGTGATATGGCTGCAAATTCGAGAGGCCCTTGAGCGCCAGAGTGGTCATGGGACCTTTCATGGGGTGCAGCGAAACTTTCACGGGATCTTTCACGGTCACCATGGTGCCGTCCGGATTGCCCAGGTCCCAGGCTAGGTGGTCCATGTCGCCATCGATATGGCAGGACGCGCAAGAGCCGGTTCCATTGCCCGAAAGCTTGGCGTCATAGAGAAAGCCACGTCCATTTTTAATGGTGCTCGGGGTGGGATCGTAGCTGCCTACCGGTATCTCCTTCACGAGCTGGCCCGCAGAGGCGTTTACCACCGACAACGTATTTGAAATCCGGTTGAGCACATACAGAGTCTGGGTCGTGCCGTTGAGCGCCAGACCGCGCGGCCCGCGTTTGTGCGCCGGGTCGGCCGTCGTACCGGTGGCGTTGCCAATCTCGATGCGCAAGAGCACGTTTCCACTGGTATCGACTTTGGCGACGCGGTCCGTGCCGAATGCCGCTACCCACATGAACTTGCCGCTGGGATCGAACACGGTCCCCGCCGGTTGGGAGAGCGCCGTGGACAGATTGATGTTCGGGTTCAGGTCGAACGGAGTCACCGTCCCCGAGGCGATCGAGATGCGCGTGATCTGATTGTTGATCCAATGCCCCAGCAGGTTGGGCTCAAACCGTATCAGGTTCAGGGCATCGGTATTGGCCACAAACAGATCGCCGGTGGCCGGATTGACGGCCAGTCCCAAATTGATGGTCCCTACGCCTGAGAAATAGCGCGTCACGGTCTGAGAGGCCGCGTCGATTTCAACCACATCGTTATCGGGCATGGTGAACTGGATGAAGGATGACCAACTGGGATCGGTGGCTTGCACGATGATTCCCTGCGCGGGCGCGGGCGGCAGAGCAGGGTTAGTCGGAGGAGGGGGCGCGGGCGCCAGCGGCACGGGGATGATGGTCGTGGCATTGCCCGAAATGGCGAATGCTGCATACACCGTGCTCCCGTCGTGGCTTACCGCCATCGCCCGCGGACTGCCACCGAATACCGGAATGGACGCCACCAGGGCGTGCGTCGTGACGCTATATGCGTTGATCTGGTTGCTTCGCGACACGGAAACGAAGGCCAGTCCGGCCGCGAACACCACGTCCATGGGCTCCGGTTTGGCTAGGATCGTATCCGTGACAATGCCCTTCGAAACCGACACGACGCTGACGCTGTTGGACACCTGATTGACCACCCACGCTTCGTCGTTGCTGCGCGGATTCACGGAGACCGGCTCGACGCCCACCGGAATCTCGGCGATCAACACAGGACTGGTTGGCTTGGAGACGTCGAAGACCGAGATCCGCGCATCCGGCGTATCCACGGCGAACAGCCTGGTGCCGTCCGGCGAAAGCCGGACCGGGTTGGTCTGCGAAGACTCGAAATTCACAAACCGGTCGCCGGACGTTCCCTGACCCAGCGCCAAACGGGGAAGAAGGCAAACAGCAACGGCAAGAAAAGCGGCAAACCTCTTCATGGAGCCCTCCGATTCGACCCATGATACAGCATAAGCGGAACGCCGTGTCAACCATTCCCCACGCGGAAGAGGTGCCTTAAATCATTCCTTCAGCTCGACGATTGTGGCGCCCGCCCCGCCTTCCTGCTGCGGCGCTTGATAGTACTTCTCCACGTGCGGGTGTTTCGCCAGAAGTTCCCAGAGGACCTTGCGCAGGATTCCCATGCCATGGCCGTGCACGATGCGCACGCGGCTGGCGGTAGCCATCACGGCGCGGTCCAGGAACTGGTCCACGTTGTCGCGCGCTTCTTCGGCGCGCTGGCCGATCACGTTGATCTCCTGGTGTACCGGCGCCAGCTCCGGCGCGGGCCTGAAGCTCACGTTCTTCGGCAGCTTGGCGCCGCTGCCGGTGGATTCGGGCAGGACCTCCAACACGTCATCCACCGAGACCTGCATTTTCATGAAGCCGGCCTCCACTTCCAACCGATCATCGGCCAGCATGCGGCGGACGCGCGCCG
>JBEKUO010000205.1:0-10815 GCA_049514955.1 Bryobacteraceae bacterium | reverse complement strand
TCGCCCTTCGTGTTGATCGCCAGGGCTCCATAGGGATGGCTCCCGTCGGTACCGCCGGCGAAGCTGTACAGCACGCTCTCGGTCCAGGCGCCGCCAGCCACCGCGGGCGGAATCAACTGGAACACCGAGCCGAAGCCCGAGGCCCCGCCAAGATACGTGACGCCGTAGAGCGCGCCGGTCTTATCCATAACCAGGCTGCCATCCGGGCCAAGCCCGTCCGTGCCCGCGAACGAATAAATCGTACTGAGTGTGACCGCCGCTGCTTGCTCTTGTGCCAAAAGGTTAGTGCTAAATATCGCGGCTGCCGGCAGGACGGCAGCCAGTGAGTATCTCATTACGTCTCGCATGGTATCTCTCCGGTGGTTTGTGGATCGCTGAAAGCGCTCACCGGGCGCTCTCCGTCGTCGTGTACGATGTCCTTGAGTGTCCTTTCGCCAGCAAGTCCTGTCAAGATTTTCTTCGGTTAACGGCTAACCTTTGTAGTAACTTCCGGGAACAGATCGGGGCTGTGGCGAATCAAGCCAACGTGTCCCCGGGCGGCGTTTTACGAGCGGCTACCGGCTTTGCCTCAGCGGAAGATTTAGGATATAATCGGATCTGAAAACCATTAATATTCGTGGCCGAGAAGGAAGGAGCCAAAATGGACTACACCGTAAAAGGACGATTTGCCAGGATACGGGAGATGGCTACTCAGGTAGAAGAAGATGCCGGACGCGGCAGATGGGATTCCGCCTTGACGCACGCCATCACACTGAACAGCGACGCGGCGTTCATTATCGGTTGGCTGCGCAGCCAAGCCGATTACCGGCTGGCTGGCGACTCGCCGGCGGCTGTGGACACCTGGGATCCTCCGGCTGAACCGCCGCTCGAAAACATCAGCGAACCCCTGAGCGGCACGCTGGACGCGGATTTGCCGGCCGTCAGAGAATAGATCGCTATCTTTTGGGGGCCACGTTTTCCGTGACGTCCCGGATGATTTGCTGTTCCGGCGGCGAAAACTGGGTGCGGAACGCCTCGCTGTTCATGCGGGCGTGGCGCTCGCTTTCCGGGAGCGCCCGGAGCGCCTCCATTTCGTGGCGAATCACAAGGCGGCGCGCCTGCGGCAACTCGCGGAACTCGCGCATGCGCTGACGGACGATCTCCTGCTTTTCGGGAGGAAGTTGGGTGAATCTCTGGTAATTCTCACGCAGCGTTTCCTTTTCCTCCGGCGGGAGCTGGTTGTACTGCCGGAGGCGCTCGCGGATCAGCCGCGCGCGCTCGGGCGGCAGCTTGGCAAGCTGGCGTTCGCGTTCCTCGGGAGACATCCGGTTCCAACGGTCGATCGGATTCCCCGTTGGCTGCTGTTGAGTTGCCGCGGACTCGTCCGCCGCCCGCGCGGGCGGGGCGGTCTGCCCCGCGGCCGCGAACGCGATTGCTAATCCGAAACTGAGGGCCAAGGGGCGCATAAAATCACATCGCATGGGAGTTCACGTTTTCTGGCTGATTTGCCATGCCGACCTGCCGCAACAATTCCAGATCGTCCAAGGTTCGTTCTACCTGGTCCAAGCGCACGGTTTCGTGGCGCGGCTTGACCAAGCCAATCTTGCCCGGGTGCTGCAAAACAAGGCCCGCCATCAGCAGCAGGCAGGCGGAGACCGTCAGCGGCAAGGCTTGGCGGAACGGCAGAGGACGGAACGGCCGCGAAATCCGCTCCCACCAGGAGAAGCGCACCTCCTCGCGAATCCGGCGAAAGAGGCGCTGGTCGAAATCCAGCGCGATGCGGGGCGCCTCCCAGGCGTCCAAGGCCTTCCAAACGGTGGCTTGGTCCGCGGCCAGCGACCGGCAGGCTGGACACTGAGCCAAGTGGCGCTCCACTGCACTCGCGGTTTCCAGATCGAGCTCGCCGGCGGGATATGCCACCAGCATCTCCGGGTTCCGGCTTTCTATCGGGCAATTCATAGTCATCCTATATGCGCCAAACGGGCGCGCAGCGATTCATAAGCCCGGAACAGCAGCGATTTCACCGCCGATTCCGAGCATCCCAGCACCTTCGCGATCTGGGAATATTCCATCTCTTCATACTTGTGCATCAAAACGGCCGCCCGTTGCTTTCCGGGCAGTGTAGCTACCGCTTGCCGGACCTGCTCCAGTTTGACCTCGTACACCAGTTGCTGCTCCACGGAAGGCCGGCCGTCGGAGATCTGCCGGCTGGGCGCGTTCGGCAACCCGTCATCGAGGCGCTGCTGCCCCCGTTCGTGTCTGCCGTCCCGCAGCCAGTTGAGCGCCAGATGCGTGGCGATCCGGAACAGCCAGGTCGTAAACTTGGCGGTGGGCTCATAGCTCGACCGGGAGCGATACACGCGCAGAAACACTTCCTGCGCCAGTTCCTCGGCTACCGGCTGCTCCTGCACCAGCCGGTAGAGAAAATGAACGACCGGTGCGCGGTGTTTGTCCAGCAGTAGACCGAAGCTGATGCCATCCCCGTCCTTGACGCGGAGCATCAACTCGGCGTCGTAGTCCAGGGTGGCTGCGGCTGCCCCCATATCACTTTTAACCCTCGGCTGCATACAAGGTTGCGCTCATTTACTCACCCTTAAGCGAGCGCTCCATCAGCCGGCGAATAGCCTCTTGCGGAGGTAGTCCGAAGGTAAGCATGTCAAACATTTGGTTGGAGATGGGCATCTCCACTTGATGGCGGCGGGCCAGGTCGACGGTCGCACTGGTCGTTTTGATACCTTCGGCCACCATTTTCATCGAGCTGACGATCTCTTCCAGTTTACGCCCGCGAGCCAGCTCCAGGCCGACCGTGCGGTTGCGGCTAAGCTCCCCGGTGCAGGTGAGGACCAGGTCGCCCAGCCCCGCTAGTCCGGCGAGGGTTTGCGGGCGGCCGCCCATAGCGATGGCGAGGCGGGTCATTTCGGCCAGTCCGCGGGTGATCAAAGCGGCCTGCGTATTGCTGCCCAGCCCCAGGCCATGGCAGACCCCCGCCCCGATCGCCACCACGTTCTTCACCGCGCCGCCGATTTCCACTCCGGCGGGATCGCCGCTGGAGTAGAGGCGGAAGGTGGGGCCCGAGAAGGAAGACTGCACGCTGGCGGCCAGCGCCGGATCCGATGAGGCCACCACCAGCAGTGTAGGATCGCCGCGCGCCACTTCACGGGCGAAAGTGGGCCCGGAAATCACCGCGACGCGCGGCTCGAAGCGCAGGGCCACAATCTCGCGAATGACTTCGGAGGCGCGCAGCAGGGTGCCGTTCTCCAGGCCCTTGGTGGCGCTTACGAAGACCATGGAGGGCGCCAGACAATCCGACATTTGTTGGTAGAGCGGCCTCACCAGGTGCGACGGCATCACGCTGAGGACGATCTCGGCGCCGGGCAGCGCATCCGCGAATTCCGTCTCCACCGCTACGTTGGCAGGCAGGCGAAAGCCGGGCAGGTAAACGTCGTTGATGCGGGTGGCGCGCATCCGCTCAGCGAGGTCCTTTTCGTAAACCCACAGACGGATGCGTGCAAAGCGGGGAGCGAGGACGACAGCAAGCGCAGTACCCCAACTGCCCGCGCCGACGATGGCGAGCTCGGTCACTTGCGGCTCCCAAACGAGAACACGCTCTCGGTTCCGGCGCGCAGCCGGGCGATGTTTTCGCGGTGGCGATAGATAATGAGTGCGCCGCTCAGGACCGCTGCCATCACGACCGTGAACGGCGGATGCTCGATCAGCCACACCGCCAGCGGGAACGTGCCGGCGCCGACGATGGAGCCCAGCGAGATGTGACGGGTCCAGGCGACCATGGCGACGAAGACCACCAGAACGGCCGCCAGCGGTATGGGTGTCAGGCAGAGGAATCCGCCGACGAAGGCAGCTACAGCTTTGCCGCCGTGGAAACGCAGAAACACCGGATACGAATGGCCGACCATGACTGCCAACGCGGCGCCGCTCATCCACTCGACGTTCCCGTTTGTGAGCCGGCCGGCGAGCCATACCGCCAGGTAGCCCTTGCCGATATCGAGCAGCAGGGTGGCGATGCCCGCCGCGCGGCCAGTGGTGCGCAGGACGTTGGTGGCCCCTATATTGCCGCTGCCTGAAGCGCGTACGTCGCGTCCGGTGGTCAGCCTGACCAACAGATAGCCAAACGGGATATCGCCCAGCAGATAAGCGATCAGAAGTGCCAGAACGCCGGTCATTACTTTGAAAGCGGAAACTCCGCAAGTTTAGTGTACACGGAACCCGCGGGAGTCCGGCGGCTCTCATAGAGGTAGAAACGGTCCGCGATGAAGGCGCCGAATTCGAGTGAAGGCAGCGCGGCGATGGATTCGCGCAGCTTTTGCATGGTTGCGGGCTCGCGGATGCGTGCAAGGGTCAGGTGGGGGGAGAACGGGCGGCCTTCGGGCGGAAGGCCCAAAGGCTCGAGGGCTGCGTCGATTTCCGAGGCCAGCGCGGCTAAGTCGGGCGAGGCTTCCACGCCGGCCCAGAAAACGCGCGGGGAGTGGGGATTGGGGAAGAAGCCCAGCTTGCGGACCGCGATGGGGATAGCCGGATGTGCGGGCAGGCTGGCTAGCGCGGCACGAAGCTCGGGCAGGCGTTGTTCGGCGAATTCACCGATGAAGCGGATGGTGATGTGGAGATTGGCTGGCGCGCTCCACTTGATGTGCGCCGCGGGGCGTAGGTGGTCCAGGAGGGTATCGAGGCTGCGGACCACTTCGGCGGGAAGATCGATGGCGGTGAACAATCGCATGCTGCGATCTTATTTTGCTATGGGGAAGGGCGGGGGTGCAAACTTGAGATATGTAAGGGACCGCGCGGGGCTGGAGGACTCGATGGGCCACGACGGTCGTCGATCCGCGAGTGCTAACTCCACACACACAACACGCACTTCGCACCCCGATCAGTGGCGGGCGGTGTAAGCGTCGATCACCTACCCCTTACTGCTGAGGCCGCTTCGCCTTCTCCATGGCGATCTGGTTGATATGCGCCAGCGCCTTCGCCCCCGATGCCCCTTCGATCGCCTTCACGGCGATGTCCTGCACCTGCTGCTTGGCTTCGTCCACTTGCTTCTGTAGCGCCGTAATCTGGGCCGCCTGGCGCGCGATAGTCTCCTCGAGCGTCTTCACCTGCAGGCTGGAGAGGCGCTTCTCGGTATCGGCTTCTTTCTTCAGCAGCAGGATCTCCTGCTCGAATTTCTGCTCCGCGGCCTTGGCCGCCAGCACCGCTGCCTTCTCGGACTCGGTCTTCACCGTCTCGGGGAACTCTTGCGCTTCCTTGCGCAGCCGCAGTAGCTCCTGCTCCTGTTCCTTCAAGGTGGTCTCGCGCTGCTGCCAGCTTTTTTCGAGCGTTTCCTGCCGCTCCTTGTTCTTCTTCTCCTGCAGGCGTTGATCTTCCTCGTACTTGTCCAGGTTCTTCTTGCGCTCCAGGTTCTTCTTGTATTCGTACTCTTCGATTTCGCGGGCGCGCGCCTTTTTCAGGCTCTCTTCCTGCTCCTTGCGTTCGCGCTCGGCGTTGCCGGTTTCCTCCTCCCAGGCGGCGCGCTGCGCGGCGATCTCGGCTTCCAGGCGCTCCTTCTCGCGGGCATGATCCTGCACCAACTGGTCGAGCGCGGTGGCGGCCATTTGTGGAGACGCTCCAGTTCGGCGCGCTCCAGGCCGACGGCCTCGCGCACGGTGGAGAGCCGCTCGACCTCCTCGACGAGCTTGCCGGAGACATCGGAAAGCGCCTTGGAAATCTCGAGGCCCAGGCCGGAGATCCGCTGGACCACGCCTTCCACGGTGACGCCGGCGACGGTCTGCCGGACCTCGTCCGCGCGCAGGCGGGCGGCCTCCTGGGCTTTGGCATCGGCGGACTCGCGGGCGGTTTCGGCCTCCTGGCGAATCTCTGCGAATTCTTCCTGGACTTCGGTTTTGGCGCGCTTCGCGCGTACGGGCGGTTTGGTTGGTTTAGCCATGTTCGTGTGCGATCAGCATAACAAATGTACGGCGAGCTTTGCTGTCCTCCTGGCGGTCGTCGGCGTCCCGCCCAAAGTTGGAGGGCCGTGTGGTATCATTGTGTACGCATGAAGGACACAATTATGCAAAGCACCAAGGTTGGAATACGAGAGTTCCGGGAGAACCTCTCCAGCTATCTGGAATCGCCCGCCCCGGTTGCCATCACGCGGCACGGCGCCACCATCGGTTTCTACGTTCCTGCGCGCCGGAAACCGAGCGAGGCTGATTTGGAAGCTCTACGCGCGGCCGGAGAACAACTGGAAGCCCTGATCTCTGCCGCCGGAACCAACGAGGATGAGCTTGTTGAGGATTTCAAGAAAGCTCGCGGTAACCGCCGGAAGTCGAAGGGGTGACAATGCTGGTGCTCGACGCGAATATCTTGATTCGCGCCGTCCTCGGACACCGAGTCCGTGGGCTGCTCATCAAGTACGGCGGCCGAGTCGACTTCTTTGCTCCGGATGTCGCCTTCGATGAGGCTCGCGAGCACCTGCCGGGCGTGCTGCAGAAGCGGCGAGTCCCCGTCGGCCCGGCAGTGGACATTCTGGCGTCGCTTGGCGAACTCGTTCAGGTCGTCGAGTTCGACACCTATTCGGGCTTTGAATCCGTTGCCCGTCAGCGTCTCGCGGTTCGCGATATGGACGATTGGCCGGTACTGGCCGCCGCGCTTACCCTTCGGTGCCCGATCTGGACCGAAGACACCGACTTCTTCGGGTCCGGAGTTGCTACCTGGACATCGGACCGGGTGGAGTTGTACTTGCGCGCTGCCGTGCCTTGAGGAGCACTTGGTTGCGGCTGGAAGACCGAGGTCGTAACCTCCTCTCTAGGTCACTCTAGGTCTTCGGCCGCTGGCATCGACCAACGGACCTGCATCAGGTTTGTAAAAACCGCTGAAGGCGCTGGCCGACTTGTTCATGGGTGAGATATTCGCCGCGCTCGATGGCTTCCTCGCCGCGCTTCACGGCCTCGAAGAAGCGGGTTTCTTCTTCGAAATAGCGCGTTAGAACGTCCTGCACTAGTTCGTCAGGTGCGGCCCTGCCTGGCGGCGGAGTCCGTCAGCTTCACTTCCAAATCTCCGGTGACGTGCACTTCCATTGCCTGCTCCTTGCCTTACGCTATCACGCCGGGAGGCTTACCACGGCGGTAGAGGGGGCGCCGCTTTCATCCGCGTTAATCCGTGTTCATCAGCGGCCCTCTGGTTATTGGCCCCTTTCAACCATCCGCGCTAGACTGTGGGTGTCCAGGAGGCATCCCATGAAGGTCATCGCAGATTTGTGCGTCGTCCCGATCGGCATCGGGACTTCGGTGTCCAAAGAAGTCGCGGCTTGCGAGCGGGTGCTGGCCGAAGCTGGCCTGAAGACCAAACTGCACGCCTACGGCACCAACATCGAAGGCGAATGGGACGAGGTCTTTGCCGCCATCAAACGCTGTCACGAGGTGCTGCATGGCATGGGCGTGCCGCGTATCACATCTAGCCTGCGTTTCGGCACTCGGATCGACCGCGAACAGCACATGGAGGACAAAATCCGCAGTGTCGAGGAAAAACTGCGCTGACTTCCCCGCGCGGGGCCACTCCTCAAAACGCGGCGCGGATATGGTAGCGTTTCCTGAAGATCATGTAACGGAGGGTCGCCGCGAGGATCCGCCAGCTCACCACATAACTCAATTCCTTCACGACTGGAGCGAGGGGAACACCTCGCCTATGGAGGATAAGATCCGTAGTGTGGAGGAGAAGCTGCGATGAATTTCGCGATTCCCACTACCGGAGTAGGATGTGGTTCTAGCCGGGACGGTGCGCCGGAGGCGTCTGCATCAGGTCAACTCTTCGAGCAACTCGACTTCCTTGGCCAGGACATTGCTCACAATCTCGCCGAGATCCTGGCCGTTCTTCTGTGCGATGCGCTCCAGGCGCTGCTGCAACCGGCTGTCAAGGTAAATCGGGAGCCGCAGGCGCGCACCCTTCCGGTAGAACTTGCCCCGCTCCCCTTTCGAAAAGTCGTAATGTGCTTTCATCGTTCAAGTCCCCGATACTGTGCGGTTTCCCCGACGGTCTGCCCGCCGGGGGGAGATCAGACGCACCTTTGCGCCCGCCTTGCCGCCAGCCGCTTTATCTTCGCGAAACGTATGGCAAACGACCAACAGCATCCCGGCTCGATCTATGCCGAGGGGCACCCAACGCTCCTCTTCCTCGCTGTGCGCAGCGTCGAATATCGACATCGCGTTTGGATCGAGAAACAATGTCGCGGCCCGCTCGAAGGATACCTTATGTTCCCTGTATCCCACTCGAACCGGTGCTCGAATCGCCGCTCCATCCGTAGATTATCTCATCAGGTTGAATTATCCCATGAAGCGCACATTTCTTCCAACGAACGGCCAGCTTGGCACGCCGCGCAGCCATTCTGCGTTTCGGCACCCGGATCGACCGCGAGGAGCATATGGAGGATAAAATACGCAGGGTGG
Organism: Bryobacteraceae bacterium; assembly: GCA_049514955.1. Classification (GTDB taxonomy): domain Bacteria; phylum Acidobacteriota; class Terriglobia; order Bryobacterales; family Bryobacteraceae; genus Bog-159. Next base: position 2,404 of record JBEKUO010000205.1, on the reverse strand, counting down.
AGGACAAACTGCGTTGAATTTTGCGGCAGCACCACTTTTTCGTTGGTAAACGACAAAAACCTCTGATAATATGTAATCGTCACCATATTGAGAGGTAAACCATGGAACTGGTTCCTACGCAGGATGAAGTGCTCTCGTTACTGCGCCAGACCGGCGCTCTGCAGCGCGGACATTTCGAGTGCCTCAACGGCCTCCACACGGACATCAACCTGGAAACGGCGCTGGCCATGCGTTATCATCGCCACGCCAAGACGCTCAGCGTCGGTCTGAGCCGCCGGCTCCGCGCCAATCCCGAGCTGCGCGCGCTAATTCCCGAGCTTTCAATCGTTTCGGCTACGCCGGCGGGCTTGCCGGTGGCCTACGGACTGTGCGAGGCGCTGCGCGCAGGCCAGGTCTATTGGGCCGAAAAAGAAGGCCGGGACGTTCCGATGCGCTTCCGCCAGTTTCTGGAGCCGGTGGCGGGCGAGAAGGTCGTCCTGGTGGACGATATTCTGCGGTCTGGGGCGCTCCTCACCGAAGCCCGAGCGCTGCTGGAAGCCCGTGGGGCCCAGGTGGTGGCGCTGGCCGTACTGGCCTATCAGCCGACGCCGCAGACCCTCGGCTTCGGATCCATTCCGTTCTACTACCTGGCCAAGATCGAGGCCAGCTATTATGCCGATGCCGGCGCGTGCGAGTTATGCCGTCAAGATGTCCCGCTCTACCGGTTGGGCGTCGTGCGGCAAGTGCAGAACCGCGAAGAGCTTGTTACCGCAAGCAGCTTCTAAAACAAGGAGAAAGCATGAGTACAGCCGTTTTGACCAAAGAGAACCTGAATCCATTTGAGATCGCCCAAGAGCAGTTTGACATCGCGGCCGATTACCTCAAACTGGACGACGGTCTACGAGCAATCCTGAAACAACCCAAAAGGCAACTGATCGTTTCCATCCCCGTGCGCATGGACGACGGGCGAATTCAGGTATTCGAAGGATACCGGGTACAGTACAACCTGTCCCGCGGCCCCGCCAAGGGCGGTATCCGTTATCACCCCGGCGTGACCCTCGACGAGGTGAAGGCCCTGGCGGCCTGGATGACCTGGAAGTGCGCCACCGTGAATATTCCCTATGGCGGCGGCAAGGGCGGCGTGCGCGTGGATCCCAAGCAGCTTTCGCTTGGCGAATTGGAGCGCCTGACCCGGCGTTACGCCACTGAGATTTCGCCGATCATCGGGCCGGACCGCGATATCCCCGCGCCGGACGTTTACACCAACTCCCAAACCATGGCCTGGTTCATGGACACCATCAGCATGTTCCATGGCCACACCGAGCTGGGCTGTGTGACCGGCAAGCCGCTCAGTCTGGGTGGCTCCAAGGGCCGCAACGAGGCTACCGCGCGCGGCTGCCAGTTCACCTCGCGCTGCGCTTGCGAAGCCAAGGGCATTACCCTGTCCAAGGCGACGGTTGCGGTGCAGGGTTTCGGCAATGCCGGCAGCATTTCCGCCAAGCTGCTGCACGAGGACGGCGCACGGATTATTGCCGTCAGCGATTCCAAAGGCGGCATCTATAATGGTGCGGGTTTCGATCCCGTGGCCGTGATGAAGTACAAGGATGAGACCGGAACAGTGGTAGGCTTCCCCGGCTGCGACTTCATTTCCAACAAGGATCTGCTGGAGTTGAAGTGCGACATCCTGGTGCCCGCGGCGCTGGAGAACACTATCACGATGGACAACGTGGACCGCATCAAGGCGAAGATCGTGGCAGAAGCGGCCAACGGCCCGACTACGCCAGGCGCCGATAAGGAACTGTTCGAGCGCGGCGTGCTGGTGATTCCGGACATCCTATGCAATGCCGGCGGCGTGACTGTCTCTTACTTCGAGTGGGTGCAGGATCTGTACGGCTTCTTCTGGACCGAAATCGAGGTCAACGCGTATCTGGAGCGGACCATGAATTCGGCGTTCAAGGAAGTCTACGGCACCGCCGAGAGCTATCGCACCGACATGCGGACCGGAGCTTACATCCTGGCCGTATCGCGCGTGGCGGAAGCGACGCGAGTACGCGGGATTTTCCCGTAAGGCGAGAGGAAGAAAGGGGCCTGGGACCGGGGTCTTGTCCTTCCCTGGTCCTAGTCCCTGATCCAAAGTGCCCAGCGCGCCTCCATAGCGAGCGCCAGTGAGCACAGGGCGTCGCACGCTACAAAGTGGCGATAATCGCGTCCCGTGAGACACACTTGTGCCTGGCGACGGACCGCAGAATCGAGATGAAGGCGCCGAGGCGAAGCGGGTCGTGGTCCGGAAATAGAAATCCGCTGATGGAACGGCTCAGAGGTCTCTAGGATGATATGACTGCCGACTTGGTGCACGATGGTGTATCGCCAACGCCGGCACAGGGTGTCCGCAAGGTGGGAGCCCGAGAGGTCACGTGGTACTTTC
>JBEKUO010000204.1:0-10843 GCA_049514955.1 Bryobacteraceae bacterium | reverse complement strand
AGCTGGCGATCCGTTCGCGCTGCTGCAACAGATCCGGAGCCGCCGCGGCATCCTCAGGGTTGGCCCCTCCTCCAGCGCCGTCATTTCCCGGAGTAACGGAAGCCGGCGCTGTCGCGGACTTCTCCGGCCCGGCCTTTTTTTTCGCGGCCAGCAGTTGCTTCAGGCGCTGCACATCCGGATGCTCGTCGGTATACCGCGACTGCAGGACGTCCAACTCCCCCTGCAGAGTCGCGGCGTCTTTCACGGAACTGGCGCCGTTTGAATCCTTCCGGGCGGTTCCTTCCGCTGCCGCATGTTCGAGCACTTTCGCGGTAGATTCAGCCATGCTCAGCGCGGTGGATAGCAACGCCTTGGACTGCTCGGCCCGGTTGGTGGCGTCCTGATTGCCTCGAAGCTCAAGTTCGAAACGCGAAAGGGTTCCGGCCAGCGCGTTCTCCTGCTCCGGCAACTCGCCCTTGAATTTGAGCTTGTACTCCGTGAGTTGCACTTCCAGTGTGTCGAGCGTTTTCTTGGCCTGTTGCAATTGCTCCTCGAGGAACTCGGAAGTCCCTTCCGCATGGGTCTCGCGGGTGCGCAGATTTTCGTCGATGAAAAGATTGCCAATCTGGTTGGCCACTTCGGCTACAGTTGCAGGATCGCGGCCCTGGTAGGAGATCCTGAAGGCGCCCGTGCGGTCCTGGCTCCAGCCTTTCTCGAGGCTGATCTTCGTATCCTGGCGCATCATTTCGATGATGTCTTCCTGCGGAAGGTGCGCCCGTTCACGCTCGTAGAGATGGAAGGCAACGATGATCTTCTGCAGTCGGCTGGTGGCCAGAATCTGCTGAGAAATTGTTGCCAGCCGGTCCTGAACCTCCGCATTAACCGTGGAGGCGACAATTCTCTCCGGTATCTTCTGCCGGTCCACCAGGATCACGGCTTCGGCCTTGTACGTAGCCGGCAGCGTGTACACCACCGCCACCGAGAGCAAGCACAGACATAGCCACACCAGTCCGATCACCAGCTTCGATTTCCAGAGCATTCGCGCGAGAGATAAGGGCGATAACTCCGGACGTGGAGACACCCCCGGGGCCGTGGGGAACATAGCCGCCCGGTGAGCACGGCTTAGACCAAACCTCTGACGCCTGGGCAAGCGCGCCCTGATAGGTCCAAGGGGGTCTCCGGCTAGAAGGAGTTGTGCTGATTCTACTGTGTTTACCGAGCCGGTCCCAGAGGGCACCGCGCCAGCGTCCCGTGCGCGGCAGGACTAAGTCCGCAACCTGCAACCGGAACTCCGCGGAAACCCGGAGGGGCGAATTCTGGGAATTAATCCGAAACCTTCGGATTCCGGATTATAGGCGTACCGGACCTGTGCCCCAAGAATCGGTCCGTTGCTACCTGGCAGCCGTCCGGCGATGAGTGAGAAAGGCAACTCCAAAAAGGATCGCGCCCATCAACATCATGCTGACGGTAGTTGCTTCGGGTGCTGCGTCCGGGGCGAAAGCCACGACGGTAGCAACACCGCCGTCGGTGATCTGCAGCGACCCGGGCATATACGTTGTGGCATTCGTTTCAATTTCCAGAATCTCAGTCGAATCGCCCGGCGCGATTCCTGCGGGTAGCTCAAAATTGAAGCCAATGACGGCGCCGTTGCTGCTGCGGTCCACGGTGACGGGATAAACGCCACCCGGCACGCTCCCTGTGCCCGTGGAATAGCCGACATCTGTCAGGTAAGTGCTGAAGGAGGTATCCGTTATGCGCGCAATGCCGTCGGTGGAAGTTGCACTGCTGGTTATCTCAAAGAGAAAATCCAGGCAGCCCGCGCAGAAGACGTTGTTCGGGTCGGCATAGACTTGCGCCGAATATGTTCCGGAAATCGTGACCTGACCGAGAGAGTTTTCCGCGACGAAAGGCAGCGTGCCCGTGCTGGCCAGGAACGGGCCGCCACCCGGTGTCGTAAACACATCCGGTGGCACCGGCGCGGACCCCGTCGGCGGAAGGATCGACGCATGGGCCAGACCACCGGCGAAGAGCAACGACGCCACGAATGAGCGCACGTTTAACTTCATGCGTCAGTTCTCCCGGCAATCCTTGTGCCACACCGCCAGAACACGAAGTTGGCCCGACGGGTCTGTTATTTTGAGCGCTCGCTGCCAATACCTGCCGTCCGCAAGAAGCGAGTTTTCGAGATTATGGGAAAAACTTTGGGCATTCGCGCCGCGATCGGCGCCCGTCCTCAGTTGGATCGAGGCGCCGCTTCGGCCAGAAGCTGTTGGGCCATCGGCGCCTCCGGCAGGTCCGGGGCTTCCTTCAGGGCCTCCCGCAGCGTTGCCTGGCCGCGTTTGTCGCCCAGCTTCAGGTAGGCCATGCCCAGGTGATATAGGATCGCCGGATCGGCCTCGCCTTTGGCCGCGCTTTCCAGGTACCTTACAGCGGACGGATACAGGCCCTTCCGATACAGGATCCAACCGATGGTATCATCCACTCCCGCATTGTCGGGCGCCAATTCCTTGACCTGCTGCGCGTACTTCAGCGCTTCGTCGAAACGGTCGGTTTGGGAGGCCAACAGATAGGCGAGGTTGTTTAGCGCCACCACATTGGCCGGCTCGGCATCCACGACCTTGCGGAAGTATTCGAGCGCCTGGGGGTAGTTCTTCTCCATGTTATTCAGCCAGCCCATGTACAGCCACAGTTCGGGATCATTCCGATGAGTGGCCAGCAGGGCTGACAATGTCCGGTGCGCCGGCTCCAATTTGCCTTCGGATACGTCCAGTCGGGCGAGCGCCAGATCCGCCGGCCGGTATCCAGGATCGGCTGCTTTCGCTGCCATGAATGCGTTCCGGGCCTCCGCAGGCTTGCCACGAAGCACCAGCAATTCGCCGAAGAAGGTTTGGACCGGCGCGGAAGTTTTATGCCCGGCCGCATATTCCCGCGCCATCGTCAAAGCCGCGGCGTTCTGGTTCTGTACGCTATAGAGTTGCATCAACGCGCGAAGCGCGCGCAAATCTTCAGGGTTCTGTTTCAAGATTTCGTCCAACGACGCACGCGCGTTGGCGTAGCGCTTGTCGCCGATCTTGAGCGACGCATCCTGTAGCAGCAAGTCCGGCGATCTGGCTAGCCCCAAGCCTTCGGCCACGCCTTGGCGAGCTTCGTCCCGGCGCCCCAAATCGAGGAGCGCGTAATTATGCTGGACGATGAAAGGCACGCCGTGCTTTTGAACTTCCGGCGCACGCTCCAGAACTTCCAGGGCCGTGTTGGCGGCCTTGGACGCGATCAACAGCCGCGCCAGTTCCAGCCTCACGGTCAGAAGCCCGGGATTCAACCTTAATGCCTCGCTGAGCTCCTGCCTTTGGTTCAGCGTTTCCCCCCGGATTTCATACAAGCGCGCCAGGATCGCGTGCGGTTCCGCCGCCTCCGGAACAAAGTGCAGGACCAGGTTGATATCGTTTTGCGCGTCTTGATATCTTCCCGCATCCATGTACAGCTCGCTTCGCTGGAGCAGCGCGTCGGCATCCTTGTGGTTCTTGGCGATGGCGTCCGCCAGTAGTTTTTCCGCGTCGCGCCGCCGGCCTGCCACCAGATAGATTTTCACCAGTCGCGTGCGTGCGCTGCGATCGCTCGGATCTTCCCTGGTGAGCTTCTGGAATTCTCCGATGGCGGCATCGCGTTGCCCGGTTTCGAGCAGGAAGACGGCATGCACCGGCTTGTAGATCTTGTCGGGAAGCGCCGAGACCTGCCGGAAGACTTCGCCCGCCTCCGCTCTCCGGTTCTCATGAAACAAGGTCATTCCCAAGTCCATCAAAGCCGGCCCGTCCTTCGGATCCAATTGAATGGCTCGCCGGAACTGTTGCTCGGCCAAGCTGAGCCGGTGCGTGACAAGATAGAATCTACCCAAGACCAGCGCGACCTTGGCGGATTCAGGCGCTTTCCGAGCAGATTCTTGCAGGGCCTCTTCTGCCCCCTTCATATCGCCTTTAGCGAGCCGGGCTCGCATGAGCAGGGCCTCGGATTCCAGCCCGCCGGGGAGCCGTTCCAGCGCCTGCTGCAGGTGTTTGGTGGCTTCCTCCGGCTCACCCAGCCGCAGTTCCGTCAAGGCGAGGGTGTTCAATGCGTCCACATTGTCCGGTAAAGCGCTGGCGACCGCTTGTGCCCGCCTTTGCGCGTCTTCCAGAGCCGCTTTACCGTTGCGCATGGTCAGCAGGTTGGCCAACTTCAGTTGCGCCGCAGTGTGCTTGGGATTGAGTTCCGTGGCTTTCTGAAAGCTAGCCGCCGCAAGGTCCAGGCGGCCGGCCGCCTCGTGAGTCAAGCCGAGTTGATAGTAAGGCTCCGCATCCGCCGGCGCGGCCTGGATAGCCCTCTTGAACTGCAACACCGCCCGCGTGTAATCGCGTTTTTCGAGGAACTTCTTACCCGACTCCAGGAACCGGGCCTCGCGTTGTTGCGGCGATCGCGAGCACGCGGCAAACACTGACAGCCCGGCGATCAACAGATAACTGGTAACCCTTCGCATGCGTGCCCTCTGTGGCCTGGCCGCCCGTGACAGAAGTCGACCCCGAGTCGCGCTTGGCAGGCGAAAGCGCCTGCCCCACCCCGGCGAACCAAAAGCTTGAGACGCTCGGTGGAGAAGCATTTAGCCTGCCGGGACATCTACCATTAGCTGCTAGCGGTCGTCTGTCTAACAGCACTTGCCCTACCAGAACAGTAGTGGCGCATGCGCTTGGTTTCCGCAGTCGGCATACAAAAAAGTGGGTTGAAATCCCGGCGAGTCGGAATCTTTGCGGCTGATTCGGCTGCAAGCTTTCCAGGATCGGAGCTGCCAGTCCGTTGTTCGGTACCTCGATCCGGGTGCCGGGCGTGTTCGCTACCAAGTCCACTTGGCAATGGCTTGCACGCGTCCGGCAGCTTGCGGAAAGCGCCAACACGGCTTGCTGACGCGCGCGGCTGAGAACCGCCCCACGTGTTTGCAGCAACTTGCCGGGCCACGACCGCAAGGGAGTGGTCCCGCTGGACCATTTTTCCGTAGCCTGCTGGGCGACGTTCGACGTGGGCAGACGGTTCCTCAACGCCGCACGAAAACGGGCGCCAAGTTCCCCGGAAGGCAGTTTGCCCCGCAATTGCTTGCCGAGTCAGACGCACGCCGTCCTACAGGGGGACGATGGCGCAAGCCCCAGAAATCGCGGAGGCCCCGATCGTTGCCTGACAACCTAGTCGACATTCAGCCCAATGGCGAGAGACGCGTTCATCAGCGCGTGCGGGTTCGCTGGTCCCTTTCGCTTTTGAAAAAGCAAGGGCAGACCCGCGTCCTGACCACGGTGACGGAAAACCTGAGCAGCCAGGGCTTCTTTTGCGTGGTGGACGAGCGTCTGGCGGCAGGCGAGCGCGTCGAGTGCATTTTGAAGTTTCCACTTCGCACCGAGACCAATTCCCCCCGATCTCTGCGCTGCGAAGCCGAGGTGGTCTGGGTGAGCGTGCTGGACGGCGGCCGCTTCGGCATCGGCTGCCGCATCGACGATTACACGTTCGTTGGCTGATGGCATATCGGTCCTTGGTGGCCTATCAAGTACATGTATTCCTACGAAGAGCCGCTGTGCTCCTTGAGCCACCTAGTACCTGTGAACCCAGAGCTTCCAAGCTCCTTATAAGCTACTGAATATAAAATATTTGTGATCTAATGGGCCAGTCAAAATACGGCGGCTGCGAGGTTCGCTCCGAGCGGCTATCAGACGATTGCTGGGAAGGCATCGGGGAGTTCTTAGAGGCCCTAGGAAAACCAGGAATTGACACTTGCTGGGAGGGCTAGTTTAATTGAGTGGCAGCTAGTGGGTAGGGGAGAAGCCAGTTTGCATATAGCGCTCATCTCGCGCGACGATGGCCTCAAACGGCTATGCCGAGAGGCTTTGGCTACGCTCCCTGCCCGCGCATGGAACCTGCTGGTAGCGGATCCCGACGACGCGCCGCCCGCGGCGGATGTGTTCATTTGGGATTCCGATCTCCAGACCCCCCTGCCGCATCTCCTTGAGCGCCGCCGGCCTGCCGCCCATGTACTGGCGATCAGCCGCGAGCAGGCCGCACGCATACTCGATGTGCTGCCTTTTTCGACTGTCACCCTGGTGCTGAAGCCGGTGCACCTCGATACGCTGCGAACCCTCCTGGAACAGGCGGCGAATCACTATGAGTCGCTGCAGGGCGCTAACGGGCTTGGCCGCATGGGATCCCTGCGTCAGGATCGCGATGCCATGCTGGACTGTTTGCTGGCGACCACGCTTCGTCTTCAGGAATGCGATCAGGACCGCATGAATTTTCTGGCCCGCGCGGTGCACGACTTTCGCACGCCACTGACGGCTGTAAACGGATACTGCGGGCTGCTCTTGAGCGAACAGTTCGGACCAATCACCGCCGCGCAACAGGAGGTTCTGGAGAGGACGCTCCACAGCGTCCGGCGGCTTAGCCGGCTGGCGGCCGCGCTGTTTCAATGGAGCTCGGAAATGCATGTGGGGTTGCGCCCGCAAATCCGGCAGGCCGATATCCAGGAATGCTGCCGTCAGGCCATCCATGAGGTCAAGCCTTTTGCCGGCGAGAAGAGCATTTCGATCGAACTGGACCTGCAGGCACCCGAGCAGCCCTTGTGCTTCGATTCAACGCAGGTGGAGCAGTTGTTGATCAATCTCCTGGAGAACTCCTGCAAGTTCACGCCGCGCGGCGGTCACATGCAGATCCGTGGATTCCCCGCCTTTTGGGACAGGCGGTCCGCGTCCGTGTCACAGGATCGCGTCTTGATCGAACGGCGATGCGCCCCCTCGCGGCGCGCCAATGTCTATCGCATGGAAGTTACCGATAACGGCATGGGCGTTCACCCCGAGCACCTCCGCACGATCTTCCAGGAACACACGTCCTATGGCGGAGGCAGCGATCGCTCCGGCAGTGGGCTGGGTCTGGCCATCTGCAAACGCATTTTGGGGGAGCACGGCGGCGAGATTTTCGCCGAGTCGGGCAACCAGGGCGTCACTTTCATTTTCATGCTGCCGTTCACACCTCCGGTATCCACGGAGTCCTTCGAGCTCGATGACGTGCAGAGGCATCTGGTGACAGATTTTGCCGGGCGAGTGAATCCATGAGCCGCGACAGAACCATTCTGATCGTCGAGGACGAGCCGGACGCACGCAAGTATTTTGAGATGGTAGTGCGCTGCCTCGGATACTCCGTCGAAGTAGCCGAGGACGGCAATGAGGCCATGGTCTGTCTCGATCGCAACCGCGCGATTTCGCTGGTCCTGCTGGACCTTCTGATGCCGCGCCGGGACGGTCTGGACACTCTTCGCGAGATGCGGAATACGGGGCGCAACCAGCCCGTCATCGTGCTCTCCGGCGCGGCCACGACGATCAACGTAGTGCAAGCTATCAAAGGGGGAGCCACCGATTTCCTGGCTAAGCCGGTGAGCCACGAAGATCTGCGCAAGGCCATTCAGACCGCGCTGAATGGCGGAACGCGCCAAGTCCAGGAAGCGCCGTCCGCCGAATCGGAGGTCTGTCTCGGTGAAAGCTGGATGGGGCAGGATATGCAGGCGGCCTGGAGGCGCGTGGCCGTCTCGGACGTGCCGCTGCTTATCGAGGGCGAGACCGGCGCCGGAAAAGAGGTGCTTGCCCGCCAGATTCACGCCAACTCTCCGCGCGCGAACAAGCCGTTTTTGAAGTTGAATTGCGCCGCTTTGCCCGGCGAATTGGTGGAGAGCGAGTTGTTCGGCTATGAGCGGGGCGCATTCACCGGGGCTTTCACTAGCAAGCCAGGTAAGTTTGAAATGGCGCAGGGCGGCACGATTCTGCTCGACGAGATCGGCGACATGGATGTACGCCTGCAGGCCAAGCTTCTGCACGTCCTGCAGGACAAGGAATGCGAGCGTCTCGGCGGCAAGGACCGGGTGCCCCTGGACGTGCGCGTGATGGCCGCCACGCATTGCGATTTGGCGAAGGCCATCGAGGACGGCCGCTTCCGCGCCGATCTCTATTACCGGCTGAATGTGGTCACGCTGCGCGTGCCTGCCCTGCGGGAACGCCAGGGAGATATCCTGGCGGCGGCGGAGTTCTTCCTGCGGAAGCATCAGACGGACGGCGCCAGCGTCGCGCTCCTAACGCCGGCGCTGCGGCACGCGATGCTCGAATATGCATGGCCGGGCAATATGCGGGAATTGGAGAACCTGATGCGCAGACTCCTGGTGATGCAGGATCCCGGCGAATTGGCGCAGCAGTTAATGACGTGCCATAGCCGCCGCCAGATGCCGGCAGCCTCGTCGGTTTCGCCGGGCGACGGAGGCCTCACGGGCATAGCCGGCGGCGTAATCCGTTTCCATCCAAACGGCGCGAGCGCCAGCACGGGGTTCCCCGTCCTCGAGAAGGTGGACGAGGCCAAACGCAAGGCCGAAACCGAAGCTATCCTGCGCGCACTGGACGCATCCCGATGGAATCGCAAGCAGGCCGCCAAGATCCTCAGAATCGATTACAAGGCACTCCTTTATAAGATGCGCAAGCTCGAAATCGAAGGGGCGGCGGCTACCAAGATGCGGGTTAACGGCGTATGAGGCAACGGGCGAGCGCTGCTCGCCGGGGTCGGGGGGCAGGGGTCGGGGGTCGGGGTTTTGGCGCCCACGACGCACTACGGCGCGTCGATCTTCACTACGAAATAAGTGATCTGCTTGCCGCTCGCGACTAGCATCTGGTGCGGCGTGTTGATGGGGATGTGCACGATATCGCCAGCAGCCACCGCCCGTTGTTCACCGCCGCGGATGGACGGGCCGCGGATTTCGTGGGGAGCGGTGGTCCGGGGATCGACGACCGTGCCGCCCACAACCAGGGTGGCCTCGCCGCTCTCGACGACCATCACGTCGACCTGGGTTTCGTGCAACTCCGCCTCGCCATCGCCTTGCCGATGGGCCATCAAGACATTGTGGTTGCCGTAGCTCGCCAGCGCCTGCGTGGCTACCTTTTGGGCGTTGATCTTGGGCGCCAGGTTTTTCTCGAAGGCCTGTAGCTCGCCGCTTTTCCAGAGGTCGAAGCCGGCGGGAGAACCGGCGGGCAGCGCTGCCGCGGCCATCATCAAGGCGATCGCGATTGCTTTCATAGGCGCTCCTAGGTCACTTTACCAACTTACCTCACCCGGACTTGTCAGCGCTCTCTGCCGGCCGGCAAAGTGATACCTCTGAATGGCTCGCCAGCCGACTCGCCGGGAAAGGTGCGCGAGACAGTCGATTTTGTGAGCCGCAAGAACCATCGGGGGAGACTCCGCCGCAGACTATGGTTCGACCGAGTTCCCTGCCAGGGATTGGAGTTGAATGTTGGCCGCAACCGCTCCGCGGTTATTATAGTAGCAACCCGGGACGGAATTGCTGCACGAATCGACATAGCCCAGGTAGAGATGAGTAGCTGTGGGCGGGACGAAAAACACGTGATGGGCGCCCGTATCGGTTCCAGTTAACCCGTTGCCAATAAAGAACACCTGGCCGATTAGGGGACTCAAGATCTTGAAGTCAGTTGGAATGCCACCTTGGGAACTGTCGCTGACATAAAACCGCAGGGGAAGCGGCGCCGATGCGGGCAGGCTATCCTCCAGGAACATACCCGCCAACGGACCGACGAAATCTGTCATGTCAATGCCCGAGAAAGGGCCAATGGGCGTCTCGATGGTGTGCGGTTCGCACCCGCTCGTGGTCGATCCGTCCGGTCCATAGGGCGGCGCACTACCGCAATCCCAGAGACCGGCGACTCTCGGCAACGTGAGGATTTGCCGGGGCGCAGCGGAGAAGGAATAAACCGCCGGCGGCACTCCATCGCTGCCATCGTCGTACCCGCCGGCGCGGTAGATATCCGTGTGGGAGCTCACGGCAAGTGTTCGTACAGTTTGGCACTGGGCAATTACTGGAACTGCCAGCATCAGAACCAGGTTCAAGGTCAAGGCTTTCGCGCATTGAGAAACTCGTTTCACGGTCTCCTCCGAGTGAGTGTGGAGTACTGCTGCCAATGTAGCGCGGCGGTAATGTCTGGTCAAGGACAAAGAGACCCGAGCAGTACTGTCAGGCGCCAGCGAGCCTGAGGATCAACCCCCGCCGCAGGGCCTCGTGGGACCTAGCCCAGTGTCTGACGGACAAAGTTACGCCGGTTGCGCGCCGCCGGGACCGGGCACGGCCTTTAACCTGGGAATGCGGCTTTCGACGGGCGGCAGCGCCGGGAAGTCGGTGTACGCTCCCGCCTGATACCAATAGGCCACGGAAAAGTAATTATCGGCGCGGTGATTGGCGTGGCCGTGCTCGATGGTATGCTTCAGATACTTCGTGAAGGCGATGGGATTGTCGGCGTGCCAGCGGTACAGGCAATAGCGGCCGCCGGGGCGTTCGCCTGCCACAATCAGCGGCGCGCCATTATAGAGATGCGCGAAGGGGATGGCGGTGTCGCGTCCGCCGAAGTCCCAGGCGCCGTTGAAATAGTCTTCCGTGCCGGTGCCGGTGACGATGGGCTGGCTCTCGTCATCCACGAACACCATGTCGTCGCCTTCGCCCATCCAGAAATCCTGATTCTGCAGCACGCCCAGCGTCACGCCCATCAGGTGCCCGCGCCCGCGCGTTTCGACGAAGACGTAGTTGTCCTTCCCGTCGAGGTTCTTCAGTTTATCGGCATCGCTGTTGCTGCGCCAGTCATTCATGGTGGGAATGTTCGGCGTGGCTTGCCGATACTGCGCGTGGAAGTAGAGCACTTCGTCCGGCAGCGATGGCACAATCTGATAATCGATGTTGGAATAGAATGCGCCAATGCTATAGGGTCCCTCATTCGTGGCGGTGATGCGCGCGGACTTGCGGAACGGCATGGCAAAATAGCAGTTCAAC
>JBEKUO010000203.1:0-10937 GCA_049514955.1 Bryobacteraceae bacterium | reverse complement strand
TCCATCAGCGCGCCGGACGAAGTCGCCTGCCGGACGTGCGTCAACTGCAGCAGGTTGTTGTACGTCCGCGTTTCGGAGGCCGAGTAAGACAACTCAAAGTTACCACCCAGGGGCTGGTTGGCCGCGTTGTACGTCACTCCGGATGCCCACGTTTCGCTTCGGTTGTCGGTCATCGCCGTCGGCCGCTCCATCGCATCCAGCGTATAGGTATAGGTTGCCGCAGCCGGGTCCGTTGGATACGTCACCGAAAGGAGGGCGCCCTGGCTATCATACGCGTAGCCCACGGTTAACGACCCCGAAGCCAAGACCCCATACTGCGAATGATTGGCCGATTGCAGCATCAGCGTCTTGCCGGTCACCTTTCCCGCCGGCGTGTATGAATAGTTGTGCGCGAAGCTCAAATCGTTCGGCCCCACGTTGCTGCCGAAGGTGGATTGGACCAGTTGGCCGGGAGCGTTCGTGCAGCCGGTCGCGCCCGATGGGCAGGTGTCGTAGGTGAAGGTTTGCTGCCGGTCTGGAATGCCACTCAGCCGCTGGTAGCTGTCGTAGCTGTACGTCTCCGTGTTGCCGTTGGCATCGTGCTTGCTGGCCAAGGTTCCGTCCGCGTTATAAGTATAGCTCACCGTGCCGTTCTCGGGGTTGGTGGTCGAGGTCAGCCAGAGGGCGGGCAGGGTCAGTGTCGAGTATGTGGTGGGGGTGTAGACGAAGGTGCGCGTCTGCGTCACGGGGCCCCCTGCCGTGCTGCGCGGCATGCTCACTTGGAGGAGGTGATTGAGCTGATCGTACGTATAGCTGGTAAGGAGCATGCCCGTGGGCGCTGTGGTAACCGGGTAGGCTGGCGGCGGATTCGGCGGACCCGGTACGGGATTAGCCGTCGGGTCCGGCTCCAGCACCGTCACCAAGTCCCCGAACGCGTCGCTCGCATACTGCTTCCACTTCAACGCGGGATCGGTCACCGTGGTCGCGTTTCCCAGATACGTGTACGCCGTCTGGCTCGCGCCATCCGGCAGCGTAACCGTCTTGGTGCGGCCCAACGCATCGTAAGCATAGGTAGTATAGACCACCGTGCCTGTGCCTGGATAAGGCTGCGACTGCTGATACATCTTGCCCAGCGGCGAGCAGGCGCATGGGGCGTAAATCGTATCGACCTCCGACACGACGGTGCTCCCGTTCCCCGTCTGCACGCTGGCCACCCGCCCCAGCCCATCTAGCGTCTTCTTGGTCCAGTGGCTCGCGCTGCTGCCCTGCGTGGTGGCCGTGATGGTCCATGGGGTCGAATACGAATACGTGTAGTTGGTCTGCGCCCCAGTCGCCTGCCCCGCCACCTGCGACGGCGCCAACGTATACGCTATCCGCCCGTAGCTATCGTAGCTTGTGTAGGCCGCGGTCCCATTCGGGGAGTTCACCGGATCGTATATCGTTTGGCTCGGCTCGGCCACCGACGCCGGACCGAAGTTGGGATTATATGTCGCCTGCGTCACCAGCGCGCCCGTCCCGTTCGGGTCGAGCTTGTCCGGCAACGTAAAATTCGTAGCCGTCGAGGTGGTGACGTTGACGGAATGGCCGTTGTTGTCGTTCTGGGAAACCACCGTGCCCGTGCTGTCATACGTCGTGTTGATCGTCCGGCCTGGAGTGTTCGCCTGCGTGACGTTGCCGCGATACATGAAGTAGACGCCGTAGTTCTCCGAATCCTGCTCGCGCGGCACCCCGCCGGTTCCGGACAGGGTCCCTCCGTCGTAGGTGTTCGAGGCCAGAGTGATGTGGGGTGTCACGCTGGTCAGCGTGCTGGTGAGCAGGCGGTTGAAGATGTAGCGCGACGTGTAGTTCGAGCCGGTCAAATACGCGTTCGAGTATGTCCGGGCTGGCGTGTTCAGGTTCCCGAAATCATACACCTGGGTCGTCAGGACATTGCCATACGAATCCTGTGTTTGCACGGTCTGTTTCGTCTGCGCGTATGTCTGCCCCTCGTCCAGCGTGGTCATGACCGTGCCCAGGTACGCGTCTCCCGCGGAATCCTGCGCCCAGGTGTAGAATTCGTCGCATGGGCGGCGTCACTCCGGGCGCCGTGCGATTCTGCAGTTCCGCCACCAGGCCAAGGTTCCAGGGAATCGAGGTGTTGGTGTTGAACGCCCAGTACTTCTCCGGGCCGCTGGGATCGTCCAGCGCCACCGCCGTATGCACCGTCACCGAGTTGCTCGGGTCGTTGCGGCCGAAGGTATACGTGTACTGCGTCCCTCCGCTCGTACTCAACAGATAGCGCGTGCTCACCTCTTCCAGCGACCGGTTGCCGTTGTAAATGAAGGAGGAGTAACCCCAGGTTAGTTCTCCACCCTGCGCCGTTGCTGTCCTCGACCACCGTCGGATACAGCGTGCCGGCGTCTTGCTCTCCGCCCGCTGAGGCGCAGCCCATCAGCCAGAATGTCCCGTTCCGGAAATACAGCAAATTGGCGTTCGCATCGTACCACACGTAAACGCTCTCGCTCGAGCTCCACACCGACCCATTCTGCTGATTTAAGTGGTACTGCGCACCGCTAGAGTCCGTGAACAGGTAGTACTGAACGACCGCCTCCTGTCCATAGACCGGCATCAAGGACCCCAGCATAAGCTGCCAGCCGAACCCGAATCCCGTATCGGCGCCCAGGATTGTTGCTTGCACGCCCGGAATCGTCCGCCAGTTCTGCGAGTTGTAAACCAAAGCGAGCGTGGCCGTGAGCCCCGCGCGCCCTACCGCAGTGATCAGCGGCAGCGAGTAGTTCAGGTTGCCGCTGAGCAGATCGATCTGCTCCCCGGCTCCCCCCAGTAGCTGCCTGTGGGACGAACGCCCACGCGCCGCGGATCAATCGCCCCTGCCGGAGGCGTGGTCACAGTCAGCGTGCTTGCCGTACTAGTGTTGCCGTGGAAGTCCCGCGCCTGCACCAGATATGTATAGGTCGTGTTCGGCTGCAGCGTCGGGTCGTACAATGAGCCGTCGTAACTGTATAGGTACAGTCCATCCGTGCGATAAATTTGATAGAATGCGACCCCTACGCCATTCGGATCGTCCACCGCTCCTTGCCATTCCGCCGTCACGCTGGTGGGATAAATCGTGCTGGTGAATGTTTTAGCATTTACCGGCGACGGGGCTACGTTGTCCCAGGGACCCAACTCCACCAGTGAAATCGCATTCGCCGAAGGCATGCTCCGCCCCCCTACACCAGGCATCCCCGAAGTAACCGTAACCCCGCCTGTCCACACCGTGTTATTGTCCACCATCAGGTACGCCACCGTGCCCACCAGAACGGAGCGCACCTGCATCCCATCGTGGCACGCCGCCGGAGCCGAATAGAGCGCCGTCACTACGCCGCTGACCCGCTGGTACGCCGCCATGGTGGCCGTGCAGGCGCCGGTGGAACCGAACGTGGGGTTCTGCAGTTCCACTGAGAAATACGTTCCCTGCCCCGTCAGCGCATTCGACGTGGCCCGCAGATACTCCACGTAGTAGCCGCCGCTGGCCTTCAGCGCCACCGTCATGTTGACTTCGTAGTTGGTTGTCGAGGGCCCCCCGACCGCCACCTTCGAGATCAGGCTCCCGCCGCCCGATGAAGTAGCGCTCAAGCCCCATGTCGGCAACACCGCGAGCGTTCCATTCTGCGTCCAATTGGCCGTGTTAATGCTCTCCAGGGTATCCGTGTAGTAATACTTGTAACCTGTGGACGAGGAATCGCTTTGGATAGTGCGCGGATCGCTGCCCACATTGACGGTAGTGCCGCCGTAGCGCACATAGATGCTGTGGATCTGGTTGTCCATCAGTGTCGGAGGCAGCGCCAAGTAAAACCCGTGATAGCCGCCGTCGACATAGGAATCGGAGCCCGTGTTCTGGTTCGCGAGCGTGGAGGTGAGGTATACCGTGCCGTCGTAATAATCAACATTGATCGTAGTGGCGCCGTTCGATGCCCACCCGGAGATTCCGCTGCAACTGGCGCTGTCGAGGTTCCCTTGGTACTGCCCGAGCAGCAGCCCACTGCCCGCAGCTAGGTAAAGGAGGTAGAACGGTAGTTTCCTCATTGGACCGCCACCCCGAAGCTTTGAAGAGAGAAGTCCTTGCGGAAGGGCCGTATGGCCGACTCGATGGCGGTGCTCTTCGCGACACCCTTTTCGAAAACCAGGATGCTATGATCCGCAAGGATCGGGGCCAGCGCCGCCCTCTGCACTGCGACCAATTCGACGATCGCGCGCGTGCCGTCGTCGCTAGGTTCGGCTGCGAAGGCGATGATCCCAGTCCCGGGGGGACCTGCGCTCTGCGCTGTGGGGACGTATTTCCCCCTTACCGGGTCCGCCGCCGTGCCTGAGCCCGCCAGCGGCACAACGGCAATCACACGGTGATAGGAATTGTGGAGATCCACGCGGTGCTGCGCAACTAACGCAGTCGCAAGCGTCAACACGGTTACGCCAATTCGGCCATACACCCGCATGCGAAACATCCTCCTCCTGGGTCGGGACCAACCGGGTTTTAAAAGGCCCAGCCGCCCGACACACGTCCTCCAGCCCACCAGCAACTCCGCTACCCTCCGCACCTCCGCGCGTGGGTGGTCCAGAGTACGCTGGCACTTAAAAGATATTGAAACGGGAGGGCTGCAGCGTTTCAAGTGCAACGAGAATTATTTTGTGCGGCGGACAATCCTATTGCCGCCCGGTCTGGTTCCCCTACACCTTCCCCCGAAACAGAAACACCAGCTCGATCACCAAAATAATTACCACCATCAGCTCCAGCACGAACGCGCGGCCTTGCTGGAACTGGTCCATCATGAACTGGTACAGGTCCCCGGCCGTGTGGAGCTTCTCGTCCACCAGCAGGCGGTAATCCGTGACGCCCACTTTGCCGGCGGCCAACTTGTAGACCCGCGCGGAGAACATATCGCTCAGGAACTTGATCGAATTGTCCATGCGTTCGGTCAGCTCGCGCACGTCCAGGCGGATGGTGTTCAGCCGCTCGGCCTCGCGCGCCATACGCCAGCGCGCCAGCACTCCCGTGCCTTTGTCGAGCGAGCGGTACACATCCGCCAGCAGGCGCGTCAACATATCGTCGTAGTAGCGGAACTCGATCAACTGCGAATTGGCATACTCGAGCAATTGAATCGCGGGCAGCGCGCCCTCCGGCGTGTCGTAGACCAGGGCGGCGGTCCAGCCGATCACCACCAGGTCTTCCGGGTAATATGAGCGGCGCGATTGCAGAATCTCGGTGCGCTCATCCTCGGATAACCGCTGCATTTCGCCGCGCACGATCTGCGCGATGTCGTCGCCATGATGCGCGATCAGCTCCTCGCCGGTGACCGTTCCGCCGTCGCTCTTGATCACCGGGCGGAGCTGGATGATGTAGTAGTCTTCGCTGAGCCATTGCTCGCGGGGCTTCACCAGGGCGGGGCGGGCAAGCTCCAGGCTGCGCCGTACGCTGGCGGCGGCCTGCTGCTCGATTTCCGGCGCGGCGATCCAGCGGCTGGAAAGGCGCATCAGTTCCTGCCAGTCGAACTCGAACGGCAATTGCAGCTCGATGCTCACCACGCCGTATTCGTAATAGTGGATCTGGTGCTGCAGCCGCTCGCCGCTCGCGAGCACCAAGGGCTCCAGGTATTCGATGACCGGCGGCTTCTGGAACCGCACGTATTCCGGCGTAGGGCCGCGGAAGCTGGGGCCGCGTCCGGCAGGCTGGGCCCCCAGGATGGCGCGCAGCTCTTCCAGGCGGATCTCCTCGCAGACATCGTACAGGACCAGAATCCAGAAGGTGCCGGACAGATGCTCGGGCGCAGCGGCCATCAGGCGATTTTACGCCATGCAGCCAACTCCGCGAAAGCCGCCGGCCGGACTATGATCGTAAATGTGTCGAATGCCGGGATGGTCGTGGGGAGAGGTGTCTGCGCCGCGGTCGCCGTGGATGCTGTGCTGGTGTGCGCCGGGATCTTCCTCCGCCCCGATTCGATTTCGGGCGGCGCAGGAGTTCTCAGCTTGCTTGGACCGGTGGTCATTCTCGGGTTGTATTTTGCGGTGGGCCGGAGAGCCGGCCGGACGACGCCTCGTTGAGACCGTGCAGCGGATAGCGGCCGGGTTTGGTCTAGCTGCGGGTATCCTGTTCACGTCCGAATTCCTCCTTGAATACGCGATTCTTCCGGACACCAGGACCAACATCAGGCTGGGATGGATCGAGTATGGCGCGGTGTTCGCGATATTCGCGCTTGCCGGGCTGGCGACCGGCCGCAAGACAGGCAGTGCCCGGGCCGGTGTGCCCGGCGCATTCTGGTCTGCCATGATCGCGTCACTGATCTGGCTGGCGGCTCTGCTTCTGACTACTTACGCCTTCTGGGGCACCGCACGCCAGGAACAAGTCCTTCGCGCGGAGGGTGACTATGAGGACTTCGCGCGCAGCGGCATGGCCGATTTCGCCACGTTTATCCTGCAAGATCTGAGGGGCGCCTGCTTCTTTCACCTGTTGCTAACCCCGGCTCTGGCAGCCCTGGTAGGGGGCGCGGCAGGCTCACTGGGACGCCTGTTGTATACTGGCAGAGATCCGGGAGCCTCGACAGGAAATCCTGGATAAGGAGCCTCGTCGTGGCATCATCCCCCAGACCCGCTGGCGCACCTGCGCCCGAACTTGTTTTTGAAACCTTGATGGCCTATCAACGCACGGCGGCATTGCGTACGGCGATCGAACTGGACCTGTTTCGCGCCGTAGGCGAGGGGCCGGGCGACATGGCCTCTTTGGCGCGGCATTGCGGAGCCTCGGAGCGCGGCATACGCATCCTGTGCGACTTCCTGACGATCCAGGGTCTCTTGGCCAAGGAAGAGGGCCGGTACAGTCACACGCCGACCAGCGCAGTGTTTTTGGACCCCCGGTCGCCCGCCTGCATCGCCTCGGCCGCACGGTTCCTCTGCAATCCGGCTTTGACGGAACCGTATCTGCACTTGGCCGACATTGTCCGGAACGGCCACACCGTGCTCCCCGGACAAGGCACTGTGGAACCGGAAAACCCGGTCTGGGTGGAGTTCGCCCACAGCATGGCGCCGATGATGGCGCCCATGGCCGGGCCGCTCGGGGCCATTGCCCTGGACGGACTATCCGGGCCGATACGCGTGCTGGATATCGCCGCGGGTCACGGGTTATTCGGCATCGAGGTAGCCAAATTGAACCCCGAGGCGCACATCGTAGCGGTCGATTGGGCGCCGGTGCTCGAAGTCGCGCGCGCCAACGCGCGCAAGGCGGGTGTAGAGAGCCGCTACAGTGTGCTGCCGGGCAGCGCTTTCGACGTCGAATTTGGCGGACCGTACGATATCGTCCTGCTCACGAATTTCCTGCATCACTTCGACCCGCCAACCTGTGTCGGACTGCTTAAGAAAGTGCGGGGAGCGATGCAGCAGGGCGGCCGGGCCGCCGCGCTGGAGTTCGTGCCCAACGAGGATCGCGTCTCGCCGCCCATGGCCGCCGCTTTCAGTCTCACCATGCTGACGAGCACCGCTTCCGGCGATGCCTATACCTTCCGCGAGCTCGAGAAGATGTACCAGGAAGCGGGCTTCGCCGGCATGACCGCGCATCTGGTCCCGCATGGGCCGCACACGGTAGTGGTGGGCTACGCTAAGTAAAGTGGCAAGCCGTTTGCAATCCCTGAGAACCAAGTCCCAGCGTTAAGCCGCTAAAGCCACTGGGAAATTTGGATTTGAGGGGGAGTGCAATGCTGAGCCAGTCAACCGATCAGGGGCAAGGAACCCAATTTCACCCACCCATGGGTGCAGCGCCCCGCATCGCGCTCGAGACCGCCAGCCGGAAGCCAACGACGAGGGCTGAATCGACGCCGCAGCGGCAGGTTCCTTCCAAGAGACCCCACTGCAAGACTTGTCTGGGACAATGCTGCGTGGGGCGCTGCCGCTTCTGAGCGTTGCGAATAGCTCTGCGAGCTACCGAAGACCGTGCCGATAAGGACTTGATCCAGCCAAGCGGTCTCCCGCGGCGGAGACCGTCCTTCCCACTTTGGCATTGCCCCATTCGAACAGGGCCGCTGCCCAGGTGAGGCCGGCGCCGAATCCAGCCAAAAGCACGTGGTCGCCGGGTTCGGCCATGTTGCGGTCCAGCAGATCGGCGAGCGCCAAGAGAACTGAAGCGGAGCAGGTGTTGCCGATCCCCACCATGTTCACGATCCACTTCTCCGGCGGGATCCCGCTGCGTTCTTGCAGTTGTTCGACGATCCGCATGTTGGCCTGGTGGACCAATACCCAATCGAGGTCGTCCGGCTGGATTCCGGCCTGTGCGCAGGTTTCGAGCAGCATCTCCGTGCCGCGCTGGGACGCAAAGCGGAATAGGGGCCGTCCCTGCATGGAAACTGTCGCCGAGCGGGGATCGCCATTGCCAGGCGCCTGCCATGGCGCCGCCGACCCGCCATGCGGCACGTGAAAGAGCTTGGCGCCGGCGCCATCGGATCCCATCACCCAGGAACGAAGGGATATACCCGTACTCGGACAGGCCTCAATGAGGAAGGCTGCCGCTCCGTCGCCAAAGAGGATGCGCGTCTGGGCGTCGTCATCCGCCAGGTGGTGGGTCACGGTATCGCTGGCGACGAGTAACACGCGTTCGGCAGTCCCTGCGGCGATAAAGCTCAACGCGCTGATGAGGGCGACGACACCTCCCGAGCATGCGGCGTTAAGATCGAAGGCGGGTATCGTGCCCAGTTCGAGCGCGTGCGCGATGGCCGGGGCGCAGGGGCACAGCGGGTAATCCGGCGTGAACGTGGCGCAGATCAGGCAGTCGGGCCGGAACGACGGTGTATTCCAGAGCGCCTGGCGGGCGGCTCGGACGCCTAGCGTGGTGGTGGTTTCGCCGGGACCTGAAACGTATCGGGAATGCACTCCACAGCGGGCCCGGATCCACTCCGGATCGACCCCCAACTGCAGAGCCAACTCTCGATTTTTCAGCACGGTAGACGGGAACGCCTGCGCGAAGCCGGCGATTTTGAAGCGTGTTCGCCGCAACGGAAGGGATCCCTGTTGGTCCATGGTTAGTCCCGAGTGCCCAATCCAACGTAACTCAAATCGAGCCGAATCGAGGCGCTTTCATGGCGCGGCGGTACCAATAACAGTACCGAAGCGCCGGGGGCGATTCCTGGTGAACGACCCGGCTAGGTAGTGCGGCGGCGAAGGCGGCTGTAACCGATCAGACCGATCCCCGCGACTACGAGGAGCAGAGAACCCGGCTCGGGAGTGGCGAGCGGATTGGTATAGGTGAATTGAGTGATCAATCCCCCGATATCGTTGCCGCCACCAGAACCAGTTGTCGGGAAATATGCGGTGCCCGTCGTTACTGTCGACCCTGTAGGGCAAGTGGTTGTTGTGGGGCCACACTCGGACTGGTCCAGAAAAATAGGGGGTGCTCCGTTGCTCGCGCCGGTCATGGTGACCGTCAGCAGCAGGTTACCATCGGCCGGATTGTAATCGAACGGCGTGCCGGGAATGTTCAGCACTTGTCCCCCGGTTTGCGGTAAGGGGTTGGGAAGCAACCCGGAGAAGAATGTTTGACTGGTGCCGGGCGTGATGTTGTTGTTCGGATTCGTCAGGTTGAGGCTCCCAGGCGCATCCGATGTATAGGACAGGGTCAAAGTGAACGTGCCGCCTGCCGGGACGCCACCGTTGTGCACCTGGAAGTCGATAAAGGTGAGCGCACTTATGGCTACTTCACCTGTAATTCCACCCGTGGTGAAGGCCGAGCTCGAATAGACCTCTTGAAAAGTCCCTAAGCCAAAAAACGCCGGACAGCCGAAGGGATCGCAATTGCCGGTTCCGAGCACAGGGGGATCGCCAACCAGGAGGGTGCTTGCTTGCAAGCTCAGACCCATCAACGCCATGCACAAAACAACTCGATATACAACGCCTTTTGCCATAGTTGCCTTCCGTGGCCTCTCTGTGAGCATAGAGCGGATTACGAAGATTTGCAAGGGGTACCGGGTTTACCCGCGATTTTTTTAGGCCTAATCTTGGATAACGGGGCATGCGTACCCCCTAGGGCTAGACCCTGGCGGCGACGGCTTTCCGGCACGCCTGGGCCTCTGAAGAGAACCACATGTCAATGAACTGGTTGAGGACGCCACGGTCGCTGGGGGCCTCGCCGGCGCTGCCGGAACCGCGTAACGAGCGCTTAATCTCGCGGTAGGCGACGGGCGGTTTGGCAGCCAGGGCTCTGGCGCAAGCGATCGCCCGGTCGCGGACCTGTTCGGCCGGGGCGATCTCGCGGACCAGGCCGATTTCGAGCGCGCGGGCAGCGGGCAGCGGTTCGCCGAAAAGCAGCACTTCCCGTGCGTGACTGATCCCGACCGCATCGACCAGCATTCGGCGTATACCGGGCGACAGCGCCAGTCCCAGGTTGATTTCGTTCAGCGCGAAGCCGAACTCGCCCTCCGCCATGATACGGAAGTCGCAGGTAATCGCCAGAATCGCTCCGCCGGCGAAAGTATGCCCGCTCAACGCGGCGACGACCGGTTTGGGGAAGTGAAACAAGCTCTCATAAAGATCGATGAAGCGGCCGAAGAACGCGGTCATACCGTCGCGATCGTACGTGAAGACTTCGCGGACATCGAAGCCGCTCGAGAAGAATCGCGGCCGGCCGCTGGCCAGGACGAGCCCGCGCACGGAGTCGTCGGCTGCCGCGGCGGCCACTGCGGTATTGAGTTCCTCGACCAGCTCGTAATTTAGAGCATTGGCCTTACCTCGCGCCAGGCTCAGGATCAACAGGTTGTCGTTTCGCTCGGGTTGAATGTGTTCCACTTTGCGCTACTGTAGCATGGCGGGGCGCACGGGGTGCGCGGGGGGTGCGCGACAAGAAAGTGGAGACCGGCGCGATTCATCAACAGTACGGGTGGAATCTGAGCGTATGTGTACGCAAGGCCCAGGTGCCATTGTGGGGCAGCTTGGTTAGCTGCGGCCGATTG
>JBEKUO010000202.1:0-10945 GCA_049514955.1 Bryobacteraceae bacterium | reverse complement strand
TATGATCCTCCACTCCGGGGCTGTTGTACTCATACCGCATCCCCGCGTTCAGCAATAAGCGCGGTCCCACGTGGATATCGTCCTGGATGTAGAAGTTCATGCCCTTGCTGCGCACGGTGTTGTACGTATTGCCCCTGACTCCTACCGCATAATCGGGAATGCCCACCGCCAACTGGGCCAGCGCCTCGACAGGAGTTCCGGCCATGCCGTCTTCCGTGCCGGCCTCGAAGAAGAAATCGCCGCGCGCCACGAAATCGAGGTAATTGTCGATCTGGATGTCGCGGATGTCCGCTCCGAACTTGAACTGATTGCGCCCCTTGATCCAGGATAGGTTGTCGGAGAGATGTACCGTCGTATCGTGTCGGTCCTGCGGATAGTTGAGCGGCTCGCCGATCCCGTCGAATCCCAGCAGATTGACTTCGGGATATCCCAAATCCACCGGCTTGGTGAGAACGTCGGGAAAGCCCAACTGCGCGCTCACATTATCCCCGGAGCTCTGTTGGAAAGCGCCGGCCCGCATGCGGTTGAATCCCAATCGAAATTCGTTGATCGCGGCGGAGGTGAAGACGTGCGTCCAGTCCAGTCCCGCGTTCTGCCCATCGTTAAGCGTAAAGCTGCCGTAGCCCGGCAGGTTTGTGAAGGAATTCACGGGGTCGAAGGGGTTGAAGCGGTCCTCGTCGAAGATCGCGTAGTGCGCCGACAGGGTGTCGTGAGGGCCGGCGTGATGATCCACCTTGATCAGGCCCAGATTTTCCGAATTGCGAATGACCGGAGAAGAAACGAAAGTGTTCGACTGTGTCAGATTCGTGCCCACGTTCGCGGCTGGATACAGATTCAAGATGGCCACGCCGGCCGGGTTCGGGGTATATTGGGCGGCAGCCGCCAGTTCCGGCGCGAGCTGCTTCTGTATTTCGGAAGGCACAGTGGCCTCTCGCGTGGTGGCCTGCCGCAAGCGCAATCCCTCGTACGACGCAAAGAAAAAGGTCTTGTCCCGGCGAATGGGGCCGCCAAAGGTTCCTCCGAACTGGTCGCGGTCAAGGGGCGGGATCGGGCCGCACGTGCCCTGCACGGAAGTAGGCGTACAGTAGGGAAGATCGAAATAATTCTTGGCGTCCATGTTCCGGTTGCGTAGGAACTCGAAGGCGCCGCCATGGAACTGGTTGGCGCCGCTTTTCAAAATGACGTTCACCTGCGCGCCGCCGCTGCGGCCGAATTCCGCCGAGTAGTCGCTGGATTGCACCTTGAATTCCTGTATGGCGTCGATGGACGGCAAGGCCACGTACTGATTGATGTACGGGTCGTTGTTATCCACGCCATCCATGAGGAAGTTGTTGGACTGCTCACGGGCGCCATTGACGCTGAAGGCCCCTCCCTGCGTGGAGTTCTGAGATCCCTCGACCGGCAACTGGCTTCCGGGGGCGAGCAGAGCGAAAGCCAGGAAGTTGCGCTCGTTCAGCGGCAGTTCGTGGACCAGGCGGCCATCGATCACCTGGCCCAAAGTCGAGGTGTCTGTCTGGACGATGGGCAGCGTATCGGTGACCTTCACTTCCTCGGTGGCCATGCCCACCACCAGGGTGAAGTCGACGCGCGCCGTCTGATCCACATCCAGGCCGACCTCGCTGTGCACGCTTCTGCGAAAGCCCGCCTTCTCCACCGCGACCCGATAGTGTCCGGGCGGCAATAGCGCCACGGTGAAGTCGCCGTCGTCATTGGTCAGCGCATCGCGGGTGGCATTGGTCCCTTCGTTGGTCACCGTGACCCGGGCCTTCGGGACGACAGCGCCTGTGGGATCGGTGACGGTTCCAGTAATGGCCCCTGTAGGATCGTTTGCCAGGAGCGGAGCGGTGAGCCAGCTCCCCAGCAAAGAAATGAACAAAAAACATCGATAACCCATATTGTTCCCTACGTAAATCGCGGTCGCACAGTGCCGTTTAATTACTGCCCTCCGTTTCTTTGCACTGTACAAGGGTTCGAGACCCTTTTATCTGCGTCCTGCTGCCCCTATAGTTGTTCAGCATAGCAGACGTAAGCGCTATCGGGGGCGTTTCAGCAACATCCCCCAACATCCCCGCCGTGCTATCCGATTCCCAGGTCGTCGATGCGCTCCACCGGCGTGCCGCACACGCGGCAGATCAGGGCATGGCAGTCGCCGCAAACCAAAGGGTCGACGACGGCTCTTGCGCAAGTGGGGCAATAGAAGTCGGCGCGCGGCTCGGGCTCTGGCATGCCGGTAGGTATTATCTCACCGTGCGCAGTCGTTTAGAATTATATTGTGACTGCCGTGGAGGCGTACGAGTTGACAACACAAGGAGGCGCAACCGACTTTGCGCGGTTGATCGAAGCCTGCGAATCGTTCGGGCCTTACTGCCTGATCGGCGGCCTAGCCGTCAATTGCTATGTTGAGCCGGTGTACACGCTTGATGCGCATGTCGTGGTAATGGCTTCGAACGTTTCGCACTCGGCAAAGGCGCTAACGCCCGCCAGCCAACTCCGGGTTCAGTTCACCACAGACGAAAGATACCAAGCCTTCCTGGCTCGGTCCGTGAAGGCGGAAGTCTTGGGGGTTCGCGCACGAGTTGCTTGTCTGGAGGACGTCACTCGCGGCGAGCTTTGGGCGTACGGCGACCCACGGCGTCGTCTCAGCAAACGCAAGAAAGACGAACTCGATCTCATCCGGCTGGCCGAGGCGTACGCTGCGCTGAAGTCTCTGTACCCTACCGAGCTACAGGAGCAGCTCGACCGCGGATGACGCGTGGCGTGGCGCAGGCACTTATGCCTGCCGCGCCGACACTCTTGTCGGCGTAGGCGAGTTTTGCTCGCCTGTTTAGCCACGCGATACGCGGTCGTTGCCGCCGGGTATTATCTCACTGCCAGTGCAGGCTGCTCGAGGCGCGCGCAGACCGCGCGGGCCATCGCGCCGGTAGTCGCCCGGCCGCCCATGTCGTAAGTCCGCACCACCCCTTCTGCCACCACTTCCGCTACGGCCGCTTCGATTTCCGCTGCCTTCTCCCTTTCGCCGAGCCACTCCAGCATCATCTTGGCTGCCAGAATCGTGGCGATCGGGTTCACTTTGTTTTGCCCGGCGTACTTCGGCGCGGAGCCATGCGTAGGCTCGAACACGGCGTAGCGATCGCCGATGTTACCGCTGTATCCGAAGCCCATGCCGCCCACAAGCTGCGCGCACAGATCGGAGATGATATCGCCGAACAGGTTGGTGGTCACCAGCACGTCGTAGTTGCCGGGGTTCTTGAGCAGCCACATGCAAATGGCGTCCACGTTTGCCGTGTCGAACTGGATCTGCGGATATTCGGTGGCAATTTCCTGCGCGGCTTCCAGGAATACGCCGCAAGTCGCGCGCAGGACATTCGCTTTATGCACGGCGGTCACCTTCCGCCGCCCATGGCGCGCGGCATAATCGAAAGCCGCCCGCACAATGCGGCGGGACCCTTCGCGCGTGACGCTGCGTATGGAAATGGCCGCGTCGCGCGGGATGCGGTCCATCACCGGCTCCTGATAGAAAACGCCGGGCACGCGCGGGAACTCCACGCCGATGTACATGCCCTCGGTATTCTCGCGGAACACCACCAGGTCGATGCCTTCCCGGTAATTGAGCGGGTTGGCCGGGAATGCCTTGGCCGGGCGCAAGCAGGTGTACAGGTCGAGCATCTGGCGCATGCGCACGATGGGGCTGCGGTAGTTCAGGCCCTGACCTTGCAAATGGGGCGCCAACTCGCGCTCCGCATCCTTGCCGGGCTTGGAAGTGATGGCGCCGAAAAAGGCGCAATCGGTGGAGCGTAACAGGTCCACCGTGCGCTGCGGCAGGGCCTCGCCCTCGCTGCGCCAGAAGTCCCAGCCAATGTCCCCGTGGATGTATTCGGCCTCGAAGCCAACCGCATCCAGCACGATGCGCGCCGCCGCGCACACCTC
Source organism: Bryobacteraceae bacterium (assembly GCA_049514955.1). Lineage (GTDB taxonomy): Bacteria > Acidobacteriota > Terriglobia > Bryobacterales > Bryobacteraceae > Bog-159. The sequence continues at coordinate 7,018 of JBEKUO010000202.1, read as the reverse complement.
CGGGCCGATGCCGTCACCAGGTAGCCAAGCTATGCGATACATTTCGAACCTCCTCTAAGACGGTGATAGGTGATGGGTGGTGGGTTGTAGCCGACTCGCCGCAGACGGGATAGGCGTTTGCCAGAACCTATCACCCAACACCCATCACCCTCTTCTTCAGATATGGAATCAATCCCCCCGCTTCGAGCAACTCCACCGCGCGTGGATCCAGCGCCGCAGCCTGAAACACACGTTTCGTAGCCAGGTTCATGATGTGCCCGTCTTCCAGATCGATCTCCAGTTCGTCGCCCTCGGCCGCGTCCACCTGCGCCACCACCGCGGGCAGCCCCAGATTGATCGCGTTGCGGTAGAAGATCCGCGCAAACGACACTGCGATCACCGCGCCCACGCCGGCGTACTTCACAGCCGCGGCAGCCTGCTCGCGACTCGATCCGCAACCGAAATTCTTGCCGGCCACCAGGATGTCGCCCGGCTGAATGCGGCCCCGTATTTCCGGGTACGCCAGCTCGAACAGATGCTCCGCCGTCTTGTCACGGTCGGTGATGTTCAGATATCGGCCCGGGTAGATCACGTCGGTGTCGGTGTTCTCGGGCAGCACGGCGGCCACCCGGCCCTTCAACAACACTTTCGTCATGCCACGACCTCCTTGGGATGCACGATGTGACCGGCCACCGCCGACGCCGCCACCACCGCCGGCGATGCCAGGTACACCTGCGAATCCTTGCTGCCCATGCGCCCGATGAAATTGCGGTTCGTGCTCGAAATGCACACTTCGCCGGCAGCCAGGATTCCCTGGTGCACGCCCACGCACGGGCCGCAGCCCGGCGGATTCACGATGGCGCCCGCCGTCACCAGCGTCTCCAGGTAGCCCAGCCGCATCGCTTCCAGGTAAACCTGTTGCGACGCTGGAACGATCAACAGCCGCGTGTGCGGATGCACGTGCCGTCCCGTCAAAACATAGGCGGCCATCTCCAGATCTTCCAGCCGGCCGTTTGTGCAGCTTCCCAACACCGCCTGGTGGACCGGCACATCGCCCACCGCCGATACCGGCCGCACGTTATCGACACTGTGCGGGCAGGCCACCTGCGGCTCCTTCAAGACCGCGCTGGCATCGATGCGCAGCCACTTCTGGTAGCGCGCGCCAGGGTCCGGATGCCATGCCGCATAGGCGGATAGGTCGCTTGCGGGAAGATGAGTGTGCCTATGCAGGAAGTCCAGCAATTGATCGTCGACAGGCGTGAAAGCCACCTTAGCCCCCATCTCCATCGACAGGTTCGCCAGCACCATGCGGGAAGCCACCGTCATGTGGCGTATGGCCGGCCCGTCGAACTCGACTGCCTGGTAATCGGCGCCATCGCTGTGCAGTTGCCCGATGATGTAAAGGATCAAGTCCTTGGCCGATACCCACCGGGGCAGCGCGCCGCCTACTTCGATGTGCAGCGTGGCCGGCACCTTGAACCACAGCTTGCCTTCCGTCCAGACGCCAGCCATCTCGGTGGCGCCTATGCCCGTGGCAAATGCGCCGAACGCGCCGTGTGTAGTGGTGTGGGAATCCGTGCCCACCACCACCATGCCGGGCAGCACGTGACCGTTCTCCGCCAGCACTTGGTGGCAGATGCCGCCGCGCCCGACATCATAGAAACGGCGTATGCCCTGCTCCGCCACGAATTCGCGTATGGCTTTGTGCGTAGTGGCCGTCTTCTCGGATTCGGCTGGAATGCGGTGATCCAGCACAATCACGATGCGCTCGGGATCCCACACGCGGCTCACGCCGATCTCCCGAAAGCTCTTGCGCACCAGGTCGGCATTCTCGTGCGACAGCGCCAGATCGATGGATGCCACCACGATCTGGTCCGGCGCAACCGACGCGCGCCCGCAAGCGCGTGCCAGGATTTTCTCCGCCATCGTCATCGGCGTCACATCAGCATGTGGCATATTTGGCCTCCCGAACCGATTCCGGCAGATACTCGTGTTCCAATCGCCGGTATTCCTTCAGCCCCACGAATGTCGTGTATTCCGCGAAGCTCGAAACCCATTGCTGCTGCCCGGCCAGAAGTCCAGTTGGGGAAGCGTGCAGAGCTTCGAAGAACTCCTGCATGGCGCGGTGTGCCACCATGATCGAGGCCACCGGAATGCTCACCCGCGCTACTCCCATGCGCGCCAAGTCCGGAATGGGGATCAGCTCCGTCTTTACGCCGGTTACGCCGTCCATCAGGTTGACCGACAGCAGCCCGTTCACCTCGTTCACCGCGCGTTCGATATCGGCGCGGGAGCGTATGCCGTCGATGAACGCCATGTCCGCGCCCGCCTCGAGATACAGGTTCGCGCGGTGAATCGCCACGCTCAATCCGTAGACGGCGTAGGCGTCGGTCCGCGCATTGATCACCAGCGACGAGCCGGCCCGGTCGCGCACCGCGGCCATGGCGCGCACCTTCCCGGTCATCTCCTCGGCGTCGATCACCTGCTTGCCTTCCATGTGGCCGCAACGTTTGGGGAAGATCTGGTCTTCGATGTTGACGCCTGCCACCTCCATGGCGATCAGGCGCTCGGTGATATCGGCGGCGTTCAGCGCATTGCCGCCGCCGGTATCGATATCGGCCATCACCGGAATGCTGACGGCGCGCGCTATGCGCCAGGTCTGGTCCAGGATGTCTCGCATCTCGACCAGCCCCACATCGGGCTTGGCAAGCAGGCTGCCGGCCAACCCGAAGCCGCTCACCTGGATGGCTTCGAAGCCGGCGCTCTCGATGACGCGGGCGCTCAGCGCATCGTGGCAGCCCGGCACCACGAGCGCATTCCGGCGTGACAGCTTTTCACGCAGTATGAAAGCAAAATCGGAAGGCATGACGGATCTCCCCCACCAAACATATTAAACCCATTCAGATGTGAAAGTCTTTTCGCGCTGGCGCAAGCCGTTCAAAATCGCAAAAACTGTCAAGAACCAAGCCGCGCCGAACGTCTAGACTGTGACCATGAAGACCAAAGCCGCACGCGCTCCAAGCGCCAAGCTCGATATTTACCAAACCTGCAAAGCGGAATACGTAACGCCCCGCCAGCCCGTTCTTCTGCAGCTTCGAAAGGCAACCTATCTCGCAATCGCGGGAACCGGCGCGCCCGGCGCAGAAGCCTTCCAGCAGGCGATCGGCGCCCTCTACAGCATGGCATTCACCATCAAAATGGCCAGCAAGCTCGCCGGCCGGGACTACGCCGTGTGCAAGCTCGAAGCGCTCTGGTGGCTTGCGTCGGGACGGCTGTTCCTGACCGAGCCGAAGGAGAAGTGGTCGTGGAAGCTCTTGATCCGGACCCCCGATTTCATTGGCAAGCGCGATCTGGAAGCCGCCCGGCGGCAGTTGATCGAAAGGGGAAAAGGGCCGCTGATCGAGCAAGTGGAACTGGCGGCGCTCCGCGAGAACTGGTGCGTGCAAATGCTCCACGTCGGACCATATGACAACGAGCCCGAGACTGTCCGCAAGCTGGAGATCTTCGCCGCGGAGCAAGGGCGCCGGTTTGATGGCCTGCATCATGAGATTTACTTGTCCGATCCACGCCGCGTTGCGCCCGAGCGGCTGCGTACGATTCTGCGCATCCCGGTGAGCAGTAGACACCTAACGTCGTAGGTGGGGCAGGCGCTTTCGCCTGCCAACCCTGGCTTCTGCTGATAGCGTAGTGAGCCCCGCAAGTGCAGAGGAGTGATAGACTCGGGCGACGGAGGGCCATGCAAAATGGAACAGCGCGTCAGCATCATCACGCTTGGCGTCGCCGATCTGCAGCGCAGCATGCAATTCTACGAGCGCCTCGGATGGCGGCGGTCGATGACCCAGGCGGAAGGCGTCGTATTCTTCCAAACGGGAGGAATCGCGCTTGCCCTGTTTCCCCGACATGAGCTCGCAAAAGATGCAGACGTTTCTCCCCATGGCGAAGGCTTCCGGGGACTGTCGCTGGCGTACAACGCCCGCACTCGCGCGGAGGTCGACGCAGTGCTCGAAGAGGCCGTGTCTGCAGGCGCAACGCTCCTTAAGCCGGCCCAGGAAGCATTTTGGGGCGGGTATTCGGGGTACTTCGCCGACCCTGACGGATTTCTCTGGGAGATCGCCTGGAATCCATCCTTTCCGATCGCGGAGGACGGAACCATCCGAATTCCGGACTGAGAGTGGTGGAGCAGGCGCTTTCGCCTGCCAAGGGCGAGCTAAGGTTTCCCTCACCGGCGCGCCAGAAATGGAACTTCCCCGTAGAATGGTCTGGTGGCGCGCGAGGCAACTTGGGAAGATTACCAGCGGAGAGTTGGACGCGTGATCCAGCATCTCGAGCAACACCTCGACGACGGCGTATCCTTGCCGGAACTGGCGGGAGTAGCCAGCTTCTCTCCCCATCACTTTCATCGAATCTTTCGGGCGCTGACCGGCGAGGGAGTCGCCGAGCACGTCCGCAGGCTGCGCCTCGAACGCGCCGCAGCCCGGCTCCGCACCACCAGCCGCTCCGTGTTGGACATCGCGCTCGAAGCCGGTTACGAGGCGCATGAGTCGTTCACCCGCGCCTTCGAAGCGGCATTCCATACGTCACCCATCCGCTATCGGGCCGACAGACACATCCTTGCGACGGCGCGGACCGCACGCGACCTGCCGGAGAACGCGGCTCGCGTGGAGCGCATCGGGCCATTTCACGTCGTCCGGCTCCGCCACGTCGGGCCTTATGACGAAGTAGGGCGAACCTTCGAGCGGCTGGCAGCCTGGGTAGGAGCGCACAGCCTGTTCGGTCCCTGGACGCAGGCCCTGGGCGTTTGTCACGACGACCCCGAAGTCACTCTTCCGGAACATCTCCGCTACGACGCAGCCTTTGTGGTGCCCCAATCGGCGGTCGGCGAAGGCGAGATTCAGGTCGTGGAACTTCCCCAGCGGGTTTACGCGACAACTGTGCATACAGGGCCCTATTCGGCGCTGCCTGTCGCCTACGCGGGCCTGATGCGTTGGTGTCTTCGCAATGGGGATCGTGAGATATCCGACCTTCCCTCGCTGGAGTTCTACCTCAATCAGCCGGGCCGCACCGCGCCCGAGTCCCTCATGACCCGTATCTGCCTTAGCGTCTCCGAGTGAGGCCGCCAGACACATTCTTGTAAACGATGCCGCCCTTCATCACAAACACGACGCGCCGCACGGCCGTGATGTCTTTCAACGGATCGCCATCGAGCGCGATGATATCCGCCTGCAGGCCGGGCGCGATCGAGCCGATTTGATCCGCCATGCCCAGCGCTTCCGCCCCCAGCGAGTTGGCGGAGACCATCGCCGCCATCGCGTCCACTCCGCAATCGCGCACACGGTCGATGAACTCCTCGGCGTTGCGCCCGTGCGCGCCCGCTACGGCGTCCGTGCCGAAAACAATTTTCAGCCCCGGCGTTTTCACCGCGCGCCGCAGCAACTCGTGGTTCATCGGCAGGATCTGCTCAAACACCGCAAAACCTTCTTCAGTCGCCGGGTAGTAGGGGGTGCCGGCAAACTTGTCCTTGTTCAGCAGATAGTTTTCCAGCAGCAGCCCGGCTTGTGGATCGAAATACGTCCCTCTTTCAACCATCAGTTTCAGATCGTCGTCCGTCGCCCCCAGGCCGTGCTCGATCTCCGTGCACCCGGCCAGCGTCGCGGCGCGGACCGCATCTCTGTAAGCGTGCACCAGCGTGCGCAGGCCTTGCTTCTTCGCTTCATCGCAGGCCGCGTTCAACTGCTCCTGGGAAAGCGTCATCGCACCTTGGCGCATGCCTCCCGACGCGAAGATTTTGATCAGATCCGCGCCGGCCTCCTTTTGTTTCCGCACATACGCGCGGATTTCATCCGGCGTCCCGGTCTGTGCGCCGCGCCCCATGAGCGGGTCGACGGCCGTCAGGATGCGCGGGCCGGGGAGCGTGCCTTTGGCGATGGCGTCGCGCAACGGAACGTCGGTGGGGTCGCCCACGCTTTGTACTGTCGTGAAGCCCGCCATCAGCGTCACCCAGGCATTCGAGGCTGCGGCGTAAGCAGTCTCCTGGGGCGTCCCTCCGCCCCCGTTCTTGCCGTTCTTGCCGAAGCTCCAGGTGATGTGCACGTGCGCGTCGATCCATCCCGGCAGCACCGTCAGGCCGCGCAGATCGTAGTCCACGGGCCCGGCCTTTGGATCAATCGCGGAAATCCTTGCGCCTTCGATCGCGATGCGCGTGTGGTGTAGCACGCGGCCCTTGCCATCGAGCACCGTGCTCGCGGCAATTACGATGCGTTTGCTCTGCGCCGAGGCGCACACGCCCAGCACGCTGAGTATGCATAGCATGTTCTTCGCGCATCGCATGATTGCTCCTAACCCTCACACCGGCGGATGCGGAAACGGCCCGCGTGCCTTCTCCAACCGCACCGCTAGCTCCAGAATCAGCTCCTCCTCATACGGCCGCCCGACGAGCTGCACGCCGATGGGCAGGCCTTCCGCAGACATCCCGAACGGCAGCACCACCGCGGGCAGGCCCACCAGATTGAAAGCGGTCGCCGGCATCATGGCCTGAAACAGCCCGATCTCCTCATCGCCGACTTTCCAGCGGCGCGAGCGATGCGGGAATGCCGTCACCCCGCAGGGCGGCATCAGCAGGACGCGATACTCTTCCATCTGGCGCAGCAACGACGCGCGCATGCGATCGCGCGTGGCCAGGTTCAGCAGAACCTGCTCTACGCTGGGTGCGGCCTGTTCCAGCGCGCTGTTCAGGAATTCGGTCGCGGTCCAGTGTGCGTCTGCCTCGCGCCCCTGTATGAGCTGCTTGGTCAGCGGAGCCGGCAATTGGCCGAAAAAGAACCACCACAGATTGGGCGCGCGCTCCAGGCCCTGCGGCGCGAAGGGCTCCGCGGGAACCTTCAAGAGCCCGAGCGTCTTGGCCGCCGCGCGCACGGTCTGCCGGATCTCCGGATCGACCGGCACCTGATAAAACTGTTCGACCACGCCCACTCGCAGCCCGGACACATCCGGCGGCCGCAGCGGCACGGGCGTGGAGAACGGATCCTGGCTGTCGTAACCG
>JBEKUO010000201.1:0-10968 GCA_049514955.1 Bryobacteraceae bacterium | reverse complement strand
GCCGATTGTCAATCGGCCACCTGCCGCGTTTGCACCAGACAGCGGCGGTAGCCAACCGCCGCGCAGGCTGCCAGCCTGCCCCACATAACGCCAGCTTCTCCACTTTTATGTCGCGCACCCGTGCGCGGGTTAGAGGCTGGGCGAAAACAGCCGCAGCGCACTCGTAGTGTCAGGCAGATCGTTTCATGCGACGCGATTTCGCGAAAGCCGGGGAGGCGGCTTGAATTCGCCGCACGGCCTCAGGAGGAAAAACCTCCTCAGCGCAAACCGGGCACTCGTGGAACTCGACGTTCGAAACCGTGTAGCTCTCGCCGTGGGATTCGCCTGTCCAATTCCGGCGGACCTTTTTGATTTTATTGCTGCCGCATGTGGGGCAATGTGTAATTTCGATCATGATGCTTCCAGTCTAAGTCGCCCTCTTCGAAGAGATCAGGAAATAATACGTTTCGACTCCCGACCGTTGCACCAGCTTGCCGTTCGTATAGATTGCCAGACCTTCGAGGCTCGGACTCTGGATGACATAGAGGTATTCTCTGGATTTTCGCAAAGGGCTTGTGGAGCGGAGCGTCTTGTAAATCGCCACTGCATTGAGGATCGATTCCACGACGTCCCAGTCCGTGATGGCGCTGGCATCCATCTCCAGTAGAGCCTTCTCGCTGAACTCTTAATGTCCAGTCAAGACCGCCCGCTTGATTCGGACCAGCACCTCGCTCATGAACTCACGCTCCGAACCTCAAAACAAAAGCCGCCGACGCGCGCGCGGGATCTTCATACCGCGATGACTTCGTCGCGGACGGAATGGAGGCGTATGATCTTGGGCCGCGATGCGTCGTCAAAATGGCACATGACGGCGTCGCGCGCCATCCGGTTCAATTCGTCGAGGGTGCCGGCGGTTGTGAAAATCGCCTGGCCGAGGGCTTCTGCCTCGTAGCCGCCCTCTGGCGGCTCCTGCACCACAAAGATGATTCGTCCATACGAAACCCTTAGGTTAGTTTGCGGCGGCAAGAGTGCCGCCGCGGCAGCCAGGAGTGGCTGCGCCACGCGCTACTCGGCGAGCGATTCGTCGCCCGTGTCTTCGGTCAGCCCGCCTGCGTACTGGATGCGGGCTTCTTCGTCGTAGCCCGGAATGGCTTCGAGCGATGGCTCGACCACCGGCTCCTCCACCACATCCTCGCCTGCGATCTTGACGCGCCGGTAGTATTCCATGCCGGTTCCGGCCGGGACCAAGCGGCCCATGATGACGTTCTCCTTCAGGCCCCGCAGGTAGTCCACCTTGCCGCTGATGGCGGCTTCGGTGAGCACGCGCGTGGTCTCCTGGAACGACGCCGCGGAAATAAACGAATCGGAGTAAAGCGATGCCTTGGTGATGCCCAGCAGCACCGCGCGGCCCTCCGCGGGTTGACTGCCGGCCTCCACCACGCGCTGGTTCTCGGTGCGGAACTTGAACTTGTCCACGACCTCGTCCAGCAGAAACTCGGTATCGCCGGTTTCTTCGACCTTCACCCAGCGCATCATCTGGCGGACGATGACTTCCAAGTGCTTGTCGTTGATGTTGACGCCCTGCAGCCGGTAGACTTCCTGAATCTCGTTGACCAGGTACTTTTGCAGTTCCTTTTCGCCGAGCACATCCAGGATGTCGTGCGGGTTGCGGGGGCCGTCCATCAAGGGTTCGCCGGCTTTCACCTTCTCACCCTCCTGGACGTTGATGTGTACGCCGCGCGGCAGCGAGTATTCGCGCTGCTCCCCGGTGTCGCCGACGACGTAGATCTTGCGCTGTCCCTTGCTGACTTCGCCGTACTTCACCGCTCCGTTGATTTCGGCGATAATGGCCGTCTCCCGAGGCTTGCGGGCTTCGAACAATTCGACCACGCGCGGCAGACCGCCGGTGATGTCCTTGGTCTTGGTGGTTTCGCGCGGGATCTTGGCCAGCACGTCGCCGGCGTGCACTTCTTCGGCATCGTGCACCATCAAGTGCGCGTGCGTGGGCATCAGGTACTTCTTGGCTTCCGAGCGGCTCCCCTGCGCGGTATCCGGCCGCACGATGATGGTGGGCTGGCGCTTCTCATCTGGCGAATCCACCACCACTAATTGCGACATGCCGGTGACTTCATCCACCTGCTCCTGCATGGTTACGCTTTCCAGCAGGTCTTTGAAGTGCACCGCGCCGCTCACTTCGGTCAGGATCGAGAAGGTGTACGGATCCCACTCCAGCAGGATCTGGTTGGCCTTTACGGGCGCGCCGTCCGGCAGCAGGATCTTAGCGCCGTAAACCACCGGGTAGCGCTCTTTTTCGCGTCCCTTCTCGTCGACCACGGCCATGATGCCGGCCCGGTTCATGGCGATCAACTCGCCCGTCTTGCTGCGTACGTATTGAATGCCGATGTAATGCGCGAACCCGTCGGACTTGGCATCCTGGGTGGATTGCTCGGAGATACGGGTGGCCGTTCCGCCGATGTGGAACGTACGCATGGTGAGCTGCGTGCCAGGCTCGCCGATGGATTGCGCGGCAATGACGCCGACCGCTTCGCCCCGCTCCACCAACCGTCCGGTGGCCAGGTTGCGGCCGTAGCACATGACGCAAACGCCGCGTTTGGATTCGCAAGTCAGCACGGAGCGGATCTTGACGCGCTCGATGCCGGCCGCCTGAATGGCAGCGGCGAGGTCTTCGGTAATCTCCTGGTTGACCCCCACGATCACGCTGCCTTCGTAGTCTCTTTGGTCTTCGAGCGCCACGCGGCCCACGATGCGGTCGCGCAACGGCTCGATGATTTCTCCGGATTCGATGATGGGCTCCACGTAGATGCCCTCGGTGGTGCCGCAATCCGTTTCGGCGATGATCACATCCTGGGAGACGTCCACCAGGCGGCGCGTGAGGTAGCCGGAATCGGCCGTCTTCAGGGCGGTATCGGCCAGACCCTTGCGGGCGCCGTGCGTGGAGATGAAGTACTGCAGCACGTTCAGGCCTTCGCGGAAGTTGGCGGTGATGGGAGTTTCGATGATCTCGCCGGAAGGCTTGGCCATCAAGCCGCGCATCCCGGAAAGCTGGCGGATCTGCTGCTTGGAACCGCGGGCGCCGGAGTCGGCCATGATGTAAATCGGATTGAGGTAACGGCCGGTGCGGTCGTCCTCTTCCATGGCCTGGAACATCTCGTCGGAAACCTTCTCGGTGACCTTCGACCAGATCTCGATGATTTTGTTGTAGCGTTCGCCGTGGGTGATGGCGCCGTCCTGATACTGGCTCTCGACGTTCACCACTTCGCGCTCGGCCTCGCGCACCAAGCCCGCCTTCTCGGACGGGACCACCATGTCGTCGATGCCGATTGAGATGCCGGCGCGCGTAGCGTACAGGAAGCCCAGGTTCTTGACCTCGTCCAGCATCTGGACCGTGACCACCAACCCGAACTTCAGATAGCAATACTGCACAAGCTGCGCGAGCCCCTTCTTCTTCAGGAGGCCGTTGATGAAAGGCATGTCCTGCGGCAGTTGATCGTTCATGATCACGCGGCCGACGGTGGTCTCCATGTACTGCTTGATGAACTCGATCGGCTCGGTGTGCAGAATATTCTGGTTGTCGAAAGCGTGCACCAGGTCGATGACGCGGCCGGTATAGCGGAGCTTGATGGGCGTAAGTGTCTCGACCTCGCCCATTTCGAGCGCGATGAGCACGTCTTCGACAGAGGCGAACGTGCGGCCCTCACCCTTGGTACCGGGACGCGCTTTCGTCAGGTAGTAGCAACCCAGCACCATGTCCTGGGTGGGCACGGCGATGGGTCCGCCATGCGCCGGCGAAAGAATATTGTTGGAAGACAGCATCAAGGTGGAAGCCTCGATCTGCGCTTCCGGAGACAGCGGGATGTGTACCGCCATCTGGTCGCCGTCGAAATCCGCGTTGAACGCGGTGCAAACCAGCGGGTGGATCTTGATGGCCTTGCCTTCCACCAGAACCGGCTCGAAGGCCTGTATACCCAGGCGGTGCAGCGTGGGAGCGCGGTTCAGCAGAATGGGGTGATCCTTGATCACCTCTTCGAGGATGTCCCAAACCACCGGGTCCTGCTGCTCGACGAGTTCCTTGGCCTGCTTGATGGTGGTGCAATGGCCGCGCTGCTCCAGGCGGTGATAGATGAAGGGCTTGAACAGCTCCAGCGCCATTTTCTTGGGCAGACCGCACTGGTTCAGCTTCAATTCCGGACCCACGACGATGACCGAGCGGCCGGAATAATCCACGCGCTTGCCGAGCAGATTCTGGCGGAAGCGGCCCTGCTTGCCCTTGAGCGTATCGGAGAGCGACTTCAGCGGGCGATTGTTGGCGCCGCGCAGCACGCGGCCGCGGCGGCCGTTGTCGAACAGCGCATCCACGGCTTCCTGCAGCATGCGCTTTTCGTTCCGCACGATCACGTCGGGAGCGTGCAGCTCGATCAGCTTCTTCAGGCGGTTGTTGCGGTTGATCACGCGCCGGTACAGGTCGTTGAGATCGGAGGTGGCGAAGCGGCCGCCATCGAGCGGCACTAGCGGACGCAGTTCCGGCGGAATCACCGGAATCACGTCCAGAATCATCCACTCCGGCTTGTTGCCGGACTTGCGGAACGATTCCACCACGCGCAGGCGCTTGGCGAACTTCAGCTTTTTCTGCTGGGAGGCTTCCGTCTTCATCTTCGCGCGAATTTCTTCGCTGAGAAACTCGACGTCCACCTTTTTCAGCAGCTCTTTGATGCCCTCGGCGCCCATCATGGCGACGAACTTACCGGGGAACTCCTGGTCGAGCTGGCGCTTGCGCTCGTCGGTGATGACTTCGCTTCGGCTCAAATCGGGCACTTCGCCCGGGTCCACCACCACGAACGCTTCGAAGTACAACACGCGCTCGAGCTCGCGCAGGGTGATATCGAGCAGGTGGCCGATGCGGCTCGGCAGGCCCTTGAAAAACCAGACATGCGAGCACGGGCTGGCCAGCTCGATGTGGCCCAGGCGCTCGCGGCGCACACGGGCGAGAGTGACTTCCACGCCGCACTTGTCGCAGATGACGCCGCGGTGCTTCATGCGTTTGTACTTGCCGCACAAGCACTCCCAATCCTGGGTGGGGCCGAAGATGCGGGCGCAGAACAGTCCGTCGCGCTCCGGCTTGAACGTCCGGTAGTTGATGGTCTCCGGCTTGGTAACTTCCCCGTGGGACCAACTGCGGATCTTTTCCGGCGAGGCCAGACTGATCCGGATGGAATCGAAATCGGCGATCAAATTCGCTCTATCGTACGGAGAGGATCTCAATTTATTCTCCAAGGCGCCTACTCGGCGCGGTTCTGGGTCTTGGGTGCTGGGTGCTGGGTGCTGGCAAACTCTTCAACCGTCTGCGGCGAGTAGGCCAGAACCCAAAACCCAGAACCCAGCACCCCTTCTTAGTCGGCCGCCGGAGCCATGTCCAGAATTTCCTGCGGCTTCTTCATCAACTCCACGTCCAGGCACAACGACTGCAACTCGCGGATGAGCACGTTGAACGACTCGGGCACGCCCGGCTCGATGGCCGCTTCACCCTTGACGATGGCCTCGTAGATCTTGGCGCGGCCGTACACGTCGTCGGATTTGGCGGTGAGCAACTCCTGCAGAATATATGCGGCCCCGTAAGCTTCCAAGGCCCAGACTTCCATTTCACCGAAACGCTGTCCGCCGAACTGCGCCTTGCCGCCCAGCGGCTGCTGGGTGATCAGCGAATACGGTCCGATGGAGCGCGCGTGAATCTTGTCGTCCACCAGGTGCGACAGCTTCAGCATGTATATGTAGCCGACGGTAACGGGCTGCTCGAAAGGCTGCCCGGTCATGCCGTCGTACAGCGCGGTCTTGCCGTCCTTCGGCAAGTGCGATTCGGTGAGCGCCTTCTTGATCTCGCGCTCGGTGGCGCCGTCGAATACCGGCGTGGCGTAGTGCAGGCCCAGCGCATGCGCGGCCCATCCCAGGTGGGTCTCCAGAATCTGGCCGACGTTCATACGGGAAGGCACGCCCAGCGGATTCAGCACGATCTCGACGGGCGTCCCATCCGGGAGGTAAGGCATGTCCTCCTCGGGCAGGATGCGGGCGATCACGCCCTTGTTGCCATGGCGGCCGGCCATCTTATCGCCCACCGAAAGCTTGCGCTTCATGGCGATATAGACCTTCACCAGCTTGATAACGCCCGGCGGCAGTTCGTCGCCCTTACGCAGTTTGGCGACTTTTTCGTCCGTGATCTTCTCGAGCACCGCGATCTGCCGCGAAGTCATCTCTTCGATTTCGTCTATCTGCTCGTTGATGCGCGGATCCTTGTCCTTGAAGCGCATGCGCTTCAAGTCGCGCGATTTCATTTTCTCGATGATTTCGCGGGTGAGATCCGTGTCTTTGGCCAGCAGCCGCTTGTTGGTCTTTTCGTCGTGCAGGTCGGCCAGGAGATGCTTGCCTTCCAGCAGGTTGCCGAGCCGCTTCGCGCGCTCGTCGGTCAGAATGCGGATCTCGTCCTGCAGGTTACGCTGCAAGCGCGCGATCTGGGATTCCTCGATGGCCTTGGAGCGCTCATCCTTCTCCTGCCCCTTGCGCGAGAAGATCTTGCAATCCACCACCGTGCCCTCGATGCCGGGCGGGCAGTAGAGCGAAGCGTCTTTCACGTCGCCGGCCTTCTCGCCGAAGATGGCGCGCAGCAATTTTTCTTCGGGAGTGAGCTGCGTCTCGCCCTTGGGCGTAACTTTGCCGACCAGGATGTCGCCTGGCTTTACCGTGGCGCCGATGCGGATCACGCCGCTCTCGTCCAGGTTGCGCAGGAACGAATCCGCGATGTTGGGGATGTCGCGGGTGATTTCCTCGGGCCCCAGCTTAGTATCGCGGCCCTCGATCTCGAACTCCTCAATGTGAATCGAGGTGTAGTAGTCTTCCTTGACCAGCTTTTCGCTGACCAGGATGGCGTCCTCAAAGTTGCAGCCGCGCCAGGGCATGAAGGCCACCAGCACGTTGCGGCCGAGCGCCAGTTCGCCCATATCGGTACAAGGACCGTCCGCCAGCACCGTGCCTTTCACCACCCGCTGCCCCATGGCCACGATGGGCTTCTGGTTGATGCAGGTGTTCTGGTTGGAGCGCTTGAACTTGGTGAGCTGGTAGATGTCCGCGCCCACCTCGCGGGAGAGCTGCCCTTCGTGCGCGGCGCCGCCTTCCACGCGCACGATGATGCGCTCGGAGTCGACCGAATCCACGATGCCGGAACGCTTGCAGAGCACCACGGCGCCGGAATCGCGGGCGGTTACGCGCTCCATGCCGGTGCCCACGTAGGGCGCATCGGCGCGCAGCAGCGGTACGGCCTGGCGCTGCATGTTGGAACCCATCAGCGCGCGGTTGGCGTCGTCGTTTTCGAGGAACGGAATCAGGCTGGCGGCCACCGACACGAGCTGCTTCGGGCTGACGTCGATGTACTGGATCTCGTCGCGATTCTTCAATACGAAGTTGCCCGCCTGGCGCGCATTGCACAACTCGGGGACGATGCGGCCGTTCTCATCCAGTTCCACGTTGGCCTGGGCGATGGTGTACTTGTCTTCCTCCCAGGCGGACAGATACTCGCAATGCGCCTCGTACTCGGCAGCCTGTTTCTTGGCACCGAGAGCGCTATTGGCTTTCTCGATATCGGCGCGGCGTATGATGTCGCCGACCTTGAACTGCGTGTCGCCGGGGTTGAGGATGCGGACCTCATCCACCACGGCGCCCTTGACCACCTTGCGGTAGGGACTCTCGATGAAGCCGTATTCGTTGATGCGCGCGAAGCAGGAAAGCGACGAGATCAGGCCGATGTTGGGGCCTTCCGGCGTCTCGATGGGGCAGATGCGGCCGTAGTGAGTCGGGTGCACGTCGCGGACTTCGAAACCGGCTCGCTCGCGGGACAAGCCGCCTGGACCAAGCGCGGAGAGTCGCCGCTTGTGGGTGATCTCCGACAGCGGATTGGTCTGATCCATGAACTGCGAGAGCTGGCTGGATCCGAAGAATTCGCGGATGGCCGCCATGACGGGCTTGGCGTTGACCAGGTCGTGCGGCATGGCCGTCGACATCTCCTGGTACACGGACATCTTTTCTTTAATGGCGCGCTCCATGCGCACCAGACCGATGCGGAACTGGTTTTCGAGCAGCTCGCCCACCGCGCGCACGCGGCGGTTGCCGAGGTGATCGATGTCGTCCACCAGGCCGATGCCTTTGCGCAGCTTGAGCAGGTACTTGATGGTGGCGCGGAAATCCTCGGGGTCGAGCGTGCGCTTGTCGAGCGGCGTGGCGTCTGCCCGGTCGAACAGTTTGATATTGAACTTCATGCGGCCCACGCGCGAAAAATCGTACTTGCGCGGGTCGAAGAACATGCCCTGGAATAATTGCGTGGCCGTATCCAGCGTCGGAGGATCGCCGGGGCGCAGTTTGCGGTAGATTTCGATGAGCGCTTCGTTTTGGGCTTTAACGCTGTCTTTTCGCAACGTCGCGGAGATGACCGTGCCCACGTCGTCGCGTTCCGGGAAGAAGACTTCGAATTCCGGGATGCCGGATTCCATCAGCCGCTGTATAGCGGTGGTGGTCAGCTCGTTGTTGGCGTCGATGAGGACTTCGCCGGTGGCCATGTCGACCACATCCGCGGCGATGTAGGCGCCTTCCAGATCGTTGGGCGCGATCTCCGTCTGCTGAATCTTGGATGCCTGAATATTCTTAAGCAGCGTGGTGGTGATCTTGCGGCCCTGCCCGACGATGGTCTCTCCGCCTTTGGTGGTGATGGCGTGCGACAGCTTCAGGTCCTTCAGCCCGTTGGTCAACTGGCCCTCTTTGTTGTAGAGGTTCCAGTAGAGCTTGCTGTCCTTGATCGAGATGCGGTCCACGGTGTAGAAGGCGCGCAGCGCCTGCTCGTCGCTCTTGAATCCCAACGCGCGCAGAAACACCGAGCCGTAGAACTTGCGCTTGCGGTCGATGCGCACGTACAGCAAGTTCTTAAGGTCGTACTCGAACTCCACCCAGCTTCCGCGGTAGGGAATAATCTTGCCGAGGAAGTATCCCTGGGCTGGCACGCGCTCGAAAAACACGCCGGGCGAACGGTGCAACTGCGATACGATTACGCGCTCGGTGCCATTGATGATGAACGTGCCGTTGTCCGTCATCAGCGGGATTTCACCGAAGAAGACTTCCTGCTCCTTGATATCGCGCACGCTTTTGGCGCCCGTGGTGGGATCCTTCGCATACACTGTGAGCCGGATGGTGACCTTGAGAGGAGCGGCGTAGGTCATGCCGCGCTCCTGGCACTCCACCATGTCGTACTTCAACTGCAGCCCTACCGGGTCGCCGCACTTGTTGCAGAACGTCACCACGTTCTTGTTGAAGGTGCCGCAGTGGTGGCAAAGCACATCGCCCGCGTGGAACGGATCGGTGCGGATGGTGGCGCCGCAGTTGCGGCAGGTAGAACGCAGGTGGTGCAGACCTTTGAGGTTGCCGCACTTGCATTCCCAGTTGCCGATGGAGTAATCCACGAACTCCAACTCGCTGACGCCGCGAAAATCCGAAATGGGAAAGACCGAGCTGAAGACGGTCTGCAGGCCGGTATCTTCCCGCTCGTTGGGAAGCAGGTCCATCTGCAAGAACCGCTCGTAAGATTTTTTCTGAACCTCGATGAGGTTCGGAATCGGGATCGAAGTCTTGATTTTGGAAAAATCAACTCGCTCGGGGGCCGCGCCGCCTGCTTGTATATCCATGTCTTTTACACTCCTGAGGGCCGAACAGCCTAAGCAAAAGAGCTACAACTACCAAAGCACCGGCGAACCTGGAAGAGCATCGCTCCTGGGACTGGCCGCCGTTAGGGAATCGAGGGACTGGCACCGCATAAAGACCGGTACGGTGCGCACTGCGAGAGCCTGGTCGAAGTCGTCAGCGTAATGGGCTGAGAAGGGCGAGGGAAAGGAGTGACCCAAGACACACGAATCCCGACGTTGGATTGCAGTTGCAAATAGGGACACACATCCCCTCTTTGCAGTTTCGCGCCGCCTGCAATTGAATTGCCAGGATTCGAAATTCACGGTCACCAATAGGGATCGAATCCGGTTGGAACACGAACCCAACCGTTTATCTTACCAGAGCCCACCCCGGTCGTCAAACAGCCCTGGAACCAGGCACCATGGCCCTTTGGTTCCAACAAGTTGCAGGCATCGATCCTGCTTCGCTACTTCACTTCCACGGTCGCACCGGCATCCGTGAACTTCTTTTTGATGGCCTCGGCCTCATCCTTATTGACGCCTTCCTTGATGGGCTTGGGGGCGCCGTCAACCAGATCCTTGGCCTCTTTCAGACCCAGACTGGTGACTTCACGAACCGCCTTGATGACGTTAATCTTGTTGGGACCAACCCCAGTCAGAATAACGGTGAATTCGGTTTTCTCTTCGGCTGCCGCGGCAGCCGCTGCCGGCGCGCCGCCGCCGGCCGCCATGACCGGAGCCGCTGCCGCAGCCGAAACGCCCAACTTCTCTTCCAAGAGCTTGACGAGCTGGGAAGCCTCCAGCAGCGTCAACCCTTGAATGTGATCTGCAATTGCGTTGATGTCCGCCATTTTTCCTAAATACTCCTATCTCAAAAAATCGTTGCCGATAGCGGTCAGCTTTTCCGCTGTCAGCGTTTGCGCTTATCAGCTTTCTTTGAACTTGTTTTCCTTGCAGCCCTGATCGAGCGTCACGGCCAAATTCCGGCCCACCGCGCCGATGGCCGATACCAGCCGCTGTCCGGGAGACTTGATCAGGAACAGCAGCTTCGCGAAGATCTCGTCCTTCGACGGCATGTTGGCCAGGTCGCCGATCGACTTTACATCGATGACCCTGCCCTCCACCAGACCGGCCTTGAAAGTAAATGTCGGATTGGCCTTGGCGTAGGCTGTCAGAGCCTTCGCCAGCGCCACCGGATCGGCGGTGGTGTATGCCAAGGAGGTCATGCCGCGCAGGTTCTTCAGGACCTCCTCCGCGGGAG
>JBEKUO010000200.1:0-21093 GCA_049514955.1 Bryobacteraceae bacterium | reverse complement strand
GTTGGTGGATGTGGTGGATTTCTTCCCGGTCGTCTTCCTGTACGGCGTGAGCAAGTTCCTCTTCTCGGCGCTGGCTCTGGCCTTTTCGTTGTCGCTCCTGGCATCCTTCGTAGTAGCGATGACGGTGATCCCGCTGTTCTGCTCGCGCTTTCTGAAACAGCACGCGCCGGCTGAAGGAGGCGCCGAACACCCCGTCCCGGCGCACCCGGAGAGCAAGTCTTTAGGTGCCAGGTTCAACGCCGCTTTCAATCGGGGATTCACCAAGGTGCTGGATTTCTACGAGCGCCTGGTGCGCCGCGCCGTGGTGCGCCCCGGCTTGACCGTAGCGGCATTGGCTGGCGTGTTTGTGCTGAGTCTGGGGCTGTATTGGTTCTGCGGCATCGCCTTCTTTCCGCGCACCGACGCCGGCCAGTTCACCATCAACATGAAGGCGCCCACCGGCACGCGTATTGAAGTGACCGAACAGTATGTAAAGAAGGTGGAAGACCTGATTCACCAAGTCGTTAGTCCCCACGATTTCAAAATGGTGGTTTCCAATATCGGCGTGGTGGACGATTTCACGTCCCTTTATACCGATAACGCCGGCGAGTATACCAGCACGGTTCAAGTGGCCTTGAACGACGATCATGAGGTGAGCAGTTTCGACTACATCGCGCGCGTGAGACAGGCCATCGCCACGCAGTTGCCGGATGTGCGCACCTTCTTTCAGAGCGGCTCGATGGTGGACGCGATCATCAACTCGGGCATGCCCGCCCCCATCGACATTCAGGTCAGCAGCTCGAACATAAAGAGGAACTACGCATTCGCGCAGGATCTCGCCAGCCGCATCCGGGCTCTCCCCAACGTAGGCGAAGTGTACATCCCTCAGGACATCAACTATCCAGGCATCCGGCTGGATGTGGATCGGGTACACGCGGGCGAGTTGGGCCTTAGCCAAAAAGACGTGGTCGACAATGTGATCACCGCCCTCAACTCCAACTACATGATCGCGCCCAATTATTGGGTCGACGATAAAAGCGGGAACGATTACTACCTTACCGTCCAATATTATGAACATGGAGTGCCGGCCATACACGATATGCTGGATCTGCGCAACATTCCCCTGCATGCGCCCAACGCGACCGCTCCGACTATGCTGGATTCGGTTGTCAAGCTGACGCGCATCCAGAGTCCCACCGAGATCGATCATCACCAGATTCAACGCGTAACGGACGTTTTTGTCACTCCCGTCGGAGAGGATCTGGGGCACCCCGCGCAGAGCATTAAGGCCATCCTCGCGAAGGTCAAACCCGAAGACGTGCGTGTGAATCTGCACGGCATGGTGGAGGGAATGTATGAGTCTTTCACCAGCTTCGGCTTCGGCTTCATGCTGTCTTTCCTGCTCCTCTATCTCATCCTGGTGGCGCAGTTCAAGTCCTTCATGGATCCGGTGCTGATCATGCTGGCGATTCCCATGGGCATTGTGGGCGTGCTGGTGATTCTGCCTTTGACTCACACGACGTTGAATGTCATGTCGTTGATGGGCGTGCTGATGCTGATCGGAATCGCGGATTCCAACAGCATCCTGATCGTGGATTTCGCGCACAATCTGGAAGAGCAGGGATTGTCGGTTACGGATGCGGTCATCACGGCATGCCGCGTGCGGCTGCGGCCCATTCTGATGACGTCGCTTGCGACCATCATCGGGATGGTTCCCATGGCTCTGAAGTTAGGGGAAGGTGCCGAGCAATATACTCCGATGGCGCGCGCGATCATCGGGGGCTTGACTTCATCCGTGCTCTTGACTGTGTTCATCGTTCCGGCCGCGTACGTACTCGTCTATCGGAATAAACGGCGCGGCGCGGAGCAGCCGGAGGCATCATGAGAAACGACGTGGCGCACGCACTCCTGCGTGCCGTGGCGGCACTCCTGCCGACACCCTGCTTGGTGGCCGTACTCTTGGCTCAAACCACCCCCACACCCCTGACGCTGAAGGATGCCGAGGCGCTGGCCCTCAAGAATCATCCGCAGGTGCAGGCCGCCCAACTGGATTATCAGGCATCCCAACAGGCGGTGGCGGAAGCGCGCTCGGCCTATTTTCCGACGCTCGAGGGCGACGTCACAGGCTCGCAGGCGAACCCGCAGGCCCGCATCGGCGCAGGGTACTTGACGGCCGCGCGCCTGTGGGACCGCTTTGGCCAAGGCATCACGCTCAGCCAGCTCGTCACCGATTCCGGGCGCACCCGCAACCTGGTGGCCAGTTCCAGGCTGCAAGCCCAGGCCAGTTCGCAGCAGGTTCAGGCCACCCGCTACGACGTGCTGCTGCGCGTGAATCAGGCTTACGTCCAGGCGCTGCAGGCTCAAGCGCTGGTGAAAGTGGCGGAGGAGACCGTGGCCGCGCGCCAGCTTCTAGTGGACCAAGTGTCCGCACTGGCGCAGAACAAGCTGCGGTCGCAACTGGATGTGAGCTTCGCCTCGGTGGGTCTGGCGCAGGCGAAGTTAATGCTGATCCGCGCTCAAGACGGCGTCGCGCAGGCATTCGCTGAATTGACGCGGGCGTTGGGCCTCGATCGGCAGCAGGAGTACAAGCT
Source organism: Bryobacteraceae bacterium (assembly GCA_049514955.1). Classification (GTDB taxonomy): domain Bacteria; phylum Acidobacteriota; class Terriglobia; order Bryobacterales; family Bryobacteraceae; genus Bog-159. The sequence continues at coordinate 18,523 of JBEKUO010000200.1, read as the reverse complement.
TATCGAGGAACCCCTGCCGCCCAGTCCAGCGGCGGATTCCGCGGAGATGGTGGCGCAGGCCTTCCAGCAGCGGCCCGAGTTGGCTGGCTTGCGGCTGGAGAGAGAAGCGGCCTACAAGTTCGAACGCGCCGAGCATGACCTCTCTTATCCCACCGTAAGCCTGGTCGGCGTGGGCGGCTTTATCCCATACATCCATCAACAGACGACGGTGCCGGTTTCGCCTGAGTACGAGAGCGCGGCGGTGAACGTGCAGATCCCCATATTCAACGGGGGATTGTTCTCGGCTCGCCGCGAAGCCGCGCGGTTCAAGGCGCAGGCCGCCGATCAGAGAGTGCGGGATCTGGAAGAGAGTGTCGCGCGCGATGTGCGGGTGGCATGGAGCTATTCTTTGACTGCATACCATCAACTGGATGTGACCGCGGAGTTACTGCGGGAAGCCACCATGGCGCTCGACCTGGCGCAAGGCCGGTACAACCTGGGACTGAGTTCGATCGTGGAGTTGACGCAGGCGCAATTGAATCTGACGGAGGCCGAAGTCGAAAACCTGGGCGCGAAGTACGACTACCAAAAAGCGTACGCCGGTCTGCAATACGCCATCGGCACGTTGCGCTAACCTCAAGCCGTGGCGCACGCTTCAGACGGTGCTGCGGCGAGCTTCAGTTCGCCGGCTTTGACTGTGGGCACGCTGTTCGGAAACCCAATCTGGAGGTTGTTGAAGATGCGGGACTGAAGTCCCGCTGTAGACTGAAGCTCGCGCCACGGTCCGCTCGCGCTGAAGCGTTTGCCACAACCGAACCATTGCCTGACGCGCCCTCTGCTATACTCTTGGTTTATGGCATCTCCCGTCGCCTGCCGCCATCATCATCGCGTTCACCTGCGACGGGCGGTGTTCTGATTCGACCCATATCGAAATTAGAAAGGACGCCCGCCGCGGTCAGGCGGGCTTTTTTGTTGCTATCCGCATGGATCTGGATTTTCACAAATCGGACGGGCTCGTTCCAGCCGTCATTCAGGACCACACCTCCGGGCGCGTCCTCATGGTCGGTTACATGAACGCCGAGGCCTTCCGCCAAACGGTTGAGACCGGTTTCGCCACCTTCTACAGCCGCTCGCGCCGCAAGCTCTGGCGGAAGGGCGAGACCTCGGGTCACACGCTCATCGTGAAAGAAATCTCGACCGATTGCGACCAGGATGCTTTGGTGCTGCGCGTCGAGCCGCAAGGCCCCGGCGTCTGCCACAACGGTTACCGAAGCTGCTTCTATCGCCGCCTCGAAGACGGCAAGTGGGTGGAATCGGAGCCGCGCGCTTACGATCCTGCCGCAGTCTACGGGAGCCAGGCATGACGCTGAAGCTCGGCATTCCGAAAGGCAGCCTGGAGAACGCCACCATCGAGCTGTTTCGCCGCGCCGGCTATGCGATCACCACCAGCACGCGTTCCTACTTTCCATCCATCGACGATCCGGAGGTAGAGTGCATGCTGATCCGCGCGCAGGAAATGGCGCGCTATGTCGAGGACGGCATCCTTGACGCCGGGCTCACCGGCCGCGACTGGGTAGCGGAGACCGAAGCGCACGTCGAAGCCATCGCAGATCTGGTCTACGCCAAGCAGAGCTTCGGCAAAGTGTGCTGGGTACTCGCCGTGCCGGAGTCTTCTGCGTTTCAATCGGTGCACGATCTCGGCGGCAAGATCATTGCGACCGAGTTGGTCGCCACCACCAGGCGCTATCTGGCGCAGCACGGCGTCAACGCCAAGGTGGAATTCAGTTGGGGCGCGACGGAGGTCAAGCCGCCGGTACTGGCCGACGCGATTGTCGAAGTCACCGAGACCGGCTCGTCGCTGCGGGCCAACAAGCTGAAGATCATCGATACGGTGCTCGAATCCAACACCCAGCTCATCGCCAATCGGGACGCCTGGCAGGACCCCTGGAAGCGTCGCAAGCTGGCAAATATGCGCATGCTGCTGGAAGGCGCCATCAACGCGCTGGGCAAAGTCGGGTTGATGCTGAACGTGCATCAGAAGGATCTGCCGGCGGTGCTGGCGGTGCTCCCGGCGCTAAAGCGGCCCACCATTTCGCACCTGAGCGACGCGGACTGGCTGGCCGTCAATACGATTCTCGACGAGTCGACCGTGCGCGACATCATCCCGCGTCTGAAGGAGGCGGGCGCGCAGGGGATTGTGGAATACCCGCTGAACAAGATCGTTCTATGATCCGGATTCTGCCTGCCACCGAGATGGGCCGTCTGCTGGCCCGGCGCAACGCCCGGCTGACCGAGGCCGAGGCTGTGGTGCGTCCCATTCTGGAGGCCGTGCGCAAGAGAGGTGATCGGGCGCTGCTTGCATACGCGCGCCGATTCGATGCGCTCGACCGCAAAACAGTGGCGGTCCCCGTGGCCGAGCTACGGCGCGCCTGCGCCGGCCTTTCCGCGGAGTTTCGAGACGCCGTCGCAACGGCCGCAGCCAACATTCGCGCATTCGCCGAAATGCAGCTTCCTGCGGAGACGCTTCGCGAGGTGAGCCCCGGCCGGCAACTCGGACAGGTGGTGCGCCCGCTCGATACGGTCGCGGCCTACATCCCCGCAGGCCGCTATCCGCTGCCCTCCACGCTCATGATGACGGTCATTCCCGCGCAGGTCGCTGGCGTGCCCAACATCTGCGTGGCCTGCCCGCGCCCGGCGCCGGAGATTCTGGGTACGGCGCACTTACTGGGTGTACGGCACGTCTTTCAAATGGGCGGCGCACAGGCCATCGCGGCCTTCGCCTACAGTACGCGCACGGTGCCCCGCGCGGATCGCATCGTGGGACCGGGCAACATCTACGTGGCCGCTGCCAAGAAGCTGCTGGCCGGCGAAGTGGGCATCGACTTCGTTGCAGGGCCCACCGAAATCCTGATCATTTCCGCCGATGGAATTCCCTGGCATCTCGCGGCCGATATGCTGGCGCAGGCGGAGCACGACGTGGATGCGTCCGCGATCCTGCTCACCACTTCCAAGCGGCTCGCCAATGCGGTGGCTTTGGAGATTGAGCGGCAGCTCGTGAGTCTGCCGACCGCCGCCGTGGCGCGCCAGGCCATCCGGCGCAACAGTGCCATTGTCTTGGTGCGCTCACTGGAAGAAGCGGTGGAGCTGTCGAATCGCTTCGCACCCGAGCATCTGAGCATTCCGGATAACCGCCTGATCGCGCGCGTGCGGCATGCAGGCAGCATCTTCATTGGCCCGTTCAGCACGGAGGCCGCGGGCGATTACGCATCCGGCCCCAATCACGTGCTGCCCACCAGCGGGGTGGCCCGTCTGCGCGGCGGGCTGTCGGTCACGGACTATTTGAAAGTGATCACCGTGCAGCAATTGAGCCGCGAAGCGCTGCAAGCGTTGGCGCCCGCCATCACAACGCTCGCGCGCGCCGAGGGTTTGGAAGCGCACGCGCGTTCCGTCGAGGCGCGCACCAATGGCTAAGTCGGCCCACATTCGCCCACGCGAAGCTGTGCTCAAAATGGCGCCCTACTCGCCACCCACCGCCGGACGCGCCGATAAGCTGCGCCTCGATTTCAACGAAAACACCGTCGGCTGCTCGCCGCGCGTGATCGAATTTTTGAAGCAGCGCCTGGATGCGGGCGGCCTCGCAGTTTATCCGGAGTATGGCGACGCCAAGGCTGAGCTGGCGCAATTCTTCGGCGTCAAGCCGGAAGAATTCGTCGTCACCAATGGCACCGACGAAGCCATCCAAGTTTTCATCAACACCTACGTGGACGATGGACAGGAAGTGTTGCTGCTGCGTCCGGCCTATGCCATGTATCGCTTCTACTCGCAGGTGGCCGGCGCCGCACTGCGCGAAATCGATTACGACGGCCCCGCCATGGATTTCCCTCTCGCCGCCTTGCTCGACGCCATCACACCGGCGACGCGCGCCGTGCTGATCGCAAACCCCAACAACCCGACCGGCACCGGACTATCGCTCACGGCCATCGAGCGCATCCTGAAGCGCGCACGCAAGGCCGTGGTCTTCATCGATGAGGCCTACTTCGAATTCTCCGGCGTGACGGCCCTGGGACATATCACCCGCGCGCCCAATCTGTTCGTGAGCCGGACGTTTTCCAAGGTCTATGGCATGGCGGCCATGCGGTTGGGCTGCCTGTTTTCCGATTCAGCCAATATCGCGTTCCTGCACAAAGCGCAGTCGCCGTACAGTGTGAACACGTTGGCTGTGCTGGCGGCGCAGGCAGCTATTCGCGACACCGCGTATATCAAGAACTATGTCGCCGAGGTGCTCGCCGCGCGCGAGTTGTTATGCGTCGGCCTGGAAAAGCTGAAGATTCCCTACGTGCCTAGTTCGGCGAATTTCGTGTTGATCCGCGCCGGCAAACGCGCGATCGAAATCCGTGACTACCTACGCACCCACGGAATCCTGGTGCGCGACCGCAGCTACGAAGCGCGCGGCTGCGTGCGCATCACAGTAGGCACGCGCGAACAAACTCGCCGCCTGCTCGGTGCGCTCGAGGAGATATGGCTCACCCCCTAATCATCTTCGACATGGACGGCGTGCTGGTCGACGTGACGGGCTCCTATCGCGAAACCATCGTGCGCGTGGCGCAGGCACTCGTGCCTGCCGCGCCAGCACTCTTGCTGGCGCAAACTTAACCCGATGCCTGACCCCTTAATCATCTTCGACATGGACGGCGTGCTAGTAGACGTCACCGAGTCCTATCGCGAAACCATCGTGCGTACTGTCCAGCATTTCACCGGCGTCACCATCACGCGCCCGCAGATCCAGGACTACAAAAACCAGGGCGGCTTCAACGACGACTGGAAACTCTCGCATTACATCATCAAGCAACACGGTGTCACAGTGGAGTTCCAAATCGTGGTCGATTACTTTCAAGGCCTGTTTCATGGCAACGGTACGGATGGGCTCATCCTGCGTGAGCGCTGGCTGGCGCGCGACGGCCTGTTCGACCGCCTCGCCGCGCGCTTCGATTTCGCCATCTTCACGGGGCGCATGCGCTGGGAAGCGGAGGTCACACTCAACCGGTTCGCGCCGTCGTTACGTTTCGATCCCATCATCGGCATGGAAGACGTGACCGCACTCAAACCTGCACCGGAAGGCCTGCTCAAGATCGTAGCCGCTGCCGGCGCTCGCAAGATCTGGTACGTCGGCGACACCGTGGATGACGCGCGCTGCGCCCGTGCTGCGAGCATGCCGTTCATCGGCATCACCTCGCGCGACAATTCGCGTCGTGCCGAACTGGCGTCCCTCTTCGCAGCCGAAAACGCGGTTGCCGTCCTCGACGATATCAATCAACTGGAAAGCGTGCTCGTCTGATGCGCACCGCCACTATCCAACGCGAAACCAAGGAAACACAGATCCGCGCCTCCCTCAAAATCGAAGGCCGCGGCCGATACCAGATCTCCACCGGCATACGTTTCTTCGATCACATGCTCGAGTTGTTCGCCAAACACGGCGGCTTCGACCTGATCCTCGATGCCAAAGGCGACCTGGACGTCGACCAGCATCATACCGTCGAAGATGTGGGCATCGTGCTGGGCCAGTTGTTCGCCAAGGCGCTGGGCGACCGCCGCGGCATCAACCGCGCGGGCTACTTCGTCTTGCCCATGGATGAAACCCTCGCTGTAGTCGCGCTCGATTTGGGCGGCCGGCCGGCGCTGGTCTACCGCGACCTGGTGCGCGTGCGCATGGTGGGCGATCTGCAAGCCGAGCTAGTCGAAGATTTCTTCGGCGGCTTCGTCAATCACGCCGGCGCCAACCTGCACGCGCGTGTGCTCTACGGCCGCTCCAGTCACCACAAGATCGAAGCCATCTTCAAGTGCTTCGCCCGCGCCCTGAAATATGCCTGCTCCACCGACCGGCGGCTGCGCGATCAATTGCCTTCCACGAAGGGGCTACTGTGATCGCCATTCTGGATTACGGCGCCGGGAACCTGCGCTCGGTCGAAAACGCCCTCGCCGAAATCGGCGCCGATTACACGCTCGTGCGCGACTCCGCCGGCTTGCACGGCGCATCGAAGATCATCCTGCCCGGTGTGGGCCACTTCGGACAAATGATGCGCGCTCTCGACGAGTTGCAAATCCGCGCCGCACTGCTCGAACGCATCCGCACCGGTGTGCCGTTCCTGGGCATTTGCCTCGGCTTGCAAGCCCTGTTCGAGCGCAGCGAAGAGGCGCCCGAAGCGCGCGGCTTGGCACTTTTCGAAGGCGACGTGCGGCGCTTCCCCGCGGGCGCGCGAGTGCCACACATGGGATGGAACCAGATCGCGCCGCGCTTTACTTCTCGACTGCTCGCCGGTCTCGACCCGCACGCGTTCGTCTACTTCGCGCATAGCTATTACGCGCCGGAGTCCACCGCTACCGCCGCCACCTGCACCTATGGCGTGCCGTACACGGCCGTGCTCGAATCGGGCAACACCTTCGGCGTGCAGTTCCATCCGGAAAAATCCGGGCCCGTCGGGCTGCGTATCGTCCGCAACTTCGTGGATCTCTGACCATGCTCGCAAAGCGCATCATTCCCTGTCTGGACGTGACCGGAGGCCGCGTGGTGAAGGGCGTCAACTTCGTTAACCTGCGCGATGCAGGCGACCCTGTGGAACTCGCCGCACGCTACAACCAGGAAGGCGCCGACGAGTTGGTCTTCCTGGATATCACGGCCTCCAGCGACGCGCGCGAGATCATGGCCGGCGTGGTCGCCCGCACCGCGCGCCGCGTGTTTATCCCGCTGGCGGTAGGCGGCGGCATACGCTCGGTGGCGGACGCGCGCGGCATCCTGATGGCTGGCGCCGACAAGATTTCGATCAATACCGCGGCGGTGCGGCGTCCCGCGCTGATCGCCGAGTTGAGCGCGGAGTTCGGCGCACAGGCAGTGGTGCTGGCCATCGATGCGCGGCGGCGCGCGCCCGGCGATTGGAACGTCTACACTCGCGGCGGGCGCGACGATGAAGGCCTCGATGCGGTCGCCTGGGCCGCGCGTGGCGAAGAGCTGGGCGCGGGCGAAATCCTGCTGACATCGATGGACACCGACGGTGTGCAAAAGGGCTTCGACTGCGTGTTGACCCGCACCATCTCGCGCGCCACGCACATCCCGGTGATCGCTTCCGGGGGCGCCGGCACGCCCGAAGACTTCCTGCGCGTGCTCACCGACGGCGAAGCCGATGCGGCGCTCGCCGCCTCGGTCTTCCACTACGGAACCCTCCGTATCGGCGATTTGAAAGAATACCTGGACCGCAACGGCATTCCAGTGCGGAAGACATCGTGATTTTTCCGTGCATCGACCTGATGGACGGCAAGGTAGTCCAACTCATACAGGGCCGCGAGAAGGCCCTGGAAGCGGACGATCCCCTGGAAATGCTGCGCCGGTTTGCGGCGTTCCCCGAAATTCAGGTTATCGACCTGAACGCGGCGATGGGCACGGGCTCGAACGACGAACTGGTGGGGCTGCTCGCCGCGCACGCCCGCACGCGCGTGGGTGGTGGAGTGCGTTCGGTCGATCGCGCTCAAGCTCTTGTCGAGGAGGGCGCGCACAAGGTAATCGTGGGTACGGCGGCCTTCGCGGCGGACGGCATCCACGAGCGGTTCCTCTCGGATCTGGCGGCGGCCATCGGTAGGGAGCGCGTGATCGTGGCGCTCGATTCCAGGCAGGGCCGCATTGTCGTCAAAGGATGGCGTGAGGCTACCCGCCTCGCCGCCGAAGAGGTGCTCGCCGCGCTGGAGCCGTACTGCGCGGGGTTTCTGTGCACGTACGTCGACAAGGAAGGCATGCTCGAAGGCACCGATCTCGGCTGGTTCCGGCGTCTGCGCGCAGGCACGCCGCTCGAAATCACAGCCGCGGGCGGCATCACAACGCTCGAAGAAGTGCGCGCGCTGCTTGCCATGAACGTGCATGCCGCGTTGGGCATGGCCGTCTACACGGGCCGCCTCGACCTGGAGGATCTTGCGAAACTATGCCACGACTTTCCCCCCCCGCGCTGCTCCTAGGCACATTCTGGAGATTGGCCATTTGCCGCAATCCGGCGGGGCGGACCGAAGACGGATCGTCTTGTAGCCGCGTCGCCCGCTTGGCTCCGCTAACCTCCGCGCTGCTCGTATCCGCGCTGCTGCCGCTCGCTGGCCAAGGCGTTCGAACCGGACCCGAGACGTGATCGTCGCCCAGCGGGTCGATCCAGCCGAGCTGATCGTAGAGGGCGCATTCCGCTATCAAGCCTGCGATGACAAGGAGTGCTATCCGCCAGACGCTTGCGTCCCACGAATCGCGGCTCGGCGAGCGTCGCCGTATCGATCGAACGGATCAGTTCCTCAGCCCGGCGAAGTGCCCGGTCGACGTCCCCCAACAGTTCGTCGAGTCCTGCGCCCGGCTCCATCTCCTTAGCGAGCGCTGCCATCTGCGCTTCGTCCAATTGGCGGCCCTCCAGATAAGTAGTCAGCCGGTCCACGCTGCCGGCGATATGCCGCAGGTGAAAACCCAAAGACGCCAGACCGTGCGGGCGGTCCCACACCTGCCCGGCAGAGAGACCTTCCGTGTGCCGCGCCAGATCTTCGCGCGCCTGCTGAAGCGCATACAGCGCAGGCGCTAGCAAAGGACTCACGCCGCGCAACGGCCCGCGCAGCCAGGGTTCCGGTAAGTCGCTCATATGCAATCTGACAAATCTTAGCAGCAATGAGCAGTACCCCGACGATTTGCAAGCCATCCAGAGTGGTGTCCTAATTTAGCCGCCGAGACCTATTGCGCCTGAATCGTCACAATATGCTGGCCGCGCGGCAGAAACACAGCCATCGGCCCCGCCGCTTCGATCGCACAATCCACTCCGTCAACTTCCACGCGCACCGGCTTGTGATTCAGCACGGCCAACGCCCGCGCCGAACTCGCGTACGACAGCTCAATCGTGTGCCCATCCACCATCTCAGCCGAAGTCAGATCGCCGTTGAAACTCGTCAGCCGCACCGCCACCGCCTGCCCGCCGGCCTCGACCGAGTGTGTGCCCTCGGGCAGGAACAGGAGCGATTCACTCAACGCCGGCCAAACCTGCCCGTCCACTAGTGCCGGCCCCGACCAGCGGATGGCTACCCCGTGCGGCGAATCGATCATAAGCTTCGGCCCCACGCTCTCCGCACGGTTCACTACCGCCGCCGACGCGGGGAGCAGCGCCAGGTCCGGCGACAGGATCGAGTTCTCGAAATATAGCGCCACCCGCGCGAATGCCCCCGCCGCCGAATGCACCACCTCGAAAAGCTCCGTCCCCGTTTGCTGCTTGGTGGGATACACGTTCTGATAGCGATCCACGATATTAAGGTCGATCGCCAGGCGATCCAGCCGCGGCGTCAGCGGCCGGTACCGCCGCGCGATCTCTTCGTAACGCTGCGGCGCTTCATTCCACACCGTGGCCGGATCCTCAACCAGAAACGTGAAATTCTGGCGCTCCAGCAGCGGCAGAAGCTGCGCGGAATCGGCGCCAATGGCGTCCCGCATTGAGGTATCCAGGCGGTCGTCGACATGCGTCAGCACCACATCCAGATAGCTCCGCGCGCCGCGGGTCTTCTCGATTTCCCCTAGCCACTCCTGCTGCATGTCGCGCGCCAACTTTGCGCGAAAATCCAGAAACGCGCGCTGCGACGGCGCATCCTTGCGGGACTGGAACAACTCGACCGGGTCGAACCCTCCGGCGAGCCGGAACTGCGCGCGAACATCGTCGTTCATTGGCGTAAAGCGCGATGGGTTGGCCAAGCCCTCCAACGACTCAAAATAAAGCTCGGCCAGGTTGACGCCGTCCCAATCGAAGCGCTCCACAAGTTCGCGCACGCCAACAGCCGCCGCGCGGAAGCAATCCCGGTTTGCGAGGTTCATCAGTTTCCGCCAGTCGAGCTGCGCGTCTTGCAACACGGCGGTTTTCTCCCGCCACTCGGGATGATCGGCCCAGAACTTCTCGCTCACGTGCGGCAGTTCCAGCCAGGCGTAAACCAGAATGCCGTTGGCGTGGCACGCGGCGATCAGGCGCTTCAGATAGTCGTCGCGCTCCTGGTCCGGATCGTAGAAGTGCCAGGCGGCCACGTGCAGGGCGGAGATCCCGGCATTGCGCCAGCGCGCCGCGAAATAGTCCAGGTCCACGCGCAACCGATAGGAAGAGTCGAAGAACGCCCACAGGCGTGTCGAGCGGAACGGTGGGTCCAGGCCGAGGTCGGCCAGCGCATGCAGCAGGTAGGGGAAACGCTCGTATCCGCGCTCGCCCGGAGACACGGCCAGCCACAGCACGGCGCCTGATCCACGGCGAAATCCTGCCAGCATCGGCGCACCCGTCCAACGCTCCTTCGCAAACACCTTGGCTTCGGCGGGCACGGCGTGACGCGGCAGTTCCAGCCCCTTTTCCCAAACGATCGCCAACTTGGGCAGGTGGACGTCTTCCAGGCTGCTGACCCGCACGTTCTCCGGCGTGCTGTGGAAGCCGAACATTTCTGCCGCCGCGGATTCACCCTCCAGGATGAGGTAAGCGCCGCCCTCCACGCGCGCGGTCCATTCCGCGGATCCGGTCGCGCCGGGCCGCAAAACGAAGATGCGCGCGGAAGCCGCCGTCTGCGCCGGCAGGTAGCCTACGGATTGCAGAATAAGCGGCCATCCGCCCTGATCCTGCGAGAGCACGCTAAAGGAGGCTAGAGAAGCCGTGAACGCTGACGGGACCAGGAGGAGGAGTACGCCGGCAGAGCGAGCTGAAGCTCGCTCCAGCACGCTAAAGCGTGCGCCACGTCGGTCAGTAAGTAAACGCATACCAGAATCCCGCGCGAAAATCGTTGAAGTGGTCGCCGTAGGGATCGCCCCTGACCGTGTAACTCCCGCGCAGATAATTCACCGTCAGATACAGCGAACTGGGCATGGACGACAGGCGAAACCGCATTCCGGGGCCGCTTTCAATAAAGTTGGCCCACGCCTGGCGCTTTTGGTCCTGGGTGACGTTGACGTTCCAGTAAAACTGCGTCTGTAGCGGCCCGAGCACCGGCGTGTAACCGAAACGGTTCTGCGAATAGAGCAGGAAATCGTCGTCGAAACGGCTCACAAAAATGCCATCGTCGTTGGTCTCAAAAAAGAATCCGGCCGATTTCGATTTCAGCAGGTGTCCGAAGCCCTTTGTAAACGAAACGCCGCCGCGGTAATCCGGCACCATGTGGTGCGTCAGGTACCCGATCGAGGAGCCGGCTTCCGCCCAACCCATTACCCCGTGCCAGACCGAAGTGGCCAGCCCCAGCGCCGGAATGAGAGCGCTCTCCGAGAGATACTGCGGCAGAATGCCAGCTCCTTCTTGGCCGATCGTCCCGCGCGTGTCGCCGATGAAACGAAGACTCACGTAAGGATGCACCGGGAAATGCAGACGCAGCTCACTCTTGATCTGGGCGTACGAAAAAAAGTCGCTCCAGCGCGAGGAATACATGGGGAACATCCAAACGGTGGTGCGAAAGCGTTCGAAGGCGGGCCGCAGGCCGCGATACGCTTCGCCCGCCTCTTTGGCGATCTGGGGGTCGGAGCTCTTGCGGGCCAGATCGAACCAGCGTATGGCCTGGGCGTCATCGTGCAGCAGGTTGTAGGCCCAGCCCAGCTTGAGCATCACCGCAAAGTCCGCGGGGTCGTCTTCCTGCGCAAGCTGCAGGTATTTCAATGCGTCGCGTATAAACCCGGCCTTCAGGCTGCGCTCGGCCATGACTTTCGCGTCTATGGATGGAGCGGCAGGCGGGGTGGCGCGATTCTGCAAAGTCTGCGGCAGCCGCAGGACGGCACGGACGCGGTTCGCCAGTTCTTCATCGCCGCTCTTCAGCACCCGCTCCAGCAACGGCATGGCCGCTGCCGTATCTCCGCGCGCCAGGTACAGGAAGCCGAGTTGCGCCGCCGAGAGGTAGTCGGTCTCCGACATGCTGGTCAGCATTCGGAACTCCTCCTCCGCCTCGCCTTGGCGGCCCATACGCAGCAGCAGGTAAGCCAGGTCGCGGCGCAGGTCGGGATTCTTGGGGTCCAGTTCGAGCGCGCGGCGGAACTCGGAAACGTAAGGGTAGCGCGTGGGCAGCAACTCCCGGGCGGCCTCGGCCGCGCGCGGCTCGCCCCCGCGGGAAGCGGCCAACAGAGCGGCGTTGGCTTCGTCGCCACGGTTCAGGGCCTGCAGCACGCGGCCGAGGTCCACCAGCACCGAGCGGCGATCGGGGATCAGCCGCCAGGCCTTCTCATAATGTTGCGCGGCCAGTTCCAGTTCGTCGCGTTGCTCCGCCAAGGTAGCCAGCTCGAAGTGGGCGCTGAAATTGTCCGGGCCGATCTCCAGCGCCTTCGTCCAACGCGCGATGCCCTCCGCCAGCGGCCGGTCGATATTCTGAAACGCCAGCTCGGCCGTGGCCCGCGATTCCGGATCGCCCGCCGTGCGCACACGGTCGAAGACCCGCCGCGCCTGCGCCTGCTCCTTGGTTTCGTGGCACAGGAAGGCATACTCGAGCGCTACGTGGAAATCCTTCGGATCGAGCCGCATGGCCTCGCGGAACTGGTCGCGCGCCGCCACGTTTTCACCGATTTTGAGATAGGTATAGGCCAGATCCTTGCGCACCGCGGGCCGCGCCGGGGCCGCTTCGATGGCCTTTAGAAACAGGCCGATCGCATCGTCGTAGTTCCGGCTGCGCAGTGCTTCATAGGCCTTGTCCAGTGGCGCAAATGCCGCATCCGGCGTCTGCGCGCCTCCCAGGCAGCCAACCAGCAGCAAGATCCAAAGGCGCATGGCGATGCATACATAGTGCAATCGGCGGAGAAATCTCGCACAATGAAACACGTGAGTTTTCCACGAGCTAGCGGTATCCTGTTGCACCCTACTTCCCTGCCGGGCCGGTTCGGCATCGGGGACCTCGGCCCGGAAGCCTACAAATTCCTGGACTTCCTGGCCGCCGCCGGGCAGCGTATCTGGCAGGTCCTGCCCCTGGGCCCCACCGGCTACGGCGATTCGCCCTACCAGTTGTTCTCGGCTTTCGCCGGCAATCCTTTGTTAATCAGCCTGGAGATGCTGGCAGATGAGGGCCTGCTGACCGCTGCGGAATTGGCGCAAGCGCCGGAATTCCCCGCCGGCGAAGTGGATTACGGACGCGTGATCCGGTTCAAAATGCCTCTGCTGCGTGCGGCGTACAAGCGTTTTAGAGGTAGCGCGGAGTTCGGCTCGTTCCGCAGCGAGAACGCGGCCTGGTTGGACGACTATGCCCTGTTCATGGCATTGAAAGAGTCCCACGGCGGTGAGGCTATCTGGAGCCGCTGGGAACCGCAAATCGCTGCGCGGCAGCCCGCCGCACTAGCCGAATGGCGCGCCCGCCTGGCCGAAGAGATCGCCTCTCTCCAGTTCACGCAGTACCTGTTCTTCCGCCAGTGGCGCAGTCTGCACGACTACGCCCGCGGTCACGGCATCCAAATTATGGGCGACCTCCCCATCTACGTCGCGCACGACAGCGCCGACGTGTGGGCCAACCCGCAGCTTTTCCAGTTGGACGCCCAAGGCGACCCGGCGGTGATGTCCGGTGTTCCCCCGGATTACTTCAGCGCAACCGGACAATTGTGGGGCAACCCCATCTACCGCTGGGATCGCATGGCGCAAACCGGCTTTCGCTGGTGGATCGCCCGTCTGCGCGCCTCACTCACCCTCGTCGACATCATCCGCGTCGACCATTTTCGCGGCCTGGAAGCCTACTGGGAAGTCCCCGCCGGAGAGACGACCGCGCAGAACGGTCGCTGGGTGAAGGGTCCCGGCGCGGCCCTATTCGAAGCCTTGCAGAACGCGCTCGGCGAACTGCCCATCGTTGCGGAAAACCTGGGCGTGATCACTCCCGAAGTGGAGGCCATCCGCACGCAGTTCGGCTTTCCCGGCATGGCTATTCTCCAGTTCGCCTTCGGCAAGGACCCCCAGGCGCCCGATTTCAAACCCCACAACTATCCGCGCGATCGCGTCGCCTACACCGGCACTCACGATAACGATACGACCGCCGGTTGGTGGTCGAGCGAGGGCGCCGGCGACAGCACGCGCACTCCGGAAGACATCCGCCAGGAGCGCGAGTTTACGCGGAAGTACTTGGCCACCGACGGGTGTGAGATGCACTGGGTCTTCATCCGGACCCTTATGGCGTCGGTGGCGAATACTGTGTTATTCCCATTACAGGACGTGCTGGGCCTGGGCAGCGAGGCGCGCATGAATACGCCGGCCGTGCCCAGTGGCAATTGGCGTTGGCGCTATCGCGCCGGGATGCTCCCCCCGGAGATTGGTGCGCGGCTGAAAGAACTGGTTACTTTATATGACCGATAAAAAGCGGCTGGATTTCTGGCAGATCTGGAACATGAGCTTCGGCTTCCTGGGAATCCAGTTCGGCTGGGCCTTGCAGATGGCCAATATGAGCGCCATCTACGAATACCTGGGCGCGCGCGCCGACCAGATTCCGATCCTGTGGCTGGCTGCGCCACTCACCGGATTGCTCGTGCAGCCGATCATCGGCCACGCCAGCGACCGCACCTGGAACCGTTTGGGGCGGCGGCGTCCCTATTTCCTGACGGGCGCGATCCTGAGTTCCCTGGCGCTGGTCCTGATGCCGCGCGTGTCGGCGCTGTGGATGGCGGCCGGGCTGCTCTGGATTCTGGATGCGTCCATCAACATCAGCATGGAGCCGTTCCGCGCCTTCGTGGCGGATATGCTGCCGGAAGAGCAGCGCACCCGCGGCTTCGCCATGCAGAGCTCGTTCATCGGGCTGGGCGCGGTGGTAGCTTCGGCGCTGCCCTGGCTGCTGACCAACCTGTTCCATGTCGGCACGGGCGGCGGCGGACACATTCCCCTGACCTTCCGCCTTTCCTTTTATATAGGGGCCGCGGCGTTCTTCGGCGCGGTGATGTGGACCGTCGCCACCACCCGCGAGTATCCGCCGGACGACCTCGCCGCCTTCCGCAAAATGAAGGCGGAGAAAACCGGGCTGCGCGAGAACGCCCGCGAGATTCTGGAATCCATCGGAGCGATGCCGCAAACCATGAAACAACTGGCCTGGGTGCAGATCGCCACATGGCTGGGCTTGTTCTGTATGTGGCTCTACTTCCCGGTCGCGGTGGGACACAACGTGTTCGGTGCGCCGGATGAAAAATCGCCGCTCTACACGCAAGGTATCGAATGGGCGGGCATCTGTTTTGGCATGTACTCGGCGGTGTGTTTCGTCTGGTCGTTCGTGCTGCCGGTTTTAGCGCGCACGCTGGGCCGCAAAGCGACGCACAGCCTCTGCCTGTTGTGCGGTGCGGCTGGATTGATCTCGGTCGCGGTGATCCACAATAAGTTCCTACTGCTTTTCTCCATGACCGGCGTGGGGATCGCGTGGGCCAGCATCCTGGCCATGCCCTACGTGATTCTGGCCGGATCGCTGCCCGCGGAAAAAACAGGCGTATACATGGGGATCTTCAACTTCTTCATCGTGACTCCGGAGATCATCGCCTCGCTGGGCTTTGGCTGGGTGATGGCGCACCTGCTGAACAACAACCGGCTGGCGGCAGTGGTGGCGGGCGGTGTGTTCTTCGCAGTGGCGGCGGTGTTGA
Source organism: Bryobacteraceae bacterium (assembly GCA_049514955.1). Taxonomy (GTDB): domain Bacteria; phylum Acidobacteriota; class Terriglobia; order Bryobacterales; family Bryobacteraceae; genus Bog-159. The sequence goes on along the minus strand of JBEKUO010000200.1, from coordinate 2,967 downwards.
TGCAGCGGGTGAAGGATGTGGCCGTGGTGACGCCGCGTGCGGCAGCCGCGGGTGTGGAGACGTCACCGCTGGCGTGAGGTATCAAGCTTGGATACGGAGTCGTGTTCTAGGAGGCGGTTGAGCGATGCGAAGCAAAAGTCAGCAGCGGGAATTCGCCACGTTGATCGTTGCTTTCGAGTCCCTCACAAGGCCTCCGGATGAAACACGTGAGTTCGCGGACCTGATCGACTGCTTCCAAGAGACAGACTGAAGCTAGCCATCTTGCACGAGAGAGCAATCTCTCCCTCGATGACGCCCGTGATTTACTTGAACGCTTTCAGAACCTCTGGCAACCATATCTTGAAGAGAACGCTCAAGCACCTCCTTCGATCAATACTTGGAATGTTGCCGGCGTCGGTCTCGACGAGATCAACAACTGCAAGGGTGCTGAAATGGTTTCTTGATCCGAACGAATCGCACTGTCAAGGCATTCGTTTGCTTCGCTGTTTGTTTGAGGTGATGGGCGAACAGTGGATAGATGAAGCCGACACGACTCGGGTTCGGCGGGAGGTGTCCGAAGGCGATTCCCGTTTCGACATTGTCATTGAGTCTCGCTCAGTCTTTGCTTGCATCGAGGTTAAGATTCGGGCACAAGAGAGCAGGGAGCAACTTGTACGGTATTTCGAGAGGGTGGACAAGAAGATCAGAGGCCGGCGCTTCGTCGGCAGGCTGCTCACCGTCGACGGGAAAAGCGGAGAGCCCGTGGTAGAACGCTTCACGCGGCTATTATGGTCCGACGTCGCATGCGCCCTGCGGAGGTTTTGCGGTGCAGAGTACGGCTCCGATCCGCTAACCCCGAGAAGTCTGTTAATCCGAGAGTTGGCTTCACAGTATGCCGATTTCATTACGTCACATTTCTGAACCGGGGATCCGACAATGAACAAAGTGGACGTTCTTCTTTTTGAAAAGCTCGACGTTTATCGACGCCTGACCATGACGTTTGAAGACGCCGATGAGCGATTCTGGAAGCAATTGGGAAAGGCCCTCGGCGCGATCGTCAAAGAAGTTGTCGGGCCTACCTTAGAAGAGACCTTCAGCAGAGCTGACCTCTGGGACAACGGTGTAGGCTGTGCCTATCGTAGGTCATGATTGCTCGACATCGGCAGTGCTGAGGAAGTCCCGGATGAGTGGGAAAGAGCTCCCTCCTTTTGGTTCCCCAGCTCAGGGGACGAGTGGGAGACCTTCGCTCTGATGGGTTTGGAGGAGGAAGTGGTGGCGCACGCCGCGATCTGGGGCCAGCCGCTCTCTCGTTACACGGGGGATCTCGCAACGGCCAGGAGGGTGTGGGACAAGGCCATCGCTGTCCCACTGACAGCGAAGGGATGGGAACCTTATGGCCAGAAGGTAATCACGCCGACAGGTGAGTGGGGCATACGCGTTCCGATCCATCTGGACCATCACGAGATCGCGAAAGCGATGGAATCCGGCGATCTGCGTTCTGCACTACCCCGCTGGAACAAGCCGCAAAGGATTTTGCGTCCGTGTGCGCTGCGATGGACGACATCATCAAGAAGCTTCTGGCTGCGAAGGGACCCTCAAAACGAAAGACCTAACGAAGCTTCGAGTAGTGAACGTCGGCCCTACGCGGATCTGGCCGGCTCGCTGCCCGCCGAGAAAAACGGGCATCTACATGGGAAATCTTCAACTTCTTCATCATCAGGCCGGAAATCATCGCTTCATTAGTCTTCGGCTCGGTGATGACGCATCTGCCGGGGAACAACCACTGGCGGCGGTTGCGCCCGCGCCTGCGCCGCCCGCGGCGAAATGCAGCGTGACGAAGCTATAATGAAGCAGGAGCAAGGCCAGTGGCCCATGAACACGTCGAGATCAAAAACGGTGGTTATTATATCGCTGGTTCGCGCATTTCGCTCGATTCAGTAATCTATCTTTATCTGGACGGCGCGTCGCCGGAGACCATCCAGGATGACTTTCCTTCGCTCAGTCGGGAACAGATCGATGGCGCCATTGCCTTTTACCTTGCGCACAGACGGGAGGTGGACGCCAACATACGTGAAGGCGAAGCGGAGATCGACCGGCTTGTGCCCCCGCTTGAAAAATCCTACCCCGATCTCTACGCAAAGCTGCGGCGCGCCAAGCAGAGCCTGAAACCTTAGCCCGTGGCGATTCGGTTTCAAGCCGACAACGACCTCAGACATCACATCGTCCGAGCCGTCTGGCGGCGCGAGCCCGCGATTGATTTCCAGAGCGCTCAAGCTGCGGGCTTGGACGCCATGGAGGATCGCGATGTATTGAGGACATGAAGAAGCTGAAGATCCCCATGTAGACGCCCGTTTTCTCCGCGGGCAGCGATCCGGCCAGAATTACGTAGGGCATCGCCAGGATGCTGGCCCACTTGATCCCCTTGGAACACGAGGAGTTCAGCCCTAAGTTGTCCTTGCTATAAAAATGGAATTCTGGTTATACGATTGCCCCATTCTTCGGGTTCGGATGCCGCCCAGATCAGTACGAGGCACTCGACAACGCGCTGGATCTCAGCGCTTTGTGGAATGACCAGGAACACCCCGGGGATGTCGATGCCTTCGGCCAATACCATGGCAAAGCTGCGCGGCATCGTCCGCTTGTCGTGTGAGACCAGTATGCGACCGTCTGCGGCCGCTGTCGTGACCCCGGAGATCGTCGCCTCACTGGGCTTTGGCTGGGTGATGGCGCACCTGCTGGACAACAACCGGCTGGCGGCGGTGTTGATGCAGCGGGTGAAGGATGTGGCGGTGGTGACGCCGCGTGTGGCGGCCGCGGGGGTGGAGGCGTCACCGCTGGCGTGAGCGGCTACATGGCGCACGCTTGAACGCGGGGCTCCCCGAGCGTGTATGTCGCCCAGAAACAGGTTATCTCGGACTCGACCTCGAGGAAACTGATGGGGGACTCACCGACCACTAGCTAGCTAGCTACTTTAGCCGCGGCCGAGAA
>JBEKUO010000199.1:0-11579 GCA_049514955.1 Bryobacteraceae bacterium | reverse complement strand
ACCAGCAGGAACTGTCCGCCGCCGCTCGATCCAAGCAGCACGCGCGCCAGTCCGAATTCCGCCAGCAGCGCGCGCGGCAGCACTTCGCACAACAGCGTGATCCACTGGGAACGCCCCGCCAGCAGTTCCTCGCCATCCGACCGCGCGGGCGCCGCCCCGCTTGGCCGAGACAAAAGGAACTCTTCTATGCCCAGTATTTTCCCTTGCAGAAGGATCTGTTCGGACATCTAGAAGACAAGCCTAGAGATTCCCCACTTTAGCACAGATCCGCGGGCGGGCACGGTGCGTCCGCGGCACATTGTACGCTTGTGTTGCGTCTGATTCTTGACAACCGCTCCCTGACGGTCACGGCTCTGAATCAACGCTGTCGCAGCCGCGCGCGTCAGCAACTGGCGCGGTGCAAGCGTGGGACCGGATCAGTTCGTTACGTCGTGCGTGCGGCTCTCTTCGCGGACTGGCAGGTAGACCTTCTCCCATTCACGGTGCGCGGGATTATCGGCATACCGGTCGAACGCCGCTTGGTCCTTGAACTCGATGACGATCACATTGTTGTAATCGCCCGGCTGCACCTTGAACACGGCCAGCACTCCGCCAATTACCGCAAGTCTTTTTGCAATTCCAGGCTTTGTCATATGGGGCTATCTTACGGCGGCGGATTGGCGGATCGCAACTGGGTTCAATTGCGGAGCGATACGGGTTAAACTGGTCTGGAATCCATCCAAAGGAGTGTCAACATGACCTACTACGGCCCGAAAGAACTGGCCGATTCTTATCGCACGGTTCGCAACAACACCATCAAAATCGCCGAAGAGATCCCCGCAGCGCACTACGGCTTTCGGGCCACGCCGGACACGCGTTCCGTGGCCGAGACGCTGGTGCACATCGCTGTGGGGGCGCGCTTGCAGGAGCAGGTACACATGGCCGAGCGCCGCAGCACGCTAGCCGGTTTCGATTTCGCCAGCTTCCTGACCAAGCAGATCGCCGAGGAGCAGGTGCCGCGTTCCAAGGCCCAGATCGTGGACATGCTGCGCACTGAAGGCGAGAAATTCGCTAACGCCCTGGCGGGCCTCTCGGAAGATTTTCTCGCCGAGCGCGTCCAGTCCCCGGCGGGTATGGTGCCGGCGAGCAGATCCCGTTTCGAGATGCTGCTGTCGCCGAAGGAGCACGAAATGCACCATCGCGGCCAGCTCATGCTTGTGGAGCGCATGCTCGGCATTACGCCGCACCTGACGCGCCAGATGCAGGAGCGCATTGCGGCGATGAGAACGGCGGGGGCCGGCAACTGAGGAATCCGGCGTGCGTGCGGAGGTGCGGCCCCTGTAGATCGGGTTGCGCTGCGGATAGCATCGGTACTCAACTTTATTGCAATTCATTTTCTGAACAAACGAAGCCAATTTACACATAACTTCTTTACGAATTCATGGCCTGAGCACTGGATAGACGAAGCTACTTTTAGCACGGATGGGGACCCGTTCCCGCCATGACTATAGCATGGGGTGTGTCGGAACTTGGCGTGCTGCCGGTTGGGCGGAAGCTGCAAGTGATTGGAAAATTGGGGTTAAGGGTAAGGGCCGGTTTTTTTCGCAGGCGTGTGAACGGCGCGGGGACAGTGAGGAGTTCTTGGACGGTCGTGCGCACCACAACCGTCCGCAGCGCCTCCGCGAGTGTCCGCCCGCCGATGCGGCGTAAAATGTACCGTATGTGGTACAATATAAAGAGGTGAACCAGAAGCCGCGGCACGCCAATGGGAAGCGGGTTCCTGCCATTTTCTTCCGCACAGAAGCGCGTAGAGAACCGGTTAGGGAATGGCTCAAGAGTTTGCCATTTGCAGAGGATCGTCGGCGAATCGGAGAGGACATTCAAACCGTGGAGTTCGGCTGGCCCCTCGGGATGCCTGTGTGCCGGCCGATGGGCGATGGCCTTTACGAAGTGCGGACCAATCTGGCGCACAGCCGCATCGCCAGAGTGCTGTTCTATATCGACAAGAAGGCCCGCATGGTGCTGTTGCACGCTTTTATCAAGAAGACGCAGCAGACGCCCGGGAATGATCTGGCAATCGCGCGCAAGAACAAGCGCAAACACGAACTGGGGGTAACATGAAATCGAAATTCGATCACAGCGGGTCCAGCTTTGATGCTTTTCTAGAAGAAGAAGGGATTCGGGAAGAGGTCGAAACCGTGGCGGTGAAGCGCGTGTTGGCGTGGCAGATCGAGCAGGCCATGCGCGAGCAGCGAAAAACGAAGCAAGCCATGGCAAGAGAGCTACACACCAGCCGGTCCCAGTTGGATCGCCTGCTCGACCCGCGAAACGCTTCGGTCTCTCTGGAGACAATCGCGCGTGCCGCGAAGGTGCTGGGGAAGCGGGTCACCATTCGCATTGAGGAGGCCAAGCGAAAGCGCGCGTGACTGAGCCAGTCGACGCGCTAACGGTGTTCGACACCCCCATCAACTCGGCATCACTCCACTGCCTTCGGCAGCGCTCATCGCCTCGCGGCCGCTGCGGCGTTTCACCATGGCCTACTGCACGGTGTTCCCCGCTGGCCGGTGTTAGCCAGGGGTCGGCACTGCTGATGGATCAACTCACAGGATGAATATGCGGCACACACAACCGAGATCCAGTACCCGACGGAGACAGCGAACTGAAGTTCGCTGCGGCAAGCTGAAGCGTGCGCCACGGCCTACTTCGCGTCGCGCCAGTTGTCTCCTATGCCCACATCCACCAGCAGCGGAACTTCTAGCCGGTAGACCTGCTCCATCTCCCGCTTCGCCAGCGCCGCGACCTCGCCAGCCTCCTCCGGCGGCGCTTCGAAGACTAGCTCATCGTGCACCTGCAGCAGCATGGCTCCCTGTACCCCGCGGCTTTGCATCTCGCGATCGATGCGCACCATGGCTAACTTGATTAGGTCGGCCGCCGTGCCCTGCAGCGGTGAGTTGACGGCCGTACGCTCGGCGAATCCGCGCGCGTTGGGATTGCGGCTGTTGATATCCGGAATGGGCCGCTCGCGGCCGAACAGCGTGCGCGTTACGCCGGTGCGGCGCACCTCGGCGATGGTCGCGTCGATGAAGTTGCGCACGCCTGCGTAACGCGCGAAATAGCTTTCGATGTAAGACTGCGCCTCGCGTTGCGAGATGCCCAACTGCGCCGCCAGGCCGAACGGGCTGATGCCGTAGACGATACCGAAATTCACCGCCTTGGCGCTGCGCCGCGCCTCGGGCGTCACCATCAGGGGCGGTATGCCGAGCACCTCCGCGGCGGTGCGCGTGTGTATGTCCTCGCCGTTGCGGAAAGCTTCCACCAGCACAGGGTCGCGCGACATGTGCGCCACGAGGCGCAGCTCGATCTGCGAATAATCCGCCACGATCAGCTTCCATCCGGGGCGCGGCACAAACGCGGCGCGGATCTCGCGACCCAGCTCCGTGCGGATCGGAATGTTCTGCAAATTCGGGTTTGACGACGAGAGCCTACCGGTGGCCGCACCGGTCTGGTTGAAGCTGGTGTGCAGACGGCCCGTGCGCGGGTCGATCAACGCCGGCAGGGCGTCGACGTAAGTGCCCTTCAGCTTGGTGAGCTGGCGATATTCGAGCACCTTGCGCACGATTTCGTGATCGGCCGCCAGCTCTTCGAGCACGTCCGCGGCGGTGGAGATGGTCTTGCCCCTGCCGTACTTCACCGGCGCCGGCAGCCCCAGATCTTCAAACAGGATGCGGCCCAATTGTTGCGGCGAGCTGACGTTGAACGGCTTGCCGGCCAGCGCGTGGATCTCCGCGGTGAGGCGCGCGATTTCGCTTTCCATGAGGCCCGAGAGCCGCCCCAGCTCGACGCTATCGATCAGCACCCCGACCTTCTCCATGCGCGCCAACACTCGCGCCAGGGGCAGCTCGATATCCGCGTAGAGCTTCTCCAAGCCGCGCTCGACGACTGCCGGCCGCAGCAGCTTGTAGATTTCCAGCGCTATGTCGGCCTGCTGTTCCGGCGCGGCGCCCAGCTTGAGGTCGAGCCGCCGGCGCGCCTGTTCATCGAGCGCGCAGCCCGACGGATCCGCGTCGAGCAGAAACGTATACAACATGATGTCGTGCGCGAAGCCCGCGCCTTCGATTCCCAGCTTGTCGAGCGCCAGCAGCGCGGATTTGATGTCGCACGCGATCTTGGGCCGTGCGGCGTCTTCGAGGAACGGTTTGAGTGCGTCGATCAGCGCGGTCGAAGCTGCGCGCGCTTCGCCGGTCTTCCACGCCATTCCGATAGTATCCAGCGCAAATTCGCCTTCGCCCGATTTCGAAATCGCCACGGCTACGGGCTCACCGGCGGGCGCCCTGTTCAGCCACTCGCGCACCGCGGCGGCCGAATCCAGCGTCTGATAATCGCGCGCGCGCGTGTCTTCGCTGGGCCCCAGTTCCTTGAGGAGGCTATGGAACTCGAGGTCCTTATAGACCTGCTTCAGCGCGTCCGGGTCCGGCTCCTGCGCGCGCACCGAATCCAACTCGAACTCGATGGGCACCGACGTATCGATGGTCGCCAGGCGCTTGCTCATCAGGATGCGCTCGACGTTGTTTTGCAGGCTCTCGCGGTACATTTTGCGCTCGACTTCGGCGGCGCGATCAAGGGCCGCTTCCACGGAGCCGAAGCGCTCGATCAAGTCACGCGCGCCCTTGTCGCCGATGCCGGGCGCGCCCGGAATGTTATCGATGGCGTCGCCCTTGAGCGCGAACAGATCGGGCACCTGCGCCGGCAGCACGCCCAGAAACTCCTTGACCTTATCCGGTCCATACCACTCGTCGTCCTTGGCGGGGTTCAGCATGGAGACGCGGTCGCTGACGATCTGCATCATGTCTTTGTCGCTGGAGACGATCACCACTTGCATGCCGGCGTGTTCGGCGCGCCGCGCGATGGCGCCGATGACATCGTCCGCCTCGAAGCCTTCGTACTTCAGGATGGGAATGCGCATGGCCTCCAGGATGCGCCGTATGTACGGGATCTGCTCGCCCAGATCGGGAGGCATTTCGGCGCGGTTGGCCTTGTAGTCGGCGAACTCGGCCATACGCTGCACGGGCGCGCCGCTCTCGAATACCGCGGCGATGTACTCCGGCGCGTAGCTCTTGGCGAGCTTGCGCAGCATGTTATTGAAGATGTACGCGGCTTCGGTGGACAGGCCTGTGCTGGTGCGCATGGGAGGGGCGGCGCTGCGCGCGCGGGCGTGGTAGGCGCGGAAGATGAATCCGAAGGAATCGATCAGGAAGAGGCGCGGTTGGTTGGCCAAATTTTATGGTAGCTGATGGGGGCGGTCGCCGATTCGATACACTGAAGTCATGGCCAAGGTCGTCGATCCGCATAACCTACCCGATCCCAAGGTCTGTATTCCAGGACTGAAGCCGCCTGTTCTTGAATTCGTGCCGTGCGATGACGGCGACCCCGCTGAAGCCGATGCCTTCAATCGGATGGTTAGAGAACTTCGTAACCAGGATCACGCTTCCACAAGAACGTGAGATGAAAGTCCTTCTCCTCGATACGAACGTGGTTTCGATCCTGTTTAAGAAGAACCATGCCCTACGTGAGGCCTGCCTTCAGGCAGTCGAGGGACGGCAATTGATCATCTCATTCACGACCCGAGCCGAATTGATGCTATGGCCAATCGCGAACAAGTGGGAAGATCCCCGACGGGCAGCTCTCGCACAACACATAGCCCTATACACCACGCTCTACCCCGACGAACACACCTGCGCGATTTGGGCTGAGATCGTGGGGCAATGCCGTCACGTCGGGCGGCCGATCCAGGCTGCGGATGCCTGGATTGCTTCCGCGGCACGGCAGTGGGGCGTGCCACTGGCGACCACCGATTTTCGGGATTTCGCCGCAGTTGACGATTTGGACGTCGTGCCGATTCCATAACGAAGAGATCTTCGCTGGATCAGTTGATGGCTTCCCAGGAGGCATTTCCGCCACAGCCATCCGCCAAACTGTAGCAATTTCGCAACAGCGCGCGTTTCGATATAATTGAAAATAAAGCTGTTGCGATTGGAGGTGCACTTGCTAACCTAAGTAAACTCCTTAGAATCGCGAATGTTCATTCCGGAGATTCAATTTGCGCTTTGAGACGACCGTCCAACGCCCCGTCGAGGCCTCGGGTATTGGCCTGCATAGTGGTGTCCCGGTTACGATCAGAATTCTCCCCGCCCCCTTTTCGACAGGCATCGTTTTCCTGCGAACCGATCTGGACAGTTTCCCGATCGCGGCGAGCTGGCGGCACGTGGCGCGCGTCAGCTACGCCACCAGCCTGATGCGCCAGGGCGTGCTGATCTCGACCACCGAACATCTGTTGAGTGTGTTCTACAGCATGGGCATCGATAACGCCTTTGTGGAGATCGACAATCTGGAGGTGCCCATCCTGGATGGCAGCGGCCAGCCCTTCGTGGAGCTGATCCGGGAGGCTGGGATCCGGCAGTACCGCCGCAAGCGCAAGTATCTGCGAATCCGGCGGCCGGTATTCGTGGAAGAGAGCGGCAAACGCATTTCGATTCTGCCGGCGGAGAGCTTCTGCCTGACATGCGAAACCGACTATCGCCATCCGATGGCCGGACGGCAGTCGCTCGAAATAGAAGTCACGCCCGAGCGGTATGCCGCTGAGATCGCGCCCGCGCGCACGTTTGGCTTCGATTACGAGCTGGATAAGATGCGCGATATGGGTCTCATTCGCGGCGCATCGCTCGACAACGCCGTCTGCTTCACGCGGGACGGCATCCTGAATCCGCAGGGCTTGCGCTTCGCAGACGAATGCTGCCGCCATAAGGCGCTGGACCTGATCGGCGACCTGGCGCTGCTCGGCAAGCCGCTGCTGGGGCATGTCATCGCCGAGCGCGCCGGGCACGCGATGCACACCGCGCTGGTGGCGCGCATTATGTCCGACCCCTCGCTATACGAGATACTCACCTTCGACCAGTTGGCCAGCCGCGTGGTGCAGGCGCTGGTGTCCTGAATCGTTCCGCGATCGCCCGACCGATGCATGCCCACGCCGCTGGGCTGACGCGGAACGGCTGCGCCTGCTGCTGGAAATCGCTCGGCCAATGGGCCCGGTCGGCGTAGAGGTTCTTCAGGGAGTTGGCGATATCGGGGTCGCCGCCGGTGAACTCCTCGATGAGGCCAATCCATCGTCCGGCCAGCGCCTGGCCCTTTGCGCCGGTGGGATCTTTGCCCAACGCGGCCTCCACCTCGCCGATCAGTTCCTTCCATTCACGGCTCACCCGCTCCTGTAGCTCGGGCGACCAACTGCCGGCGCTCCGCCAGCTTGGTCTTCGCGGTGCCGTTGTAGTACTTCATCATCCAGTCTGTGTCGTTTTGCATCTCAATCTCCTCGATAATTTTTCTGAAGAGTGCGGCGTCCGGGCGCTTGCCGGGCTGGGCCGCGGCTTCCGCCTGCCGGATAGCTACGATGGCTTCGTCCAAACGGCGGCGCTTCGCCTCGAGAACCGTGCGCTGCCTACGCAGTGTTTCGGCCAGTTCCAGCCCGTCGCGATCCACCAGGCCTTTGATCTGCCGCAACGGCAGTCCGACAAATTTCAGCGCCACGATCTGATCGAGACGCACCAAGTCCTTTTCGTCGTAAGCCCTATATCCGTTGTACGTACGTTTCGGGCGTCGGCTAGCGCGGGAGACGCGCTGAACAACAGTCCTCTGCGGTACTTCAGGCCCGAGCGCCCGCAGTAACGGACGGAGGCGCTCCCGATCAGACCGTACGCCGGCGCCTGCAGATAGACCATGGAGCGCGCCTCAACCGGTCGATCGCACACGATGCCAGCGCCCTGTTCGGAGAGGCCCACAGCTTGCGCCCGCACGAATTTGATCTCTCCGGAATGCGGTTGCCACGAGAGCTGAACGGCGAACTGAAATCGGCGCCGATCGTCATTGCGGATTGCCGCTCACCGCCTTCTCCCCTCAATAGGTCTTTCTGCCGCGCTGCAGCAGCCAAAGAACCAAACAGCAGAGCGCTACCAGCAACATTGAAACTACGAGTTGGCTGACGGTCATTCCCTATATCGCTGCCATCGTACTACGGCGCCGCGCCGGGCGTGAAGACCCATAACCAAAGACAATATGGCTTATGGCACGCGCCGGATAAACAATCAAAGGAACAGAGACCCTCCTCTTTGGAAATGGAAAGGGCCGAGTTCCTTCGCATCGTACTCGGCCCTGTCTCGACCTCCTTTTAGATTCCGGTAGGGCGGCCCCGGCCATCGATGTCCGGGGTTTATGCTGCCGCCTCCCGCGTCGCTGTCGCCGGCTCCCGGATCTGAGCTCCGTCTGTATTTTCGCGACGGTGACGCCTTTCGCCGCAGCCCCCAGTCCCCATGAAACAATTAACCCATGACAGACCGTGAAGCCGGCCGTTACTGGGAGCAAACCGCCGACGCATGGACGCGGCTTGCCCGCCAGGGCTACGACGTCTATCGCGACCTCTTGAATACGCCCGCATTCCTGGACCTGCTCCCGGACGTGGCCGGGCTTCGGGGTCTGGATGTCGGTTGCGGCGAGGGCCACAACACCCGGTTGCTCGCTCGGCGCGGTGCGCGCATGTGCGCTGTCGACATATCCTCTACTTTCATCCGCTACGCGCGCGAGGCCGAAATACGAGCTCCCTCTGGCATACGATACGCGGTCGCGAGCGCACAGCAGTTGCCGCTGCGGAACGCCGCCTTCGATTTCGTCACGGCATTCATGAGTTTGATGGATATGCCGCAACCAGACCGGGCGCTCCAGGAGGCGTTCCGGGTCCTGAAGCCCGGCGGCTTTCTGCAGTTCTCCATCACGCATCCCTGTTTCGATCCACCTTATCGACGACTGGTGCGAGATAGCGAAGGCCGCGCATGCGCTCTCGAAGTGGGCCGTTACTTCGAGAACACAGACGGGCGCATCGACCGGTGGCTGTTCTCCGCGGCGCCGCCCACCGCCAAAGCGGGCCTGCCGCAATTTCAGGTGCCTCGCTTCCACCAGCCATTATCGGCGTGGTTCAACGCCGTTCTGGATGCCGGCTTTCAGATCGAGCGTGTCGCCGAGCCGTTCGCGGATAGCGAAACAGCAGCCCGGTTCCCGGTGGTGGCCGACACGCGCGTGGCCGCCTATTTCCTCCACATGCGGTGCCGCAAGCCCGCATAGGCGGTTTGCAACTCGGGCGTTGTCCGTTATACAGTGGGCGCGAAGGAGACGTACGGCCATGGAGCAGGACCGCAGGACATTCTTGGGTACGGCGCTGGCGGCGCCGCTTTTTATTCCGCGCCGGGCATGGGGCGCCAACGATCGCATCGCTTATGGACTCATCGGGGCCGGCGGGCGCGGCCGCTATCTGAACCACAATTTTCAGAAGCTGGGCGCGGCGTGCGTGGCCGTTGCCGAAGTCTATGAGCCGTACATGCAGCACGCGTTGCAGGATTCTCCGGACGCTAAATCCTACCCGGATTATCACGATCTGCTGGCGCAGAGCGGGATCGACGCCGTGGTAGTGGCTACGCCGGACCACCAGCATTGCCCGTGTCTGCTGGCGGCGATTGCGGCGGGCAAGGACGTATACCTGGAGAAGCCCATGTCGCATTCGCTCGAGCAAAGCCGCGAAATGGTGCAGGCCGTCCGCAAGACCAAGCAGATCGTGCAGGTCGGCATGCAGCGGCGCAGCGCGGAATCCATCATCAAGGCGAAGCAGTTGGTGGATAGCGGCGTTCTGGGGAAGATCACATTGGTGAAGCCGATGTGGAACTGGAACGTTGCGCATGAGCTGGACAACACTCCGCTGCCGGGAAAGCTCGACTGGACGCGCTTCCTGGGTCCGGCCAAGGACCGCGAACTGCAGCCCATGCGGTTCCGCTCGTGGCGATACTTCTGGGATTACTCGGGCGGCAACATGACCGACCAGGGCACGCATCTGATGGACGTAGTGCAGTGGTTCACAAACGCCGGCACGGCGAAATCGGCCATCTGCTACGGCCAGACCGCCAAGACCATCGGCTCGGAAGTGCCGGACGTGTTTTGCGCAGTCTTCGAATACGCCGGGTTTATGGCCACCTGGACACTCAATTACACGAACTCCTACGACAACAACTGGTCGATCCAGTTCCAGGGCGATCAGGGCACCATGATCATCAGCGACGAGGGATACAAGGTCTGGAAGGAGCCGTGGCCGAAGAACCAGCAGCCGGTCCAGAGCTTCGAAGCGCCCGTCCCGATCGAGCCGCACATACAGAACTTCCTGGACTGCGTGAAGTCGCGGAAGGAACCGAACGCGCCGGTCGAGGTGGGCGCGAGCGCGGTATCCGCGCCGCATCTGGCGAACGTGGCGTTCCACAACGACCGGCGGATGTACTTAAACGCGGATGCGGGGAAGGCCACCGAACGGCCGGAAGGATAGTGATCGCTTACGGGTTGAGTTGGCGCTGCCCAGAAACCGACGCTGGGAAGTTAGGCGAGCTTCGCTCGCCTGCGCGGGCAGGAGTGCCCGCGAGGCAGGCACGAGTGCCTGCGCCACGAGGCGGTGCGAGGTTTCCGACATTGGTAACGGACCGCCCCGGTTCGCTTGCGCTTAATTAAGCCCGGATGCCGGGAAGGCTACCGAACGGCCGGAAGGGTAGCGATCGCTACGGGTTGAGTTGCCGCTCGATCTTAGCGAGGCGCCGGGCCAGATCGTCGATGGCGCGTTGTTGGGCGGCCGGCCTGCGTGGCTGACATTTCGCTGTCGAGGCGTTCGCCGGTGGTGAGGGATTTGCCGATGCCGGCGAGCTGGAATTCAAACGCGGTGAAGCGGGCATCCAAGCGTTCCCAAGCGGCGCCCGACCTAATCGAACCGCCGCTCGACGTGACCCCAACGTCCGCCCAGTTCTTCGCGTAACCGAGCGAAGGCGCGGTCCAAGTGGTCTCCGACCTCTTGCAACCTTTCAAGCAGGACATGGTTGTTGGCGCTGAGGGCGTCGCGGACGGTGTGGTTCACTATTCGCCGGATTTGTTCGAGGTCCTCTTGGGTCATGGCTGCCAATCTCTCTAGGGCCGAATCTCAGTCCACCTTCTCCACGGGTGCGATGCGGCGCATCACTTCTTTCACCTTGCGGGCATAGTCGGCGCTCCCATTGTAGGTCTTCAATTTCCCATCCACATCCTTGTTCCGGTACAACACGGAGTTAGCCAAGGAGGACGCTACAGAGTGTATACAAGCGCTCGCGGATGAGAATGCCGCGCGGCCGGAATCCCAGCCGAAGAGGTTATTGTTCCTGGCGGATTTGCCGCCGGTGGATTCCACGAAGGAGATGCTGGGCAGCAGGCGCCAGTCCAGGGCGTAGGCGTCCGAGGCTTCCAAAAAAACGGGGGAGAGTTTGGCGGCGGGACAATTGCCCTGCGCGAAGAAGGAGCGCAGGGAGGCGAGTCTGGGGTCTCTAACAGGTTCGTTGCGATGTTCGGCGGTGGCTGGCTTCGCGGAATCCGCGTGGGTTCCGGCTACGGGCATGGACACCACACCGGCAAATACGGCCAACCCGTTCGAAAACAATTTTCGCATTACCGAAAATACCTCGTTTCTCAGATTTGGTTTAAAAGAACGGCCCAGTTCACAGGGC
>JBEKUO010000198.1:0-11104 GCA_049514955.1 Bryobacteraceae bacterium | reverse complement strand
GGTGAGTTCCGGGAAATCGTCGGCATCGTGGGACAGGTGCATCATTATGGCTTGGAAAAACAGCCGGAGCCTACCATCTACGCGTCCTATGCGCAGATGGCCGACAAGGCCATGGCGCTGGCCGTGCGCACCACGATGGATACGTCGGCGGTGGTGAAATCCGTGAAGCAGGCCGTGTGGTCGGTGGATCGCGGCCAGCCGGTGTTTCAGATCCGCAGCATGGACGATTATTTGTCGCTGGCCGGCACCGCGCCGCGCATTTCAACCGCGCTGCTGCTGGTTTTCGCGGGCATCTCGATGCTGTTGGCCGCGCTCGGGATTCATGGAGTCGTTTCCTACGGCGTCGCACAGCGCACGCGCGAATTCGGACTTCGCATGGCGCTTGGCTCTACGCCTGGGCAGGTCAAGGCGCTGGTAGTCCTGAGCGGTATCAAGACCGCGCTGATTGGTCTAGCGGCAGGAATGGCCGGCGCCGCCGCGCTGGCGACGGCCCTGCGCGCACTTCTCTATGGCGTAGCGCCGCTCGATCCTGGCGTAATGATGGGAGTCGCAGCGTTGCTTCTCACGGTGGCGCTGATCGCGAACTACATTCCGGCGCGGCGCGCGACGCGCATCGACCCGATGGAGGCGCTGCACCAGGAGTAGCCGCATCGGTGGGCCGATCCCAGCCGCAATCGACACAACCACCATCCACCAACCACCGGCCACAGCGAGCAAAGCTCGCCCCCGGCTGCTATCATCGGGAAAAGCCTGCCCCTGCGAACGTGGCGGAATTGGCAGACGCACCAGACTTAGGATCTGGCTCCCGCAAGGGAATGGGAGTTCGACCCTCCCCGTTCGCACCATCGGAATCCTCGACCACAGCCGCGGAACCCCCCAGCCGGCGCCGGCCGGCAAGGCCGCCAGCCCTTTAGAAACTAAAGTTTGGGCTTTGTTTGTCATAAAACCATACCCCCCTTGACAACGGCCTTCAACCGTGATTAATCTAACGCAACGTACGTCTTCACGGGCGTACCAAGCTATAGGGGGGAAAATGTTGAACCGAACGCGACTCAGTGTGTCGCTGCTGTCGATCGCAGCATGGGGGGTTGTCCTCGGCCTGGCGCAGGCGCCGGTGGGTTCCTTGAACGGTACTGTACATGACCAGACCGGCGGCGTGATGCAGGGCGCCACCGTCACGGTAACCAACAAAGATACTGGACAAGAGCACCAGGCGGTAACGAGCGCCGATGGGTCGTTCGCAGTGTCGCCCTTACCGGCGGGAAGCTACACGTTGAGAACCACCGCGTCCGGATTCCGGACACTGATCGAAAACGCCACGGTCCAGGTGGGCCAAGTCACCTCCGTGGACCTGGTGATGCAGGTCGGCGCGGCCAGCGAAGTCGTCAGCGTGCAAGGCGAAGCCGCGCAGATCGACTATGACAGCCATACTATCCAGGGTGTGATCACGCGCCAGGAGATCGAGAACCTGCCGCTCAATGGCCGAAGCTTCCTGAATCTGGCCATGCTGGAGCCGGGCGTCACCGTCTCGGCGAACAGCGTCGGCCAGTACAACCGGCTGTTCGACGTGAATATCCTGGGCGCCGATTCCGGCAACGGCTCCGTGCGCATCACCGTGGATGGCGCGACCATCGCCGACTCGGTGACCGGCGGCACGCAGCAGAATTTCTCGCAGGAGGTGGTGCAGGAGTTTCAACTTTCCTCGATGAACCTGGACCTTGCCACTGCCATCGGCGCCGGGGGGGCCATTAATATCGCGACGCGCGGCGGCACCAACGATTTTCACGGCAGCGTCTTCTTCTTCGACCGGGACCACGACTTCTCCGCATATCCGTATCTGCAGCGCGATCCGAATGAGCCGGCCAGTCCTTTTTTTGCGCGGCGCCAGTCGGGCTTCGAAGTGGGCGGACCCATCAAGAAGGAAAAGCTGTTCTTCTTTTCCGCTCTGGAACATACCAACCAGGTGGGGGTCTATAGCGCGGTCCCGAGCGATCCGTTGTTTCAACAGTTCTCGTCGTATGCCGCCAGCCCGTTCCATGAAAACGAAATCAGCGAACGCCTGGACTGGCTCATCAACGCCAAGAACAGCGCCTCTCTGCGCTATTCCCACGACGGCAATAACGGCTACGCCCCGTCAGGCGGCGGCCAACTGCCGTCCGATTGGGACGTAAACAAGAACTGGGCCGATTCCGGCGTCTTTTCGGTTACCACTGTCGTGAACCCCAGCACGGCCAACGAATTTCGCTATTCCTACACATACTGGTCGAACACCAACAATCCGCCCACGGCGGCCCAATGCCCGCCGCCCTGCCTGGGGCTGGGAGGACCGAATATCAGTATTGTCGGCGTGTCGAACTTCACCATTGGCAATGCCACTAATGCGCCGCAAAGCCGCGTGCTGCGGCGGAATATCTTCGCCGACAACATCAGCAAACAAAAGGGCACCCACTCTATGAAATTCGGCGTCTACTGGGAGTATCAGAAAGGCACCGGGACTTACGCATACGCCGCTCCCGCAGCCGCCGTCCTGTATTCCCCGGAGATTGTAGAGGGCTTCAATCAGATCCTCGGTTCGTTCGGGCTGACGCAACTTCCGCTGCCTTCCTCCTTCAACACGATCAATGACCTACTGCAGCTTCCGGTGGCCGGGTTTGCAATGGGCGTCGGCGACATCAACCAGCCCCCGTCATGGAATGAGGGCAACGCGGACCATGACAATACCTTCCATCTCTACTGGGAGGATTCCTGGCGGGTGCGACCGAAATTCAGCCTGCAGTACGGGCTGGCCTGGACATACGAAAGTAACGCGCTCAATTACGATCTGACCAAGCCGGAATATCTGGCGCCGCTGTATGGGCAGGGCGGTCTGGGGAATGAACTGCACCAACCGCATAATTTCAGTCCTATGCTGGGCTTCGCCTGGAACGTGGGCAATGACAACAAGACCGTAATTCGAGGTGGCGCGGGCATCTATTACGACACCATCAACCTGGAGGAACGGCTGATCGAGCGGGCTATGTTGGGGCCGGCCGGCACGGGGCGCGCGTTGCTGGGCGATAGCGTCTTCTTCTCGACCATCTCGGGGATCAACGGCTTCGGAAATCTACCGGGTCCTCTGCAGCCCAGCGCGCTTTCGAGCGAACCAACCACGTTCACGGGGGCAGAACTCGTCAGCCTGCTCCCAATGTTTTACGCCGGCGCCCAGGCGGAGTTGGGACCTCCTGGCAACACCAGCCTGGCCATTCGCAACATCAATGTGTTCAAGACCGGGGAAGAGCTGCTGGCGCAGAATTTCCGGCCGCCGTATTCCGAGCACGCCAGCATCGGTGTGCAAAGAGAATTACGGTCGGACGTGGTGCTCAGCGCGGATTTCGTTTTTCGGCAGTATCTGCACCAGATCATCCGCGACACGGACTTGAACCACTATTACAGCGCGGCTGGACCTGTGATCCCGGCTTGCACCAGCGCGGCCGAGGCAGCCAATCCACTGGCGGAGTGCTCCAATGGGGTAATTCAAGGGATCATCAGCGGCGCGCGCTCCCACTACACGGGACTCCTGCTCAAAGCAAACAAGCGTTTCTCGCATCGGACCAGCGGGCAGTTGTCGTACTCCTACTCCAATCAGGTCGGCTACAACGGCCTGGTAGACGACAGCAACTGGTTCGCTTCCGTGGGGCCGCAGGCCCCTCATCAGATCCTGACCGGTTCAATGACCGTGGATCTGCCCTGGGGCTTCACGGTGGCGGGCATCACCTCATTCCAAAGCGTGGGGCCGATCGAGCCGTTCGTATCGGGCGTGGACCTGAACGGCAACGGCGCGTACGAAGCGGGAGAAGTCGGAGGGTCGCCGCTTCCGGGCATTGGCTACAATCAGCTCGGCGTCAATGACGGAAAGGCCGCGGTGATTCAGGCGGTCAATGCGTTCAACCAAAACTACGCCGGCCAAACCACCACCACGGGCGTGATTCCGACCATTTCGCTGCCATCGAACTGGTCATTGCCGCGCCCCTTCACCTCGCAGGATATCCGCGTGACCAAAGTATTCAAGCTCGGGAGCGAGCGCGCCAAACTGTCCCTCATCGGCGAGTGTTTCAATGTCTTCAACATCGCCAATCTGGGCGGATACAGCTATAATCTGACTTCGAACAGCGCCGGATTTGGGCAGCCAACCAGCGCGGATTCCAACATTTTCGGCTCGGGCGGACCGCGCGCGTTCCAGTTCGCCGCCCGGTTTACGTTCTAATACGCAGGTGGGGCAGGCGCTTCCGCCTGCCAACGTTCTTCAAAGCCGCGACCATGAGGGAGCGGGGCGCACTACTCCGCGCCGCGCCCCTCTGCCTTGCCCTCCGGAGCTTTCCGGCCAACTCCCAAGTGGTCGTAGTTGAGCATGGCATTGAACAGCAGGAAATAGCTGCCCTGCGTCTCATTCCGCCACACCGGGTTATTGGCGAATAGCAGGATGTGGCCTTTGCCGCGCGGGACGTCCACAATGGCCGGACGGTGCGCCAACTCGCGGCCACCAGCGAGCATACCGGACACCAGCAGCTCTTTTTCGTCCGCGAAGCGAACCACGATGCGGGGTCGCATCTCCGGCGGCGGAATGTAGGCGCGCAGCGCTTCCCGCATCTCGTCGTCGAGGGGCGCCTCTTCGCCCGGCTTCACCTCCGGCGTGGGCGTCACAGCCTGATACTCGCGACCCTGCGGAATATCGGGATCGCTGGTCGTCCCGCGGCCGGTAACACGTCCCGGTGGCGAGCCGCCGGGGCCACCGCCTCCAAACCGTCCGAAACCCCCGGTAGTGCTGACCTGAAATACGGGCGCCTGGTTGAAATAAAGGGCCAGCTTGTCGCCGTAACCGTAGGCGATCGGACTGCCCTTATCCGAGATCACCGCATTCATCACGCTGCCGCGAGCCTTCAACTCCGGCGTGGTGGAGATGGTGACGCCATCGATCAATCCGTAATCGATGGGAATGGCCGCGTTGCCGGTGATCGTGATGAACAGTCCGCCCGCCTCGACGAATTGGCTCACGTGCAGCAGCCCTTCCAGCCCCATGCCGCCGCGCATATCGTCGGTGGTGTCCGGGGATCCGCCCAAGTTCGGAGTGATCTCCGATTCCTTCCAGGGAATGGGATCGCCCCGCATGGGCAGACCGTTCACGATCCGCTGCGCGCTGCCGGACGTGGGTCCGAACAGGATTACGTCCCAGCGCGCGCGAAGATCGGGCGTGTCGCGCAGGACGTGATCGGAGATGTATTCGTAGGGAATCCGCAGGTGGTCGAGGGCGATGCGATACCAACCTTCGTTCTGCGTGTTGAGCCACGTATGCACCAGCGCGATGCGCGGCGCGGCCAGTTCGTGCATGGGCGCCTTGGGCAATTCGCGCAGCGCCCTTACCGTCACGCCGACTCCGGTTGCGGCGGCATCGAGCCGCGCGCGTAAACCTTCCGCGTTGCCCTCGGCCTTGATGAGAAACGTGCCGGCGTTGAACTTGACGCCTTCGGTCTCAAACGGCTCCTCGGCGGCGAACATCTTCACGTCCTTCAGTTGGAAGCGCAGGGTCCCGAGATTGTTGTCGGCGGTATGGTTGATGGCGTAGGCCGCGGCTTCCGAGGATCCCGACAAGCGGCCGGTGGGCTTGGCCGGCTCGGTCAGCATCGTCATGGGCGATTGCAGAATCTCCGGCTTCGCCACGCGCACGGCGGCGATATTGTGCAGCGGGCCGAGCGACCAGCCCGTGTCGTCGTAGGGCGTCGGGTCGCTCACGTTGTAATACTGCGTGTCCAGCAGCATGTCGGCCATACGGCTATAGGGCTGATCCATGCGCACCACATAGCTGGCGGCCGGGAACTTCGTCTTCTTGCCGTCCGCCCCGACGGCCACTTCAGCCTCGCGGTCCAGTTTGTGGACTTCCACACCTTGCGTGCGCAGCAGGTTGACTACTTCGGCGCACTCGCCCGGGCGCGAATCGTCGGCCGGAATCACCCAGGCCGCCGGACCCTCGCGGGACGCCTTGTCCACGCTCCGCTTGCTCTTCAGGTAGAAGTTCTCCAGGAACTGCCGCCGATTGGTCGCGGTGTAATCCATGGCAAACAGGATGGCGCTCTGCTGCAGGTTGATATTGTCGCGGATCGACCATTTTACTTTCTTGAGAGGCGGATTGGGCCGGTACCAGGTCCGAGTCGTGGCGCTGTCTTCCACCGTGCGCTCCCGCGTATCGGCGCCCGTGCCGCCGAAAGTCTCGTAAAAGCGTCCGATGGAATTGTGACCGTTGGCGATGTAGAACATGTAATTCGGGGCCCAGCCGTCGTAGAAGCCGTGCGTCCAGACACCGGGTACGCCCCGCTTGGTCATCTCCTCGATTTCCACATAGGCCATCTTCTGCCATTCATCCACCACCAGCGGGTCGAGCCACGCGTTGTAAGGCCCGGTGCCAGTAGAGACGTACAGGAACGGGACCGACTCATGCAGATCGTGCAGCACGGTCGGGTGATACTCCAGAAACGCCCCCATCAGGATGCGGCTCAGCGCCAGCGCCATGCCGAGTCCATCGCGGTTGTTGTCGTGCGCCACGTACTTGCCCCAATAGACCTGGCTGGGCGGAGTTTTATCCGGGAAAGCTTTCTTGTAGTTGTACACGTCCACGGCCCGGTCGCGCCCGTCGACTTCGCTGGCCGGCGTGATCAGCACGATGGAGTTCTGGCGAATATTCTGAATGAGCGGCGATTCTTCCACGGCCAGCCGGTAGGCCAGCTCCATCAACATCTCCGGCGAACCGGTCTCGGGCGAGTGTATGCTGCCGGTCGCCCAGTACATCGGCAGGCCTTCGGCGATCAGTTTGTCGGCCTGCTCGCGCGGCGTTTTGCGCGGGTCCGCCAGCGCGGCGGTAATCTCCTTGTAGTGGTCCAGGCGGGCGAGGTTTCGCTCGTCGGAGACCGCCACCAGCAGCGTCTCGCGGCCCTCTTCGGAGCGCCCTATGGAAAAGACGCGGACACGCGGCGACGCCTTCTCCAGCTCACGCATGTAGCGGTAGATGTCTTTCGTATAGGTGAGCTTGTTGGGCGTGCCGATCGCATAGCCCAGCACCTTCTCGGGTGTGGGCACGCGATCGGAAGCGGGCAGATGGTCCACCAGTTCTGTCAGGAAGTAAGTCTCGGTGGTGTACTCCCGGATCTTCGCCGAGTAGCCTTCGTCGTTCTTCTGGGACGCGGCTGCGGTGGCGGCGGGCGGCTCCTTCTTGGCGCCGGCCAAAAGCGGCAGGATGCCGATCAGGCATATCGCGATGTAACGCATCCGATTATCATACTCCTGAGGATCTAGCGGCAGTTGCAGATCTGTTTATATGGTATAATCAGCGCACCGGATTTTCCCGGGAGGAGGAACGACTTATGTTCGATACCCTCACGTGGCGGATCAAACACGATTCAGGCGATGCCCATTATTTGGCCAACCTGTCCCTGAAAGTGGCAGGCGTGCTGGCGACGGCGATGTTGGTGTTCGTGGCCCTGTACTTCTTCGTCCAGGCGTTGGAATAGGCTATACCGATAGGCCCCCCATGGCGGCGCCGGCGCTTGCCCTTGACCCGCGCCGCCAGCAGGCGTGCGAAAAAGGAGCAGGCCATGCAAGAGCCAACCCATGCGCCTTCCCGAAGTGAGGGGCGAAGAACGGGGTTCTGGCTGAGCTGCTGGAATCGGAACGCGCCATACTCCCGATCTCGATCCGCCACCCCGACCATGGAAGTCACTGCGACCAGTTGCGCGAGCGGACGGCAATCGTGTAGCTACGCGGGCCGGAACAGCCGCTCCGAGTCTTGCGAGAGCAATACCCAGAGGCCGTAGATACCCAACGCCGTGCCGAACGGCACGTGAATCAGGTCGAAGACCGAAACGACGATCGTAAGGATGCGCGCCCAAGGCTGGAATTGCAGCAGCCCGATGCCGGCGATCAAGCCGGGCAGCGAAAGCGCCAGCACGACCACGAACACGAAGGCTCCGATGCCGCCCAGGATGGGAATCGAGATGCGCGCATCGTCCGCGTGGCTGGTAGTGGCGCCAATCAGCCCAGCGATGCCGCCGAAGAGCACCAGAAGGCCCACGGCGACCAATACTCCTAGCGCGCCGAAAACGATATGCAGAATGCCTAGCGTCTTTATGTGTGACTCCATAGATCAGCCCTACACAGTATACGGCGTTCCGGGCTACTGTGGGCAACATCCGGCGGCGCTAGCCCCAGCCCCAGACCAGACCCCAGCCCCAGCTAATGGAACACCCTGCGCGCGTTACCCGTACTAAACTGGTGGAACGGCGCCGGACAGCCGGCCTGGAGGCGACTCTTGTACTGTGACGCTTGTGGCGCGAAGTTGGAAGATGGACAGAGCTATTGCCGCGCTTGCGGCAAGGCGGTGGGGACAGCGCCAGCAGCGCGGGCTGCCGGTCCGAGGATGCGGGTCGCCCCTCATTTGCGCGTGCTGGCCGTGCTGTGGATTGCGCGGGCTGTGCTCTTGCTGATTCCAGCGCTGTTCCTACTCTCGTTCAGCCACTGGCAGCTTCCGGCCGAAGTGCCGGCGGATGTGCAGAGTTTCCTGCATCCTCTGTTCGGCGGCATCGGTTGGTGCATGCTGGTGCTTGCTGGAGGTTGCTTTGTGGCCGCATGGGGATTGCTGGAGCGGGCGCCCTGGGCTCGCCTGTTCACGATCATCGTGGGCGCCATCTCGTTAGCGGAAGTCCCGTTCGGCACCGCGCTCGGGATCTACAGCCTCTGGGTGCTGCTGCCGGAAAGCTCAGAAACCGAGTACCGGCAGTTGGCAGCGCGCGGATAGCTTGGTGGGTCAGCGCACGAACGCTACTTCGGGCTGAATGTGTCCAAACACGTTGCGGCAGGGACCGCACGTCAGTTGTCGATCCGTCGATAGCGTATTGATTACAGCCGGAATCGTCTGCGGGTCGGTGTGCCTGTGCTCCAGGGAGATGGCCATCCGGGGATGATACTTCGCAATTGTCTCCCGCCCTCCAGCAAGCGCTTTCCCCTCGGCGCCTTCGATATCCATCTTGATCGAATCGACGCGGGGCAACTTCAGCTCCGCGACCATTTCATCGATAGTGGTGAGTTGAATTTTGGGTCCGGGCGCCCCTCTGTTGATTGCCACGGAAAGCGCGGTTGACGCGAGGTCCGGGCTGGTAGTCAATTCCAGTTCTTCATCGCGGTCCCAGACTCCCTTCGGGTAGATCGCCACTTTTCCCGCGGAGACCTCTCCGGCGAACGTTTTTCTCAGACACACCAGGTTCTCGGGCGCCGGTTCGATGGCCACTACCAGGGCCGCTCCAGCGTTCAGCGCCTTCCTGGTGAAGACCCCCACGTTCGCCCCGCAATCCAGAACCACGTCTCCCGGTTTTACCCCGCCGGACTGCGCTCGGTAGACATCCCGCTCCTGCTCCTCCAGCATTTCCGCCAAAGCAATGAAATCCCGCACTGGTATCCAATACGGTCCGGATGGCGTGTCCACCAAGTCGAAGCCGGCCTCCGAGCGTATCCGCCGGCAGGCTGCGCGCAACCGCGCTTGCTCGGCATTGTCTTCCGCGTCGATGGCCTCTTTCCACGAATCGGCCAGGGTGCAGTGTTGTTTGTCCCGATCCTTGGCCAGCGAGG
This sequence comes from Bryobacteraceae bacterium, assembly GCA_049514955.1. Lineage (GTDB taxonomy): Bacteria > Acidobacteriota > Terriglobia > Bryobacterales > Bryobacteraceae > Bog-159. Next base: position 1,459 of record JBEKUO010000198.1, on the reverse strand, counting down.
GAAACCGCCAGGCCCGTACACCCAGCACTTCAGCCTTGACCGAGATGCTTTGCAACGCGGTGGACCGGGGCAGCATGAGCAGGAACGCCCAGAGGGGCAGGACCGTTGCGAAGAGCACGACTTTCTTGAACATAAGAGAACCTCAGGAATTGATCTTCTGACAGTGCGGCAGGTGGCTGCGGAAATCCCGTCCGGAGAACATTTGCTCGCATCCCGGGCAGCGCCGCGTCACGCGAGGCCGTCCACCGCGCCGGGTCTTACGGAGGGACTGCAAAACGCGCGCGGCGTCGCTTCCGCGAGTCCTTGTCATTGCCATTCGTCGACCATACTACGCAGTTTGTGGGCGCAGCGACAAGCGAATAACTTCCCGGTTAACCAAAGACAGGGGCTCGTTTACGGCGGGCCACAGTCGCATTGCGGAACTCACGGGGCAAGCCTTCGGCCGATGACGAACGAGCCAAATGAGGTGCTGTTCGGGAATTCCAGCCACGTGCAAGCGCGGCGGCTGGGACCATACTAGCCCAGAAGTCGGGAGCCAAAATGGAGACTCCGGGCAGTACGCCCGCTCTGCTAATTCCAGTCAAACCCAAACGCCCAGCCGATGATTCCGCGGCGGCTGCCCGTGTTTCCCGACGCCTCGGTTAACCAAGGAGAACGGGCCGATGGCAGGCCGGCGCGCCGCATAATGTGACTGTGCCATCTCAGGTGCGGAAAACTCCGCCGTGGAGTCTATATCCCCCGGTTTCGCTCGTCGTGCTGGCGCCGTGTTTCTGGCAGCGCCGTATCCAGGCAGGCGACCTTTCGAGTCATATCTACAACGCATGGCTGGCGCAGTTAATCGAGCAGGGGAAGGCCAGCGGCCTCACACTGGTCCGGCAGACCCACAACGTGCTGTTCGACATCCTGCTGAGCGCCTTAATGCGAATGTTCAGCCCAGGGCCGGCACAGCGCATCGCAGTATCCGCGGCGGTACTGGTTTTCTTCTGGGGCGCATTCGCCTTCGTCTGGACGGCTTCGCGCCACGAGGCGCCGTGGGCATGGACACCCTGTCTGGCTATGTTGGCCTATGGGTGGGTGTTCCACATGGGGCTGTTCAACTTTTACATTTCGCTGGGATTGGCGTTCTGGGCGCTGGCTCTTGCGCAACGTTGGCGGGACCGCTCAGATCCCTGGAGATGGCCGGCGGTGGGGATGCTGCTCGCCGTGGCTTACGTGGCGCATCCGATGCCGGTGGTGTGGGCCCTGGCGGTGCTAGTGTACACGGCGGTGGCGCGCGCCATGGCGCCGCGTTATCGCATCGTGCTGGCGGGTGGAGCGCTGGCCGGATTGGCCCTGCTGGGCGCGTTGTTGAAGACGGTCTTCCACTGCCAGTGGGCGGCCGGACAGGCGCTGTCGTTTACCGGCGCGGATCAGCTTTGGGTTTTCGGCGAGCGATATCTGTTGTTGGCGGCGGCAGTCG
>JBEKUO010000197.1:0-11135 GCA_049514955.1 Bryobacteraceae bacterium | reverse complement strand
GGCGTGGGTCTGGGCGCGGCGGCCTGGCGCATGCGTGCGCGGCCCGCTCCCAAAGAGCAAGCCGCGCAAGCGGCGAAACCCGCCCGCGAGAATCTGGAGGGCCTGCTGCGCGTCGAGCCGCTGGCGATCGAAGTGGGGCTGGGGCTGGTCAAGATGGTGGAGGGTGCGCAGAACTCGCCGCTGTTGCGCCGCATCTCGGGAATCCGCCGGCAGCTCGCCGCCGACCTGGGCTTCCTGTTGCCGCCGGTGCGGGTGGCGGATAATCTGTCGTTGCGAGCGCGCGAGTATGTGATTTCGCTGAAGGGCGCGGAAGTCTCCCGCTATGAGCTGCCGCAGGGCTGCCAGTTGGCCATTCCCGCCGGGCACGCGGCCCCGGCCTTGGAAGGCACACCGACGCGGGAGCCGGCCTTCGGACTGGCGGCTTGGTGGGTTCCGGATGCACGCGCCGAGCAGGCCCGCGCCGCCGGGTACACCCTGGTGGATGCGGTCAGCGTGCTGGGCACGCACATTGCGGAACTGGTGCGCCGGCACTCCCACGAGCTTTTCTCGCGCCAGGACGCCAAGAAAGTGCTGGACCTGGTGGCCCTGGAACAGCCCAAGGTAGTCGAGGACCTGGTACCCAAACAGCTCCCGCTTTCCGTGGTGCAGCGCGTGTTGCAGAACCTGCTGCGCGAACGGGTTTCCATCCGCGATACGGGCTCCATCTTGGAGGCGCTAGGCGAAGCGGCGCTGTCCACGCGCAACCTGGTGCTGCTTACCGAGTACGCCAGGCAGTCCATCCGCCGCACGGTGGTGAAGCGCTATCTGGATGCGGCGGGCAACTTGCCGGCCTATTTTCTGGACGCCTCCATCGAGCAGGCCGTGGAATCGGCGGTGGAGCATGGCGAGCAGAACAGCCACCTGAGCATGGCGCCGCAGACTATTCGCGAAATTCTGGATCGCATCCAGCGCAAGATCGGAGTTCCGGAAGGGACCGTGGCGGCGGTGACCACTTCCGGCGCCCGTCATTTCCTGCGGCAGATCGTCGAGCCGTCGCTCCCCAATCTCTTTTTCCTGTCCCACAACGAGATACCGGCCGGCGTGAAGGTAGTGTCCCTGGGGGTCATTCAGTAGAGGAGAAAACATGCGCATCAAATCGTTCTATGCAGGCACGGTGGAAGGGGCGGTGGCCTTGGCCCGCCGGGAGTTGGGCCCAGACGCCATGCTGGTCGAGTCCCGCAAAGCGCCGCTTGAGGCGCGCCACCTGGGAGAGTACGAGGTGGTGTGCGCCATCGTGCCGGAAACCGGGGCGGCGAAGCCCAGCCAGCCGTCCGTCGAAAACCCGGCGGCGCAAGATACCCGGCTCGCCCGGGAGCTGGCCGAGATGCGCAAGCAACTGGATGTGATGGGCAAGACCATCACCCGTTCGGCCTGGAGCGGGCCGCGCTGGTCGATGGCCAGCCCGGCGCTGTCCGAATTGCACGCTCGCCTGATGGCCGCCGATATCGACGGCGAGTTGGTTCAGCAGATAGTGGACGCGGTCTGCCAACACCCGGCCGACCCGCCGGCCTCCAGCGCGGGGCTGGAGAGCGCGGTGCGCGCGGAGCTTGAAAAGCGCATCCTGGTGAACTCCACGCTGGCCACCGCGGCCTCCGAGGCCCCCCCCATCGCCGCCCTGGTGGGGCCTCCGGGCGCCGGCAAGACGACCACGCTCGCCAAGCTGGCCGTATCCTGCGGGCTCACCACCCGCCGCCCCCTGCAACTGTTTTCCGTCGACGATTACCGGGTGGCCGGGGCCGACCAATTGCGCTCTTACGCCACCATCCTGGGCGCCGGCTTCCAGGCCTTGGAAACCGTGGGTGCGCTGGCGCAGGCGCTGGAGGAGCAACGCGGCAAAGGGTTGATTCTGATCGACACCCCCGGTTACGGCCCGCGCGACATGGATCGCGCCACCGATCTGGCCCGCTTCTTGTCCACGCGGCCCGACATTTCAGCCCATCTGGTGTTAACGGCATCCATGAAATCCGCCGATCTAACCCATGTGGCGGACCGCTTTGAGATCTTCCGTCCGGCCAGCCTTCTTTTTACCCGGCTGGACGAGACCGATTCCTTCGGCACGGCGTTTTCGCTCGCCGTGCGCCGCGCCCGGCCGATTTCGTTCCTGGGAAACGGGCAAGAGATCCCGGACGATCTGGAGCCGGCCACCAGCGAGCGCATCTTGGGTTTGTTGTGGCCGGAGCCTGTCTGGGCGGTGCGGTCAGCCGCATGAAGGGAATCCCTTAGCCGTGATGCCAAACGCATATTGCCGCCAAGACGCCGGGGAAGAGAGCGCCGGCCAACGGGAGCGGCTCATTCTGGAGCATCTGCCGCAGGTCCGGCTGATTGCCCGGCGGATTCACGGCCGTTTGCCGGAGAATGTCAGCCTGGAGGATCTGGTCTCGGCGGGGATCATCGGCCTGATTGCGGCCATCGACCAGTACGATCCCGCGCAAAACGTCAAGCTGAAGACCTACGCGGAGCATAAAATCCGGGGCGCCATCCTGGACAGCCTGCGCGGTCTGGATTGGGCGCCGCGGCAAAGACGCAAGAAAGCCAAACAGATCGAGTTTGCTATTTCGCAGGCGGAACAGCGGCTGCACCGCACTCCCGGAGAGGAGGAGATCGCCGCCGAGATGGGCTTGGATCTGGAAGAATATCACCGCTGGCTGGTCGAAGTGCAAGGCCTTAACCTGGGCAGTCTGGATTACACTTCGGAGAACGGCGAGGGGCAGACTTTGCTCGAGTACATCAGCGACGATCAGGATTTGCTGCCGTCGCAACTGCTGGAGCGGTCTCAGTTGGAGAAACTGCTGGCCGACGCCATCCGCAATATGCCCTCCATGGAACGTACCGTATTAGGCCTCTACTATCTGGAAGAACTGTCGCTGCGGGAAATCGCCCAGATAGTGGATCTGCACGAGTCGCGCATCTCGCATCTGAAATCGCAGGCAATTCTGCGGCTGCGGGCGGATATCTGCAAGGTATGGCCCAACCCGGGCGGAGGTGTAATGTGAACCCGGATCAAACGCATCCCGGAAGCTGGTTTGCCGAGGAGTGGACGGCCCTGCTCGCGACCGTGCTGGAGTCGCTTGGCGGGGAGCGCCCTAAATTGACATGCACGGCGCCGGAGAGCGGCGCCACGCTGGCCGCCACCAGCCAGGAGATCGGCGAACAGCACGGCGCCATCCTGTGGTTCGAGCAGGGGTTCCCCCTGCCCGGGGCGCCCGCCATCTGGATCGGCGCACCGCAAAACCACTGGTCCCAACTGGCGGGCCGTGTCCTGGGCGCGGCCGGTGTGGAGGATGCCGATCAGGCGCGGGAAACCTATCTTGAGATCCTGCAGCAATCGCTGGCCGAGTTGTCCCGCAGCGCCGGCCGCCGGTGGAACCAGCAGATCGAGTGCGCCGCCTTGAAGGAACACCCCGGCGCGCCGCCGGACGGCGAATTCTACCTCGTCGAAGGAACCTATCCAGACGCGCCAATCTCCCCTCTGCTGATAGCCGTTACCGGCGCACCCGAGGACCCGCCCGCCGAAACGGTTGCGCTGCCGGAGCCCGCAGTCCAGGACGCTGTTCCGGCTGGGCCCCAGTCTTCGCCGCAGTCCAAGACCTTCGATCTGCTCATGGGGGTGGAGTTGCCGGTGAGCGTGTCGTTCGGGCATGTGCAACTCGCCTTGAAGGAGGTCCTCAAATTAACTGCGGGGTCTATTATCGAGTTGAACCGCACGGTAGATGAGCCAGTCGAAGTGATTGTCAACAACTGCGTGGTGGCCCGCGGAGAAGTGGTGGTGGTGGAAGGCAATTACGGTGTCCGCATCCATCAGATCATGAGCCGCCAGGAGCGCCTGGAGACGCTGCCATGAGCTCTTTGACCTCGGGCTCCGGAAACCTGGCGTGGCTGCTGCAGCCGCTGGTCTTCTATGCCCTGCTGGCCGCAGGCCTGGGGCTGTGCCTGCATCTGTTCGTGACGCTCAAAGTCGAATTGCGCGCGCAGTCGCGGCATCGCCTCGCGGACGAGCAGCAGGTGCACAATCTGGAGAGCGCCCTGCGGGAGGCGCACCTCGCGGTGGAGCGCCTGGAGAGCGATCTGCGCGAAGTCGAGCGGCAGACCGGCATGCTGGTGGCGCCCGCGCCGGCCCGCTCCGGCTTGAACCTAAGTAAGCGCACGCAGGTTCTGCGGATGCACCGCGCGGGTCAGGACGGCGCCGGAATAGCGGCCGCGCTGGGATTGCCGCGGGGTGAAGTGGAACTGCTGATTAAGGTCCACCGTATCGTGTTGGGCCAGGTCTGACTAAGGTCTTTGGAGAGCCCGGCTAAAGCTGCCGCGCCCTCCCGTCGATTCTTACTATAGCCATGGATAAAGAAGTCGCATCGATCCGGGTATTGTGGATTTCGGCGGAGGGCTGCGGGACGAAGCTTTCCCACGCAGGCATCGGAGGATTCGCGCTGGAGCAGGCCCCCGGCGTTCCGGAAGCCGTCGAGTATTTGAAGCGCTCCCATATCGACCTAGCGGTAGCCTGCTTTCCGATCCCGGAGTGGAGCCCTGCCGAGGTACTCGAAGAGCTCGCGCGCGCCGATAGCCGCGTTCCGTTGATCGTGCTGGACCCGCGGGCCGGCTTGGAGGATGCCGTCCGCCTGGCTAAATTAGGAGCCTGCCAAGTACTTAACGGGGATCCCCAACCAGATCGGTTGGCGCACGCCATCCAGGCCGCCCTTGAGGAGCGCTACAGCCGCGCCACGGACACTCCGGAAGCCGACGAGCCTTGGAGGCGCGCGTTGGTGGGCTCCAGCCGCCCGTTTCAGGATGTGGTGCGCATGGTTCGCCTGGTGGGCAGCCGGCGCACGACGGTGCTGATCACCGGGGAAACCGGAACCGGCAAAGAAATGGCCGCGCGCGCTGTGCACCTGGCGGGGCCGCGCGGACGCCTGCCGATGGTCTCGGTTTGCTGCAGCGCGCTCCCTGAGAATCTGCTCGAGGCTGAACTGTTCGGCCACGTCCGGGGAGCTTTTACCGGCGCGATCAACCAGCGCATGGGGCGCTTCGAGCAGGCCAATGGCAGTACGCTTTTCCTGGACGAGATCGGGGACATGCCCCTGGAGCTGCAAGCCAAGCTCTTGCGCGTGCTCCAGGAGCGTGAGTTCCAACGGCTGGGCAGCTCCGATACTGTACGGGTGGATGTGCGCCTGGTGGCTGCCACCAATGCCGACCTGCTCGAGCGCGTCCGCCAGGGCCGTTTCCGCGAAGACTTGTACTACCGCCTCAATGTGGTGCCTATTCGGATGCCGCCGCTGCGTGAACGCTTGGGCGATGTGGCAGCCCTTGCGCACCACTTCATCCAGAAGATTTGCCGGCTGGAGAACATCCCGCTCAAGCAGATCTGCGGCGAGGCGTTGGAGCGGCTGGCCGCCTACTCCTGGCCCGGCAACGTGCGCCAGTTGGAAAACGCGGTGGAGCGCGCCATTGTCCTGAGCGGAGAACGCGCCATGCTTTATCCGGCCGATTTCGCGCTCGCCGGCGGCAGCGCGCGCCCCAGACCAGAGGGTAGCCGTGCGCTCTTCGTCCACGTGCCCGATGACGGACTGGATTTCGAGCAGACCGTGGGGCAAATCGCGCGCAGCATCATCGAGCAGGCCCTGCGCAAAACGAATGGAAACAAGAAGCTGGCCGCCGACATGCTCAGGCTCAAGCGCACCACCCTGGCCGCCAAGCTGCGGAGCCTGGATCCGGACGATTCCGGTATCGAGGTCCTCGAATCTGATTTCGTGCACAGCGCCTGAGGGCGCCCAAAGGAATGCAGTATGGAGTGGAAATGCCAGATCTCGAAAGCATGTCTGAAGATCAGTTAGGCGCGCCGCAGTCGATCGGCGCGCGTCTCGGCCTGGCTGCGCTGCGGAGGGTCCTGGAAGCCCACCGCGCCTGGCTGGAGAAGCGTCCGGGGGGCCTCCAGGCCAGCTTGAAAGGAATTGCACTGGCTGAGGCAAACCTCGAAAAGGTGAATCTGGAGCGCGCCGACCTGAAATCGGCGATCTTGATCGACGCCCGCCTGTCCGGCGCCAACCTCAGCGGCGCCAATCTCCAGTGGGCCGACCTGGGCAATGCCACGCTGCTGGAAGCGGATCTGTCGAAAGCCGATCTGACGGACGCCAAAATGGACTTCGCTTTGATGGCGGCGGCCAGCCTGAGCGAAGCGCGCCTCGTGCGAACTTCCTTGCTCCGGGCGAATCTGCGAGAAGCCCGCCTGCTGGAGGCGAACATGGAACACTGCAGCTTCAAGGGCGCCGTCCTGCGCGAAGCCAGCCTGCACCAGACTAAGGCCTTCGATTGCAATTTTACGGATGCGGATTTAACCGCGGCCAAGCTCTACCACGCGGCGTTCCGGCATTGTAAGCTGCGGGGAATCTCCGGCGCCGGCTCGAACTGGACTACCGCGACGCTGCTGAGCTGCGAATTCCAGGGGGCGGATCTGGCTTCGGCGCGCTTCGAGCGGGCCGACTTGCGCCAAACCTCCTTTTGGAGCGCCACCCTAACGGGCAGCAATTTTGAGCGGGCTCGCATGACCGGCACGGACCTCGAGCGCGCTGACCTTTGCGGGGCCAATTTCCACGATGCCGTTACCATGGGCGCCAATCTCTGCCGGGCCAATTTGCGCGGCGCGCAAGGGTTTACGCAATCCCAGCTCGGGCAGGCGCGCACGGACCGGGAGACCATTCTGCCGAACGGCACGCATGGTCCGTTCATGCTGGGGTCCGGGGCGCACCGGCCCAGCCGCCAATAGTTCAGCGCGGCGGTTCCGGCTCCAGAGGACGATATCCGTTCTCCAGCATCACGCGGCGCGCCGCTTCGGCTGCGTCCGGCAGAACATAAAAGAATGCGCCCGTGCGCTGCCTCCGGAAAATGATGCCTCCTTGATACTCGTCCGCTTCCACTCCGTAGTCTACGCCGGCGGTGCTGAGGAGCGATTCCAGCCGCAACGCGTCTTTGAGGCGCTTGGCGATATACACCAGCACGGATTCGTGGCCGTCAAAAAAGGCGGGCTCCTGACGCATGAATTCCCTGAGAGGAGCGGCCGTGCGCTCCACTTTCCATCTTAGCAGTGTGCTGAAAACAGGCCTTCCGCGCAACGCCGGCTAGCGCGCGTGCCAGCTGGGGCCGGCCCTATAAGGCCGGAGAACGCGCACGGCGCTGCCTTGCCGGAATGCTCACCAAGTCTGTCTGGGAGCAGCGGTTGGTCTCTTTTCAGCATTGTTTATCAGGAGATATCATGGAAGGCCTAGTCGCGGGCCCCGAGGCCTACTCGATCAGCCGGGAAGAGGAACTTCACTGGCTGGCACTAACTCTGATCCCCGGCCTGGGCACCCGCACGGCGGGGAAACTTCTGGATCGGTTTCGGACCCCGCAGGCCGTATTCCGCGCATCGCGCAGCGAACTGGAGGCGGCTGGGGTCAGCGGCGGAGTCGCGCAGAGTATCTCAAGCGGCTGTTCGTTCGAAGACGCCCTCGACCAACAGCGCAAGATGGCGGAGCGGGACACCCGCGCCATCACCCGCAGCGATCCCCGTTATCCGGCCTTGTTGCGGGAGATCTTCGATCCGCCGATCCTCCTGTTTGCCCGCGGACGCCACGAATTGTTGCAGCCGTTCCACTTCGCCGTGGTAGGCACACGCCGGCCGACCCCATACGGTCTGGCCGTGGCCGAAAAGTTGTCCGCGGACCTGGCGCGCGCTGGGCTTACCATCGTGAGCGGCATGGCCCGCGGCATCGATTCGTACGCGCACAAGGGCGCGCTCTCCGCTGGAGGCGACACCGTGGCCGTGCTGGGCTGCGGCGTGGATGTGGTGTACCCTTCGGAAAATCGCAAGCTGGCCGGCGACCTCGCCGTCAAAGGGCTGATATTATCCGAGTTCGCCATGGGCGCGACCGCTTTCCCGCAGAATTTTCCGGTGCGCAACCGCATCATCAGCGGCATGAGTTCCGGCGTCCTGGTGGTGGAAGGCGCGCAGTACAGCGGCTCGGCTATTACCGCCAAGCTCGCGCTGGATCAGGGCCGGGAGGTCTTCGCCGTGCCAGGCAACATCACCTCCAAAGCGAGCTGGGGCCCTAACCTATTGATAAAACAGGGCGCCAAGCTGATTCAGGATTGGAACGACGTGATCGTGGAACTTCCGCCGGAAGTGCGCCGTCAGTTAATCGAGCGCGGTCGCTCCCGGCTTCTGGGATCGGGAGTTGCATCCGCGGAGGGCGGCCAGGCATCATTAGTTGATGGGTCCCTGCCGGAAGTCGGGCGCCGGTTGCTCGCCGTTCTCAAGGTGGACGCTGCCATACACTTGGACGATCTCCTTCAGCTTCTAGAAGATAGCTCTGCTTCAGAATTGATCGCGGCCCTCTTCGAACTAGAAATGCTGGGTTTGGTCAAACAGCTTCCCGGGAAGAATTTCGTGAAAGTGTGGTAGCCTCTGGGTAAATCTTCGTTAAGCGTTGCTGAAGTTCATATGCCGAAAGCTCTCGTAATCGTGGAATCGCCGACAAAGGCGAAAACTATTAATAAATATCTAGGCAAGCAGTATATAGTCAAAGCTTCGTTAGGCCACATCAAAGACCTGCCCAAGAAAGATCTCGCCGTGGATGTCGAGCACGGCTTCGAACCCCGCTATGAAATCATCGAAGGCAAGCGCAAGCTCATCAACGAGCTGAAGCAGGCCGCCAAGAAAGTAGAGGCCGTTTATCTGGCGGCCGACCCGGACCGCGAGGGAGAAGCCATCTGCTCTCACCTCCAGGAGGAGTTGCAAGGCAAAAAGCCCGGCGAGCCGCAAATCTACCGCGTGATGTTCAACGAGATCACCAAGAACGCCATTCAGAAGGCGTTTCAGCAGCCCGGGATGGTGGACGAGAAGCTGGTGGATGCGCAGCAGGCGCGCCGCGTCCTGGATCGGCTGGTGGGCTACAAAATCTCGCCGCTTCTCTGGGACAAGGTGCGGCGCGGCCTTTCCGCGGGCCGCGTGCAGACCGTGGCGCTGCGCCTGATCGTGGAACGCGAGAGCGAAATCGCGGCGTTCCTCAAAAACGAATACTGGACCATCGATGTAGATCTCGCCGCGCGCAAGCCTCCGCAATTGACCGCGCGCCTCAGCAAGAGAGACGACCAAGCCGCGGAGATCGGCAGCCGCGAAGCGAGCGATCACTTGGTCGCGCAGCTCGACGGCGCCGATTACATCGTCAAATCCGTCGGCACGCGGGAGAAGAGGCGCAACCCGGTGGCGCCTTTCATCACCTCCACGCTGCAGCAGGAGTCCTCGCGCAAGCTGCGTTTCAGCGTCAAACGCACCATGATCCTGGCCCAGCGGCTCTACGAAGGCATCGAGCTCGGCAAAGAAGGCGCGGTCGGCCTGATCACTTACATGCGCACGGATTCCGTGCGCGTGTCCGAAGACGCACTGCGAGAAGCGCGCGCCTACATCGCGGTCAAGTTCGGGCCCGAGTACTTGCCAGAGGCCGCCAATATCTATCGCTCCAAGAAGGAGGCCCAGGATGCGCACGAAGCCATTCGCCCCACTTCCATGGAGTACAGTCCCGACGATGTCGCCAAGCACCTGGCGGAGGACGAGCTGAAGCTCTATCGCCTGATCTGGAACCGCTTCGTAGCGTCTCAGATGACGCCTGCGGTTTTCGACCAGACCACCATCGACATCTCGGCGCGCGGCAAGGACGCCAGTGACTATCTGTTTCGCGCTACCGGCTCTGTTCCGAAGTTCGGCGGCTTTCTCAAAGTCTACGAAGAGGGTAAGGATCAGACTGACGAAGAGGATGAAGAGTTAAGGCACAAGCTGCCAGCCGTAGTCGAGGGCGAGCATCTTAAGTTTCGTCAGATCCTTCCCGAGCAGCATTTCACCGAGCCGCCGCCGCGCTTCAACGAAGCCACGCTGGTCAAAAAACTGGAAGCCGACGGCGTCGGCCGGCCCTCCACATACGCGTCGATTCTCTCCACGATTCTGGAGCGCGAGTATGTGAAGAAAGACGGCGGCCGGTTCATCCCTACCGAGTTGGGCAGAGTGGTTACCGGCCTGCTGCTTGAGAATTTCGACGATATCTTCGACGTCAAGTACACCGCCCGCATGGAGGAAGAACTCGACGAGATCGAAGAAGGCAAGATCGCGTGGCGCGTAGCCATCGGCGAGTTCTACGAAAAGTTCGATAAGGATCTCAAGCACGCCGAAGAGCACATGACCGACATCAAGCGGATGGAGCGTCCCACCGACTTGATCTGCGAGAAGTGCGGCAAGCCCCTGGTGATCAAATGGGGACGCCACGGCAGCTTCATCGCTTGCACCGGCTATCCCGACTGCACCTACACGCGCGAGCTGACCGTCGATCTGCCGGATGTGGACAAGGTGGACCTCGCCGAGCAGGGCGACGAAGAATACTGCGAGAATTGCGGCCGTCCCATGGTGCTGAAGAAGGGCCGCTTCGGCACTTTCTTCGCCTGCACCGGGTACCCGGACTGCAAGACCACCAAACCCATCGGCGGCACGCAGAAGAAGCCCGATGTGCAACTCGAAGAGAAGTGCCCGGTGTGCGGCAGCCACATGGTCTTGAAGACCGGGCGCTTCGGCGAGTTCACCGCTTGCGGCAATTATCCTACCTGCAAATATGTCAAGCAGAAGACCATCGGGATGAAATGCCCGGAGTGCACCGGGGGCGAAGTGGTGGAGCGCCGCTCCAAACGCGGCAAGACATTCTACGGATGCAACCGCTATCCGGACTGCAACTTCGTCACTTGGGGCAAGCCCGTGCAGGAGAAATGTCCCGAGTGTGGCAGCCCTTACATGCTGGAGAAGTGGCTCAAGGCCGGACCGGTGTTGCAATGTCCCAACGCGGAGTGCAAGCACAAGCAGCCGATGCTGGTTCCCGCGGAAGCACTCGTGCAGTAGGCGCTAGCGCGGCTGCCCGGCTGGCGCTGCAGCCTTCTCCGGAACCTTGGATTCCTCCGCGACCTTTCCGCTCAGTCCTTCGTCCAGCGAAATATTATTCCGCTCCAGGCTCTCTCCGAGCACTTGGTCCAATGACACGCGCGCACGGGCATAAGTCGCCATGGCATTCACTTCGGAAATTTGCGCCGTCACC
>JBEKUO010000196.1:0-11141 GCA_049514955.1 Bryobacteraceae bacterium | reverse complement strand
TTCAAAGCCTCCAGTATGGGGATGACCGCATCCCCGTTGGCCACCAGGAAATTCTGCCCAAGGTACGTGGAGAACTCGGTAATGTCGGCGCCGAAACGCTCCTTGAGCAGTTGCGTGATGTCGCTTTCCCAGGGCGCGGTGACCATCACCGCGGGAGGTTTCGGAGGCGCGGCATGCGCGGCGGCAGCAGGCTTGGGAGGAGCAGGTTTGGCCGCCGGCGCCGCGGGCTTTTCGGTCGGGCTGCCGGCCTCGCCCCCGGAAGGAGGAGGCGCCGCCGAGCCCTCGGGCTTTTGCTCGTCAGCCATCTGGTTTCGTAGCGAAGATCACTACACATATCACTTGCTCCTAGGGAGTGTCAAACGCGGCCCGGCGTCGCGAGATGGCGATGCGATGACGCAAGGCCTGACCTGGCGCGACGTGCCCGCCGGCAACCAACATCGCCTCACTCTGCATCGTGGCCTGCACCCGAATTGGCCGGCGCCGAGGGCTCGCGCATCTACTGTACAGCCCCATCGGCGGAATCTGCCGGTTCTCGCGACAGGTCGGCGAGGCAATGGCGTAAGAAACCGCCGGAACTTGCGGCAGGTGGACTCGAACGATCTCGGCTGTTCCTCTGAGTCGGAGTGATAGAGCAACGCCCGCTCATTGCGTCAGCATCGACAGTCCTGATCCTCAACTATTTCTGTATTCCCGAGCTCTTTTACCTTGCTGCCGGATGATAGCTTGAAGAGCATGAACCAGCATTTAGCAGTTTATGGATTGATTGTGGCCATAGCCGTTGCTACAGGTGCTCTCGCGCAGCAGGCGAAGCTGCCGCCACTGAAACCGCAAGGCAGCGCCGAGGCGGTAGTGAATGAGCATATGGCGGCGATAAACGCCTGCGATTGGAAGCGTATTTTGGCACAGGACCCGGAGGACGTGGAGATATTCTCTCCTGACGGGGTGCTGGCGCAGGGGCGGCAGGCGGTTGGCGTCATGTTTGCGCAGGTCGTGAGGCCGTTTCGTGAGGGTGGAATCTGCGGGCTGAAATTCACGGCTGAGCACACGCAGAAGGTGGGAGACACGCTAAATGTACAGTGGAGGGCCGATGCGCCTTTTCTGGCGCAGCCCTACCGGGGCGCCGACGCCTATGAGACCAAGGACGGCCTGATGCAGGCGCAGGTGACGACCTTCAAACGGGAAGATTTGAAGACCAAATAGTGCTCGTGCTTGAGCGGTCCCGGGTTGCCTTCAAGCCGCCGCGCCCGCCGCAAGAAAGGCTTTCACTTTCCGCCGCCAAACGCCCATATCTTCGCTGCTCCAAGCTTTGCAAATGGCATCTTTTTCTTCCGGCGTGAGATGCCACGACAACGGCGCATGCTCGCCGGGGAATTCAAACGTGACGCTTTGAATGTCGACTCCCGCAGCGGCCCATTTCCCTTGCAGAAATTCGAGCTCGATATCGTTATGCGCGACCTGGCCCGCTTCCCGCACAGCCGCCAGTGTGGTCAGCGGCGCCAGGGCCTGATAGAACCAGCCGTGCTGTTTATAGTCGCGCTGGGCTGACGCCTGAGTTTTGACGGGAGCACCATGGATTTGCAGGACCAGCACGCTCTGGATGCTTTCCTGCGCTCCAGTGAGCGCCTCATCCAGCCATTCGACCATGGTCGCCATACCGTAGTTGTCGTAGTACCCGCCATCGACTACATGCGGTTGCGGACCCGGCCCGTCCGAGCGAGACGCGGGCGTCACGTACGGGAAGCTGGCCGATAACCGCGCCGCAGTCACCACGCCTACATCCAGCCGCTGCCCATTGATGGTGTGCAATTCTGTCGCGTCCACGCGCGCTTTTTCGGCGGCGTCGCGCTGGCCCAACCGGGTGGTCGCGAGCAGCAGACGCTGCCCCGTCTCCGCGATGGTCGCGTTTAGCACCACCGCCGGAATCTTGCCCGCGGCGACCTTCTCATTCCAATTGCTGAGCGGCTGATCCATATCGCCACGCTCAGAAAGCTTCGGGGCGGCGCTCAAACACCAGGCCTTCTCTAGCGCCCGCCCGCGCCCAATCAGCCAGCCGAAAATCCAGGGAGCCAGCCCGCGCAGGAAATCGGGCCAGCCCAATCCCCAGGCAACTTCATCGAGACTCGATTCGGCCGCCGCCTCGGCCGGCGGTCTGGCCTCGTTCCGATTCGCGAGCCAATGCACGAAGAAAGCTGTTCCGGCGCTCCCGCCCGACACCGAGCTGATCATGCGCAGCGATTCTGGGAATGCCTCCCCGCAGTCTTCGTACAAGCCTTGTAGAACCTGCGCCGCCCAGGCGCCCGCCTGTATGCCGCCACCATTCGCCGCGGCCACCACCACCCGCCGTGATCCCGTGGCCATGATGGTCTCCACCGGGTCGGGGGCTGCACGCTCCGTCTCCCGCTTCCGCAAGTGATAAAAGTGATCCGACCGTACGGACTGCGCGGTGAGCGCTCCTGCTCCCACGACGATCAGCAGGACGGGCACGCGCCACGCGTCGAAGAAGAACGCCGTCGCGGATAACATCCATGTGAGCATCGTGAGCAGCATCAACGCCGAGCAAAGCGCGGGGACCGTACGGCTCTTGCCTAAGCGCGACCAGCCATAGATTCCGACGATGACGTACACCGCCAGCGTGCACAGAAACGCAGCGGCCGCGGCGAGATGCACCGGCGACGGATCATCCGGTCCTCCATTTGCCAGCACATAACCACTGAAGAGGCCCGTGCTCGCCAGCCAGTTCTCAAGCCGCAAGGGAATCGCGTCCCCCAGGCTCCCGGCGGCCGTCATGACGACCCAGGCCAGGCAGATCGACAGACCTCCGCCACCGAGTGCGGATATAATGCCGCGTCCGAGTCCGTGTCCTTGCTTGGCGGAGAACCACACCGAGAAGCCCATCGCCGGAAGACTCATCAAGCCCATGATCAGCAGCCACTCCCACTCGGCGGGAAGCGATTCGGTCGGCACGGACGGCACGCCCACTCGCAGGTAGGCATTCTTCAAGACGATGTAGGCGGCCATGCAAACCGCTCCCGAGACCGCCATGGACGCCAACGTGGCCACGAACAGGCTCCACGGCGTGAGATCGAAAAGACCTTGCAGAAGCGAACGCGCGCCGGTGAAAAACGCAAGGAACGGCAGCGCCAAAAGCAGTACGCCAACCAGCAGAGGAACCCGCATGAGAAAGGCATATTCGGCCGCCACACTCCAGGAGAACGGCGCTATCGCCACCAGCGGAGCTGCCGCCAGCCCTATCAGGAAAAGCGCCGACAGCTTGGTGGCGGACATGATGCCTGTGAAACTTCCCTTGAGCGAAGACACGGCGCCTCCCACCGCTGTCGCGATCAGAAACGCGCCCAGCACCATTCCCGCCGCAGCTCGGGCGCCGACAGTCGGCCCCGTGCGGAAGAACAGCAGGCCTTCGGCGGCCACCGTAGCAAAGTAGAACAGCCACTTGAGCTGGCCGAAGGGCTTGGCGGGACTTCCAGTATCGCCGCGCACCATCCGCAAGATCCGCAGGTCCTCGATCACGTCGAACCCGGCGGCCAGCAGTACGCACACGGTGGCTGGCAGAAACCAGGGCCAGTCTCCAAGTACGCATGCGGAGACTATGAAAAAGATCGCATAAAGCGGAATGAACACAAAGTCGAGATACTGAAACAGAACCGCGATCCGGCGGTTCGCGGGTCCTTCACGCGTGTCCGGCCTGCCCAGGACCCCATCCACGAACTGTGCCGAATCCGCGAGTTCCAGCGCCAGCCCGGCATTCCCGGCAAAAGGCCAAATCGGATCGTCGGGCAGTTCGAATTGGCACCTCTTTCTTAACCATCCACCCCAAGCGGCCAGAACGATAAGCGCCGTGGCGGGCGCCGCTGCTACCAAAAGGCTCGACATATCACCCTCCGGAACCGTCGGAACTCCCCATTTTCCACGGTAGACCCTGCAAGTATATGCGTTTTTCTGCCGGAATTGGGGACAAATTTACGCGCACTGGGAATTCTCATGCAGGTGGGGCAGGCGCTTTCGCGATGACGGATCGCCCAGTCTCGTGGCGCACGCACTCTTGCGTGCCGCGCCGGCACTCCTGCCGGCGCCCGCCCTCGAGTCTCGCCACGGTACGTACGACTTCGCGCGCAATCGGTTGCCCCCAAGGGGCGCGACCCGCAGACAGCTATGTCCCGGTACAAAGCGGCGTTCGCGGCAGACGCAAAACCGAAGGGAGATCTTGCGCTGCTCACCAGCACCCAATCCTATGCTGCTCAGATCGAGAAGAGGAGGGAACCGAGCGCCAATCCGCCGCCAGCGGGGCATGTTTTCCAGGCAAAAAACGACGAAACGAACCCAACTCTAACCGCTAACTCCTTTATTTGCCACAAAAATTCAAAGAGCAACCACCCCGATCAAACCCAAATCGAATCGGTTGGCGTTGCGGGCGATCACGCTCGCCAGCCGGTGGTGCCTCACGCCAGAAAGTGACCGAACGAACCCAAATCGATCGGCCAACTCATTTATTTACAACAAATATGCCAAGACAACTACCCCACCCGAAGCCAATTGGATCCGTTTGGTGTCATCGTCCGCGGCGTGAGCCTCCAAGATGAAAACTCTGCATGCAAGAGTGAAGCTTTTGCCTGTTAGGCTTAGCGCGTCCCAGCCAACCACCCGCCATCCTAATCAGTGGGTTTTCACCCATTTTCGCGCAGCCATATCACTCAGACCTCACGTTGTATGCCCACGCCCACACACCGCGGAGATTTTCAACATACTGATAATAAAGCCGGAGAACTTTGTCTGGAATTTGGACACTCTCATGCTAAGTGTTTAGGCTCAGTTTTGTTCAGCTATGACGCCTGCGACGGCGGGTTGCCTTCCCGCCGGGGAGTTCGGGGCGTGGCTTTGGAGCACGCTCGATTGGAGAAAACAATGCGGATGTCCTTTTCGTCGTTCAAGGTTTTACGCATCATTCCAGTTTTGCTGTTACTGGCTGGATCCCTCACGTTAGCTGGTTCCGCCAAAAAGCCCTATTCCATACACGACAAAGCTTACTATGCGGATCAGGCCATAGTCGATTTTGTGCGCCCCGGCTTGGTGATTACCATCAACTCGGCCAGCATCAGTAATGCCGGCGTCATCAGCGTGACGTACACCCTGACGGATCCCACGGGGCTGCCTTTGGATGCGGCCGGCGTGACTACTCCGGGCGCCATCTCGCTGGCATACGTCGCCGCCTATATCCCCAAAGGCCAGGAACAATATACGGCGTACACAACTGCGTCGGCGACCGGCACAGTGCTGGGCACCGTTACCCGGCCGGATTTCGAAGTTTTCACCGCGCCGGCCACGCAGATAGGCCCAGGTCAATACACATATACTTTCGTCGCGAAGGCCCCCGCGGGGTTTGACCCCACCGCGACCACTACCGTGGCGGTCGATGGCAACCGCGATCTTACCTCCTTCAACCTCGGCACGAGCTACGCCGGCACCACCTTCAACTTCGTCCCCAATGGAGCGCCGGTTACCGTCACTCGCGATGTCATCCGCACCCAGAGTTGCAACACCTGCCACTACCTGTTGGCATTCCACGGCGGTTATGCCAGCGGCATGCCGATGTGCGTCATGTGTCACCAGCCGCAAAACGTCGATCCGAGTACAGGCAATTCGCTGGACGCCAAGGTGTTTTTCCACAGCCTCCATATGGGATCGCAGTTGCCCAGCGTCCTTGGCACATCGACCACGCCCGGTGTGCCGTATCAGATTATCGGCTACATGAACTCCGTCAATGACTTTTCCACGGTTATCGACCCCGCCGATCCCCGCCGTTGCGAAGTCTGCCACAGCCAGACCACCGGCGCCGTGCAAGCCAAGCTCTTCATGACGGAACCCACCCGCGCAGCGTGCGGCGCCTGCCACAACGACATCAATTTCGCCACCGGCTTTTCTAATGGTCCGGAGGTCAACCACCCCGGCGGACCCCAGGCGGACGACACCGAGTGCGCCAACTGCCATATCCCGCAGGGCGAGTCGCCCTTCGATGCCTCCATTCTGGGCGCGCACGTGGTACCCACCGACACCCCGGCCACCTATCCCCCGAACCCGGACACGCTTATAGCCGGCATCAACCTCGCCATTACCGGCGTGACCAATACCTCCGCCGGACAGAATCCTACCGTCGCCTTCACCCTGCAGGACAACAGCGGCAACAACATCCCCTTATCGCAGACTTCCACCCTGCAATTCACCATCGCCGGCCCCACCACCGACTACGGGCTGCCAACCACTTTCGGAACCCAAACCACTCCGGGCTACGTGACGGAGAGCGCCTCGAAAGCGACCTGTAGTTCCAGCGGCGCTTGCTCGTACACCTTTGCCAACGCCATCCCGGCGACCGCCACCGGAACGTACACCATCGGCGGCGAGGCGCGCATGACTGTGACGGTGTTGGCTGGCACCACCCTATCGCAGAGCGTCACGGAAACCGCTTCGAATCCCGTGATGAACTTCTCTGTGGATGGCTCCGCGATCGCGCCGCGCCGCACGGTGGTCGAGCTCGCCAACTGCAATGCCTGCCACGTCGCGCTTTCGCTGCACGGCGGCTTGCGCAACAATACCCAGTACTGCGTGCTGTGCCATAATCCGTCGGACACGGATTTTAGCCAGCGCCCCAACTCCGTGGTCGCATCCGACCGGACGCTGCCGTTCCAAGGCATCAACTTCAGTTTGTTGGTTCACCGGCTCCATGACGGCGTGAATGCCGCGATCAACCCATTGGGGCCTCCCGAGTACCCCTACATCGTCGTGGGCTACATGGGGAGCCACAACGACTTCTCCGGTACCCTCTTCCCGAGCATGAGCCCGTCTGGAGACGCCACCTATATGCAAAACTGCCAGGTGTGCCACACTCAGGTCAATGGTGTGACCACTGAGCAGATCCTCCCGATCGGCCTGAACGTGGTTCAAGATCCCGAGGGTTGGATTCAAGGGGCGACCGGACAACCCGTGCAGCCCACTTCGGCGGCTTGCAGTGGATGCCATGTCTCGAAAGCGGAGGCCGCTCACTTCCTGGCTAATACCGATGCGCTGGGCGAGAGTTGCAGTGTCTGCCATGCAGCGGGCGCGCAGTTCGCGGTGGACGCCATGCACACTCAGTAACACTGGACCTGGATAAGGTAATCTGTAATCTGATTGCATATGTCGTGGCCGCCACTGCTCCTGCACAAGCGCCGCCTCCGGGCGGCGCGTCTTCCTCTGATCGGAGCAGTGGCGGCCCTTCTCCTTGGCTGGCCGGCGGGGGCCCAAACTCCCGCTCCCGCTGCGCCGGCGCCTTCCCCACCCGCCGCGTCGGCCCAGACGCCCGCCCCCGCTGCGCCAGCGCCGTCCGCCCCTGCCTACATCGGCTCTGAAGCCTGCGGCGCCTGTCACGAAGACATCTACAACGCGTTCCAGAAGAATCCGCATAAACTGGTCGATACCCAGCAGCGCCGCGGTTGGGAAGCCAAAGCTTGTGAATCCTGCCACGGCCCCGGCGGCAAGCACGCCGAATCGGCCGACAAGAAAGATATCCTCAATCCGGCCAACATGCCCGCGGCCGAGGCCGCCCGCGACTGCCTGAAGTGCCACCTCAACCAACCCACGCACATCGGGCGCCTCCAGAGCAGCCACGCCCGGAATGAGGTAAGCTGCACCGCCTGCCATGCCATTCATCGCAACGGTCCCAACGGGCTGGTGCCCCGAAAAATGGCGGCCATCAACGAACAATGCGCAAGCTGCCACACCGCCGTCTGGGCGCAATTCCAGCGGCCGTACAAACATCGCCTGCCCGAAGCCGCCATGTCCTGTGTCGATTGCCATAACCCGCATGGCAGCTTGCTCCCCGCCTCTCTGCAGACTTACGCAGCCAACGAGCGGACTTGCTTCCGCTGCCACGGCAACCTCCGCGGCCCGTTCACCTTCGAGCACGCGCCCGTGCGGCTGGAAGGCTGCGGCGCCTGTCATGAGCCGCACGGCTCCGCCAATCCGCGCATGCTGACCCGCGCGGAGGTCCGCTATATGTGCCTGGAGTGCCACGCCAATCTGCCTGTCGCCCCCATCAAGAATCCCGCGGCATTGGGCGGAGTTCCTCCCGCGTTTCACGATCTCTTCAGCCCGCAGTTCCAAAACTGTACCGTCTGCCACATGAAGATCCACGGATCCTATGTGAACCAGGATCTGCTCAAATGAGACTCCTACTGGCACTGCTCTTGTCGATTCCGCTGGTGGCCCAGGAAACTGCCCCTCCCGCCGCACCAGCCGCTCCTACCACGCCGCCCGCTTCGACAGCTCCTGCCGCTCAGGCCCCTCCTGCCGCGCCGCCTGCTCCTCCTGCCGCACCCGCCGCTGGGACCGCTCAGGCCCCTCCTGCCACTCCTGCCGCACCCGCCGCTGGGACCGCTCAGGCCCCTCCTGCCACTCCTGCCGCACCCGCCGCTGGGACCGCTCAGGCCCCTCCTGCCGCACCTACTTCGCTTGCCGCGCAGGCCGCGCCTGCCACTCCACCGGCGTCCGCCCCTGCCGCATCCCCCACACCCTCCAACGAGGAGTGGCTGACCGGCAGCATCGACTTCGGCTATCGCTTTACCAGTGTCGGCGGAAGCAACGACGTCTATCGCAGCGTAGTGAACCTGGGAGAAGGCCCGCGATTGTTCGGCCTGGATTTCACCATCATCGATCCCAAAAAGCGGCTCTTCGACCGCCTCGACGTGCGCGCCTACAATTGGGGCGGCGATCCTTACAACACCGTTCACGTGGACGCTACCAAGCGGGGCATCTACGATTTCAACTTCGATTACCGGGACATCGCCTACTTCAATTCGCTGCCGTCCTTTGCCGATCCCATGCTCGGCTCGGGCATCGTGCTGGACGAAAATTCTTACAATACGCGCCGCCGCATGAGCGATTTCCAGTTGGACCTGTTTCCGGGCCATCGCATCATTCCGTATTTCGCCTACGGCCGCGATTCCGGACAAGGCACCGGCGTCACCACATTCGAAACCGGCAACAACGAATATCCCATCTCCGACAACATGTTCGACAAGACGGACAATTACCGCGCCGGCGTACACCTGGAGTTCAACCGTTATCACATCACCCTCGAAGAAGGCGGCACCACCCTGCGCGACGATCAGCAGGCGTACACTTCCACCTTCAACGCGGGCAACAACCCCATGCTATTCTTCGGGCAGCAGCTCGATTTGACAGGGCTCGCGCAGGCTTACGGAGTCCGCGGCGACAGCATCTACAGTAAGGGCCTGTTCACCGCCAGCCCAGTCTCGTGGGCCGATTTCTATGGCCAGTTTTTGTACAGCCGTCCCGAAACCAACGTCAACTATAACCAACTGAATTACGGGAGTTTCGTGGTGCTCAGCTCGCTGTTGTTTTACACCGGCGAGCAGGCCCTGGCCTTCGCCGAAAATAAGGAGCCGCATACCACCGCCAGCTTCGGTTTTGAGTTGCGTCCTTTGAAACGCGTCCGCATCATCGAGTCCTGGATGACGGATCGTCTGCACACCGCCGCCGCAGGCCTGCTGACTGACATGATCCTGTCACCCGTGTCTTCCGCGCAGACCACGCTCCTGCCTCTCACCAGCGCGCTTGTCATGAACTACAACCAGGAGCAGATCGACGTGCTGGTGGACTTGACCCGCAAGCTCACTGTGCGCGGCGGCTATCGTTATGTGTGGGGCGATGCGGAAACGGACGCTGCCCTTATCGCCAGCCCAGGCGTGGAATCGAGTGACTTGCGGCAGAACGTGGGTCTTGCCGGCGTAACCTTCCGGCCCAGCCAAAAGCTTTCGGCCAACTTGGATTTCGAGGCCGCTTCCTCGTCGCACGCCTACTTCCGCACCAGCCTTTACAACTATCAGAAGATGCGGGCCCGCGCGCGCTACCAGGTGTCCCCGACGCTGGCGCTGCAGGCCAGTTTCTCGCTGCTCAACAATCAGAATCCCACGCCAGGCATCAACTATGACTTCCTGAGCCGCCAGAATTCGCTGACGACTACCTGGACTCCTTCCAAGCGTGTCAGCTTGATCGGCGAGTACACCCGCTCCACCGTGTACTCCAATATCAATTATCTGGAACCCGAGCTGCTGATCCCGGAGTTGTCTCTCTATCGCGACAATGCCCATGGCGCCAGCGCGCTCGTGGATCTGGCCTTGCCCGGTTATGCGGGTCTGACGCCGCGCCTGGCCTTCGGCGGCTCGCTCTTTATCTCCTCGGGAAGCCGGCCGACCACTTACTACCAGCCGTTGGCGCGCCTCGCCGTACCCCTGCATAAGGGCCTCTCCTGGAACTCCGAATACCGGTACTACGGATACGGAGAGATCTTCTATCAATACGAAGGATTCCGTGCCCACATCCTCCAGACCGGCCTGAAACTGTCAAGATAAGTGGCGCAACCTTCAGCTTGCCGCGGCGAACTTCAGTTCGCTGTATAAGTGGCCCACGGCCGACGCGCGGATGAGTTAGTGTCTGTAGCAAATTCGATTTGCATCCGTTCGGACCGATCAGCACGTTCAGGCGCTCTGGCTTCCACGTCACGTCCTTAAACGAAGTGAAGCCCGAAACCTTCAGCGACTGGACGTACATACCTCGTTATTGTAGCGCCCCCTACTGCTCCCGCCTTACGTACTCAAACTCAAACGGCATCCCATGAATCCCGGTAGTCGGCTTGGAAATCCAATGTGCAATCTTGCCGATCTCCATCACCGGAACCATCAAATTGCGCACGTACGCGAAGTCCTTCTCGCCCGGTAGGAATTCATCGCGCCGCGCGTTCCACTGCTCCTCGCTCAGCTTGTGGCCCTGCGGATCGAAGCATCCCGCCGAGTAAGCGCCGATATGCCGGTGGAACCGCCGGTCCGGTAGCCGCAACTGGTATTGAATCTCGTGCTCGTCAATCACCCGATTCCAGCGTGCGATACACTTCTCGCAGTCCTCGATATAAGAATCGCGCAGCACTTCGTTCATGGCGTTGCGTAGCGGAATATCCTCGCCGCCGACGTGATACGAGCCTTCGAGCGCCAGGTGGTCCGGGTACTTCTCCTCCTGCACGCGCCCCTTCATGCCCGCCGAAAAGAAGCTCGCGGCATTGCTCGACACCTCGCCGC
>JBEKUO010000195.1:0-11142 GCA_049514955.1 Bryobacteraceae bacterium | reverse complement strand
TCTTCATCAGCGTGGATTTCCCCGCGCCGTTCTCACCCAGGAGGAGATGCACTTCGCCGGGCTCGACGGCGAGATGACCGTCGCGCAGGGCGGTCACGCCGCCGAAACGTTTCTGGATGCCGCTGAGTTCGAGGAGCACCGGAAGATAGTATAAGCCGCGGATGACCGCGGATTCACGCGGTGCCGCCGCGGCTCAATCTTATTCTTTCGGGAAATTCGGGTTGGCCTTCACCTCGTTCAACTGCGCCGTGTGGCGCTGGCTATGCGCCGAGAGCAGCAGGACCCACTGATAGGCGTCCAGGGCCTTTAAAACCGGGTGATCGCCAAAGTGGCCGCGTAGATCGTCCTGGGTCGTCTGAATATAGGCGATGGTGTGTTCGCGGCTTTGCTTGAAGTGATCCAGCATTTCCTGCGGCGTCGCGAAACGGTGCGTGGGCCGCAGGATCTCCGGCGCCTGGAACTTCTGCGTGCGATTCACCACCGCGGTGAGTATGAATTCATCGGTGACCGCCGATTTCTGGTCGGGCGTGGCCGGCGCTTGCATGATCTTCTGGGTGATCATGCCGAAGATCACGTCCTCGGAAACTGCGATGTGCTCCGCGCACTCTGCCACCGACCACGTCTTTTCGTCGGGCTTGAAGTTCCATTGCGCCGGCGAGAGGCCGGCCACCGAATCCAGGAACTGTTTGCGACTGGCTTCGAGTTCGCTTACGGCGCGGTCGCGCTCGGCTTGCGTCAGGGTTGCGGCGAACAGGGGAACTGCAGCCGCGGCTAGCGTCAGAACAGAGATCAGCGTTTTCATTCCTAATATACTGGCAGATTTCCGGCGCGAATGCATGTGGGGTGGAGGCTCGCGCCGGTGGAGGGTTGAGGCTCAAAAGGGCGCGCCGGACCCGGTGGCGCCCCAAAAGCGGACCGTAAATCATTGATACTTAAGGCATTAAATGCAACCGAAATTATGCTGGGTTGGTCCGGTATAATAAAGGTGTACCCTTCAGACACCTTCTGACCGGCACATCTGGATTAAACCTATGACACCGGTACGCAAATTCTGGCCTCTGGACTACGACCAGGAAGTCGAGATTTATGACAACCTCTCCTGGGATTTACCAGGCAGGACCCGGCGGCCCGGCACACGGCGGGTGAACCACGCCCGACGGCCGGCTAGTATGCGCTCGCGCCAGGCGCCTACGCCTTAACCGGCTTGTTCACAACTTTCTGGTTTTTGTCGTCCCAATACAGGACGCGGCCTTCGCGATAAGACTGCACCGCCATCGAGATGGTCACTTGGGCGTGGAAGCCTGTGTCCACATCGAGCGTGGGTTTCTCGCGCGAGCGCATGCAATCCAGGAAATTCGTGATGTGCGCCACAATGTCGGGTTTCTGCTCGACTGGAATCGTGATCTCGGCGTCGCTGCCGAACTTGGCCTTGTAAGCGTCGTCGACCACCTTGCGCTCGGGGAGCAGCGTGATGTGATCCGTGCGGCCCTCGAACATGCCGTGGTCCACCATGATGATAGTGCCCTCATGGCCGCGAATCAGGCCTGGAATGTGCTTGGAGTTGGCCATCGAGGAGCTCAACACCAGTGAGTGTCCCTGGGGGAATTCCGCCATCAGGTGGAAGGTGTCCGGCACCTCGCGCTCGTCCTTGAATATGTAGATCCCGCCACTGGCCATCACTTTGCTCGGGAACTGCGGCTCCGACCAGCAGATGTTCAGGGGCGCCACCACGTGGAAGAACAGATCCGTAGCGATGCCGCCCGAATAATCCCAATATTTGCGGAAGCGGAAGAAGCGGTCGGCGTCGAACGGGCGCTTGGGCGCCTTCCCCAGCCACATTTTCCAGTCGATGTAGTTCTCTCCCTTGCCGTCCGGTCCGGCGTCCTTGTCGATATCCCAGTTCCACTCGCCCTCTTTGGAGTTGCGATGATAGGATCCCTGGCTCATGATCATCTTGCCGATGGCGCCGTCGGCTATGTACTTCTTGGCCACGTGCCACTGCAAAGCCGAGGTGGTCTGGGAACCGACCTGCAGCACCCGCTTGGTCTCCTTCACGGTTTGGGAAAGATGGCGCGCCTCCTCGACGGTGTGGCACATGGGCTTTTCGAGGTATACGTCCTTGCCATGGTCCAAGGCCTCCAGGGCTATCGGCGCGTGCCAGTGATCGGGGGTGGCCACCACTACCGCATCGATGTCCGAACGGTTGATGATCTCGCGGTAGTCCAGATAGCCGTCGCACTTCTGTTTGTCGGCGGAGTATTTCTTGCGCTTCTCGTAGACATCGGCCACAGCCACCACTTTGCAAGCGTTGGTGCGTTGGCCGATCGCGGCAAACTGGCCCGCCAAATACGAGCCGCGCCCGCCGACGCCGATGACGCCCACGTTGATCATGTCGTTGGCGCCGAGGACTCTTCCGGTCGCGGCCGCTCGGGCCGGTTTGGCGAACAACTCCTGAGCGGCGCCGAGCGCGCCGACTACGGCCGCGCCCTTGACCATGAAATCTCTTCGATTGACGGAATCTTGGTTGTCGGACATGGAACCACCTTTCTTCGCTGGCTAAAGGATCAGTGTACCCGAAATCACGCAGCGCGGGCGCTCGTGCCCGCCGGGGTTCCTTTAGCGATGGCACTCCTTGCAGGCGCAAGATTGTTTCCCTGCCGAAACCCCGGCAGGGGCGCCACATCGGCATCGTCACCTTCCGGCGCGCGCACCTTCCTGATGAACAAGCGCCGGGCGCGCCTGGCTGAAGACAAATCACCGGACCGTGGGTGCGGGAAATCGAGCATGCCCACCGCTTCAGCGTGCCGGCTCTGTGCGGCCTGTCACTCTTTCCTGGCTTCACCCTGCCGGGGCACATCGGCCCGTTCGAGGTTCATCATAGGATCCCAATTTCGCGCTGCCGATTTTGGATCTTTGGCGCCGCTGGCGAGCATCTAACTTTGTAGTGCTTGGAGGGCCTGTTGGCGGCGTTCTGCCGGTAGTCGCCACGATAGCGCGATCCGTGGAGTGAATCAGGCATACCGGAAGCGCGGGGAATTCAGCGGCGGAGTATTCTGCTTCAATCGTCAGAAACGGCGCAAGGCGTATTTGCATGTCGCCGCGCGCCGGGAAATAATGGCGCTAGACTTTATTGAAAAGGGAATGCCATTGACACGAATTCATGCAGGTCTCCTGAATCGGCGTTTTCGGATCGCCTTCGGCCTCGGCTTGCTATGCGCCTCTGCGCTGGCCGGCCAGCAGAGCCAATTCCAGGGCAGCGTTCCAACTGGAACCGCCTCGTCCACACCGCTGGCGCTGACTCTTCGCGATGCGATCGATCGCGGTCTGAAGACCAACCTGGGGCTGCTCGTCAGTGGCTCCGCCAGTGAGATCGCCCGGGGGCAACGGCTGCGCGCCTTGAGCGCTCTTATGCCGCAGGTTGGCGGGCAGGTGAGCGAGACCGTGGAGCAACTCAATTTGAAAACGATTGGCTTCACCTTCAGCATTCCTGGCGTTGCTCTTCCCAGCATCGTTGGTCCGTTTCAGTATACCGATCTGCGCGCTTCCGCCTCCATTACCGTTTTCGATTACAACAAATGGAAGAATTATCGCTCGTATCAGGAAAGTCAGCGAGCCGCCCGGCTCTCTAATCAGGATGCCCGGGACCTGGTCGTCCAGGCTGTGGCGAACGCCTACCTTCAGGTGACGGCCGACGCTTCCCGCGCGGAGGCCATTCGCGCGCAGGTCCTGACAGACCAGGCGCTCTACGATCGAACCGCGGATCAAAAGAAAGCGGGAACCTCCCCGGGCATCGATGTGCTGCGTTCACAAGTCGAGCTGAAGACGCAGCAACAGCGCCTGCTTGCTCAGGAGAACCAGCTTGCCAAGGACAAGCTTTCGCTCGGCCGCATTATCGGCCTGCCGAGCGGTCAGGATTTCAATATCGCGGAAGCGGTGCCCTACTCGGCGCTTGCCTCAATCACGCAGGAAGAGGCCCTGCGCACGGCTCTCGAGCAGCGCCCGGATTACCAGAGCGCCAAAGCCCAGGTGCGCGCCGCTGAGGAGGCCGTGCGCGCGACTCGCGCGGAGCGCTACCCAACCGCCGGAGTCACCGGCGACTACGGGGATGTCGGGCCCACCATCGCCAACTCACATGGCACCTTTACTTTCATGGCTTCGCTGAAATTCAATATCTTCGACGGCGGCCGCATCAGCTCGGATGAAATTCAGGCGAAGGCCGCATTGAAACAGCGCCAGGACGAGCTGGCCGATCTTGGCGGACAGATCGATTTCCAGGTCCGCGCGGCCTTTCTCGACATACAGTCGGCGGCCGATCAAGTGGCCGTGGCGAAGAGCAATCTCGAACTGGCCAACGAGACGCTCGAACAGGCGCGCGACAGGTTCACCGCCGGAGTGACCGATAACATCGAGGTGGTGCAGGCTCAACAGTCGATTGCCAGCGCGAATGACAATCTGATCTTCGCGCTCTATGCCCACAACCTGGCGAAAGTAGCATTGGCGCGGGCCCTGGGCGCTGCCGAACAGGGAATCCAGAAGTTCATGGAGGTGAAGTAGAGATGGCGGACATCGTGGCTGAAGGCAATAGAACAACATCCTCGTCGTCAACGCGCCCGCTGCCGCGCAAGAGCCGGCGCAGACCGGCGCGCATCGTAGTGCCTATCGTGATCGTGCTAGTTCTGGTGGGTGGCTACTTCGCGTGGAAGCACTTCAACGCCTATGAGTCGACCGACGACGCTCAGATAGACGGTCACATCAATGCTATAAGTGCGCGTATCAACGGCAACGTGATTCAGGTGCTGACGGATGACGAGAGGTATGTCAAGGCGGGCGACGTAATAGTCCGGATCGATCCCCGGGACTACGAGGTTGCCGTCGCCAAGGCGGAAGCCGACCTGGCCGACGCCGAGGCGGCGCTACAAGGCTCCCGCACCGATGTACCCATTACTTCCACCAATACGGCCAGCCAATTGAAGACCGCCCATTCGGGTCGAGTGGATGCCAACGCGGCCCTGGCCGGCGCGCAGCATCAGTTGGATGCCGCCCAGGCGCGGCTCGATACGGCCAAAGCCCAGGTACGCGAGGCTGCCGCGAATTACAAGAAGGCCGGCGACGATGTCGCGCGGTACAAGCTGTTAGTCGCCAAAGACGAGATTTCCCAGCAACAGTACGACACTGCCGTTTCGACGGCCGACGCCGACAAGGCCACGCTCGACGCGCGCACCGCGGCGGTCGCCGAAGCCGAGCAGAACATCCGCGTCGCGCAAAGCGGGGTGGACGAAGCGCAAACCAAAATCCCTCAGGCGGACGCCTCCATTCAGGCCGCTATGACCGCGCCGCAGCAGGTGGCCGTTACCGAGGCTCGCGCCAAGTCCGCGCAAG
Organism: Bryobacteraceae bacterium; assembly: GCA_049514955.1. Lineage (GTDB taxonomy): Bacteria > Acidobacteriota > Terriglobia > Bryobacterales > Bryobacteraceae > Bog-159. Next base: position 5,763 of record JBEKUO010000195.1, on the reverse strand, counting down.
CCCAGGTCGCCCAGAGGCGCGCGCTGCTCGATCAGGCCAAGCTCAACCTCAGCTATTGCGTCATCGTCGCTCCGGTCAGCGGGATCGTCGGCAAGAAAACGGTGGAGGTCGGGCAGAACATTTCGCCCGGCGAACAGTTGATGGCTGTGGTTCCGCTCGACGACATTTGGGTGACGGCCAACTTCAAAGAGACGCAGCTCCGCCGCATGAAGCCGGGCCAGGTGGTCAAGTTCAGCGTGGACGCCTATAGCCACGAATACACCGGAAAACTGGAAGGCGTGGGAGGCGCCAGCGGTTCCAGGTTCAGCCTGCTGCCTCCCGAAAACGCCACCGGAAATTACGTCAAGGTGGTACAGCGAATTCCGGTTCGCATCGATCTCGACCCCGGCCAGAACGACGATCGCCGCCTGCGTCCGGGCATGTCGGTGGATCCCAAGGTCTACGTCGAGTAACCGCTCAGATCGCATATGGCGGAAGTAACCGAGAGCGCGCTGCCTGCCCCCGCAACGGCGGCAGGTCCCTGGAAGCCAAAATTCAATCCCTGGCTGATCGCCATTGTCGTGGCCCTGGCCGCGTTCATGGAAGTGCTCGACACCAGCATCGCCAACGTCGCGCTGCCGCACATCGCGGGGAACCTCGGCGCCAGCAACGATGAGAGCACCTGGGTGCTCACTTCGTACCTCGTATCCAACGCCATCGTTCTTCCCATCAGCGGATGGCTGGCGGGCCTGTTCGGACGCAAACGTTTTTTCCTCACCTGCATTTTTCTGTTTACCCTCAGCTCGCTGGCTTGTGGCGTCGCTCCGACCTTGGCGTTGCTGATCGTTTTCCGCGTCATTCAAGGTTTGGGCGGAGGCGGACTCCAGCCCATGGCTCAAGCCATTCTGGCCGACACATTCCCGCCACATCAGCGCGGCTTGGCCTTCGCGCTGTACGGCATCACCGCCGTGATGGCGCCCACCATCGGCCCCACGCTGGGTGGCTGGATCACGGATAACTACTCCTGGCGCTGGATCTTCTACATTAATCTCCCCATCGGAATCCTCGCCCTGTTCCTGGTGTTGCGCATGGTGGAAGATCCGCCGTATCTGGCGCGCGTGAAGGGCGCCGGAGTGCGCGTGGACTACATCGGCATCGCGCTTCTGGCGCTGGGTGTCGGCGCTCTGCAGATCCTGCTCGATAAAGGCCAGGAGGACGATTGGTTCGGCTCCCGTTTCATCGCTACGCTGGTGTTGGTCTCGGCTACCTGCCTTGTTTCTCTGGTCGTCTGGGAATGGCGCCGCGCCGATCCCGTGATCGACGTCCGCATGTTCAAGAGCTTCAACTTCGCCACGGCGAACATGATGATGTTCACGCTGGGCGTCATTTTTTTTAGCAGTCTGGTGATGATGCCGCAATTCCTCCAGACGCTCTTGGGATATACCGCGCAGTCGGCCGGGTTGGTTCTCTCGGCCAGCGGCTTAGTGGTGCTTTTGTGCATGCCGATCGTCGGCCAACTCACCACGAAAATGCCGGCAAAGTACATCATTGCCTTTGGCTGGCTTTCGCTCGCCTGTGCCATGTATTATTCCACCGTGCGGGTGGATCTGTTGATCAGCTTCAAGGCGGCGGCGTGGCTGCGCGTGGCGCAGTCCCTCGGCCTGGGCTTTCTGTTCGTGCCGATCACGCTGGCGGGTTACATCGGGATTCCTCCGGAAAAGAGCAACAGCGTTTCGGGCCTGGTGAATTTTATGCGCAATATGGGCAGCAGCGTGGGGACGTCCATGGTGACGACGCTGCTCGCGCGCCGGGCGCAATTCCACCAATCGATACTGGCGTATCATGCGACTAATTTCGATCCGGCGTTTCGCAACCAGGTCGGCGGGCTGAGCCGGCAGCTCGTTCACTCCGGAATCAGCGCGGCCGATGCCCAGACGCATGCCTACGGGCTCATTTACCAGGGCATGCAGGCGCAAGCGCAGACGCTTGCTTATATTGATACCTATAAGGTGCTGGCCATTGGCGCGGGCATCATGTTTCTGCTGTCGTTTATCGTTCGCAAGAACGACCCGCGAGCAGGTGGAACGGTAGTGGTGGAGTGACAGCCGTGGCGCAAGCTTCAGCTTGCCGCGGCGAACTTCAGTTCGCCGCACGTTGAAGACGGGAGTAGGAGGGACGATCATGATCAGAGTGCTGACCATTGAGCGCGAATACGGAAGCGGCGGCGCCGACATCGCCAAAAAACTGGCCGAGCGGCTGGGCTGGAAGCTGTGGGACCAGTTGCTGACCAACGAAATCGCCCGCCTGATGGATTGCGAAAGCCGGACCGTGGAGCAGCATGAGGAGCGCCGGGACCCGCTGTACTACCGGCTGTTCAAAGCTTTCATGCGAGGCAGCTTCGAAGGCACCTTGAATGCCCCGAAATTGAAGATCGTGGACGCCGAGTGTATCCGGGAGGCCACCGAGCGGGTGGTTATGGCAGCGGCGAAGGAGGGTAACTGCGTCATCGTGGGGCGCGGGTCGGCGTATTACTTACGCGACCGTCCCGACGCCTTTCACGTTTTTGTCTACGCCCGCTTCGAAGAAAAGGTGAACCGTTTGCGGGCCATGGGCAAGAGCGAGCAGGAAGCCATCCAACTCGCGGAGACCGTGGATGTCGATCGCGCGGCCTTCATTAAGCAGTACTTCAACGTAGAGTGGCCTGCCCGTCATTTCTTCCATCTCATGATCAACTCCACGATCGGGGACGAAGAGGTGGTTCGGATAATCCTGAATGCCGCGCCGGTTCATCCAGCAATACCCTCGGTTAACGAAAGCTAACCGCCCATAACTCTCGACATCTGACCCGCAGTAGACCCGTTCTGGTAGTCTCGGTCGAGCGCCGTGAACATCCAACAAACTGTCGATCCAGCCGCCATCGCCGCGCCGGTTGCGCGCGGAGCCCGCCTCTATAGGACTGCCGATCAACCGCCGATATCAGACCATAGCGTGCCTGCATCGATGGCCTGGATCTACGTCCTGTTCTTCATCTCCGGCTTTCCTGCGCTGATTTATCAGATCGTATGGCAGCGCTCCTTGTTCACCATCTATGGCGTGAACATCGAATCCGTGACGATCGTGGTCAGCGCCTTCATGCTGGGCCTGGGACTGGGCAGCCTGATGGGCGGGGCCATTTCCAGGAAACCCAGGCTGCCGATGCTCGCCGTCTTCGGCGTCATCGAACTGTGCATCGGTTCCTTCGGTGCATCGTCCCTGCACGTCTTTCATTGGGCTGGCGCGCACACCGCGGGGGCTTCGTTACCTGCCACGGCGGCTCTCACCTTCCTGCTGGTGCTCCTGCCCACGACCCTCATGGGAGCGACACTCCCGGTTCTGGTAACGCACCTCGTGCGGTCGACTTCTAATGTGGGTACCTCGGTTGGGATGCTGTATTTCGTGAACACTCTGGGTTCCGCTGTGGCCTGCCTGGCGGCGGCAGCCTGCCTGATGCGGCTCCTGGGGCAATCCGGGTGCGTGCTGGCGGCCGCCGGCATCAATTTCACGATTGGGACTGCGGCGCTGATCGCCCATTTGACTCGCGACAAGGCGGTCCGGCTGGACGAGCGTCCCGGCAGCGGGCCCGCCACACCGGCATTCCAGGTCAATGCTCTCTTTCCATTCAGGATTGCCGTGTGTCTGGTGTGCCTCTCCGGCTTCATCGCGCTTTCCTACGAGATCCTGTGGTACCGGGCCTATTCGTTTGTTTCCGGAGGCGAGGCACGCGCATTTGCCCTTTTGCTTGGCGCGTATCTGGAAGGCGTGGCCTTCGGATCGTTGTACAGCAAAACTCTGTGTACGCGGCTGGGCTCCGTGGCGCGCCGCTCGCAGATCTTGCGCACAATCTCCGTCCTGCTCATCGTGGCGAATGCATGCGGGTTCCTGGTGGTGCCGATGCTGGCGTACTGCTCAAAATGGGTGCAGTACGTGGCGACACTCCCCCTCGTGGGTCTGTCCGCCGGACTGCTGGGCGCCGTGTTTCCCCTTCTGACGCATATCTCCGTCGCCCCCGACGGCCAGGCTGGATCGCGCCTGAGCCGCTTGTATTTGGCCAATATCGTGGGCTCGGCATTGGGCACCTTCCTGATCGGATTCATCCTCATGGACTCCTGGTCCATGCGGCAGATATCGGAGTTCCTGCTGCTCCTCGGTCTCGCAATGGCCGCCGCCATCCAAGGGCACATCCCACATAGTCGACGGCGGCTGGCGTTGCTTGGCGGCATCGTGGCCCTGGCGCTTGCCGGTGTCCTTGCGGCGCCGATGATCTACGGAGCCATTTACGAGCGAATGTTGTACAAGAGCGCTTATCAATCCGGCGCATTCCGGCATTTGCTGGAATCCCGCAGCGGCGTGGTAGCAGTCGATGACCAGGACATCGTCTTCGGCAGCGGCATGTACGATGGGCGCTTCAACACCGATCTCATCAGCGATGCGAACTGGATCGTGCGCGCCTACGCCATCAGCGCCTTTCATCCGAATCCGCGGCACGTCCTTATGATCGGCCTGTCGTCCGGTTCCTGGGCGCAGGTGATTGCGAACCATCGCCGCGTGGAGCATCTCACCATAGTGGAGATTAACCCTGCTTACCTGAAGCTGATCCCGCAGTATCCCGAGGTGGCCGGACTGCTGAAGAATCCCAAAGTGGATATCGTGATCGACGACGGCAGGCGCTGGCTGGCGCGCCACCCGGAGCGGCAGTTCGATCTGATCGTGATGAACTCCAGCTTCAACTGGCGGGCGCACATGAGCAACCTGCTGTCGGCCGACTTCCTGCGCATTATCCGCCGGCACCTGACCGAGGGAGGCGCCTTTTACTACAACACCACCGATTCGGGGGAAGTCCAGATTACCGGCGCCACCGTATTCCCGTATGCCCTGCGCGTCATGAATTTCCTGGCGCTCAGCGATAGCCCGCTGCTGGTGGACAAACAAGCGTGGCGCAGCGCGCTGATCTCCTACAAAATCGACGGCAAGCCGGTGCTGGACCTGACCCGTGCGCGCGACCGCCAGAAGCTCTCCGAAGTCCTGGCGATGGCCGACAGTACCAGCCGGCCGGACTTAGCGGCGAAGGCCCCGATGGAGTATGGAGACACGATCCGCCAGCGCAATCGGGACAAGCGCATCATCACCGACGACAATATGGGCACGGAGTGGAATTAACCCGTGGCGCAGGCACTCGTGCCGGCGCAGGCGAGCCTTGATTGCCTCTTGAGTTCCCACATTTTCCTGAAGAGAAAGAGTGTGTTGGGGTGGGGCACGCGCTTTCGCCTGCCAACCGCGAACTTCAGTTCGCCGCAGAGGCGAGCGGTGCTCGCCCGAGGAGGTAGCGGTTCGGCGGTCTTCGGGCCCTGCGGCAATCCATCAGGCACGCAGCCTCACGCACGCCGGGCATCATCCTTCTTGAGACATAGCAGTCGCGAACCCCGGAAATAGCGTCCTGGGCGGTCGCTGCTTTCGCCTCACCTGCTTTTCCTTTCCGGACCCGCCCCCCCGGCGTTAACTTCAGATGTATTGCATTTTACGAAGAACGGGGCGTAGACTTCGCGTAAAAAGAGGACTCCAGGTGAGTTTGCGACGAGGCTTCCGAGCTGTCCTGGTCGGCGCGATAACCTTTATCGTCGCACTGATCTGCGTGCCTCAATGCGGAGTGCGGATCTATGCGGACAACGCTAGCTGGATCAGCCTTGGCTTTGGGGCGGTGATGACCTTCCTTGCATACCGCGTTAAATAACCTCCTCTCCCCATCGG
>JBEKUO010000194.1:0-11172 GCA_049514955.1 Bryobacteraceae bacterium | reverse complement strand
CGCGTTGGCGGCTTCCACACTGCGCCTGGTGCGCCCGAAAAGATCCGGCTCGTAGCTCAGCACGAACGGCAGGTTCCACGCGTTTTGTGTGATGGGCCCGTCCACGACTCCGCCCAGAGACGGACGGTTCGCCGAGAGCCGAAACCTCTGGAAGGAAGGCGAAACGCCGGCCTGTGGGTAGAAGTTGCTGATGGCGACCGAAGCCAGCGCGCGCGCCTGCTGCAATCGCGCACTCGCCGAGACCAGGTCCTGATTCGAAGCCAGCACGGTGGTTTCCAGGCGATTCAGTTCCGCGTCGTGGAAGATCTGCCACCACGCGCCTTTCGGGATTTGATCTTTTGGGTCTCCCGGCCGCCACGGGCCTTCGGTGTGCCATGCGGCCGGTTGCGGCGCTGGGGGCGTGTGGTAATCCGGTCCGACGGGATGGCACGCGGCCAGCAGGAGCGTTAGCAGCGCCGTGGCGCACGCACTCGTGCGTGCCGTGTCGGCACTCCTGCCGACACCTGCTGCATGCACGCGTCTCACGAAGGCCTCCGCTCCGAGCCATTCGCGACCACGCGTACCGTCTGGCCATTCTCGAGTGAGTCGGGAGGATTCTGCACTACGCGATCTGTCGCGCGCACGCCTTGCAGGATTTCCAGGCTCGTGCCAAAATCGCGCCCGATCACGATGGGCCGCAGTTGCACCCGATCGTCTGGCCCCACCACGGCCACGCTCGGCCCTTCAGACCGGAACAGCATGGCGCTCGATGGCACCGACAGCCGGCGGCCGTTCACCGGCACGTTAAAGTGAACTTGAGCGTAAGCGCCCGGCAAAAGGCGTCCATTCTTGTTCGGAACATCTACTTCAGTCAGCAGCGTGCGCGTATTCTGATCGATAGCGTTCGCAGTACGCACCACGGTCCCGGTGAAGCGCGATGCCGGAAATTCGGCCAGCCCGATCCAGGCCCGCATGCCCGCGCGTATGGATGGGGCATCGGCTTCCGGAATACTCACATACACGCGCAACGGATCGATCAGCGCGAGATTGAAAAGCTCCTTGCCCGATCCGCCGTTGCCGGCATTCACCAGCGCGCCTATATCTACGTTGCGCTTCGTGAGGACGCCCGCGAAGGGCGCGTATACATGCTTGAACGATTCAAGTTCCTGCAACCGCCGGACATTAGCATCCGCGGCGGCCATGTTGGCCTGGGCCTGCGCGTAGTCACTTCTCTGGTCCAGTTCTTGTTGCGAGACCGAGTCCGTGCGGCGCAGTTCGCGCCAGCGGTCCGCGCTGGTGTGCGCCAAGTCGAGCGCCGCTACCATCTGCTGGCGGGCCGCTTGCGCCTGGGAGAGCTCCTGGTCCACTTCGGGCGTATCCAGGTCAGCCAGCAGCTCGCCCTTTGTGACGGTCGCGCCGATGTCTTTGTACCAGCGCAGCAGATAGCCATTGGTCCGCGCGTAAATGGGCGACTCGGTGTATGCTTGCACGCTGCCCGGAAGTTCCAGTTCGTTCGAGCGCGGCTCGGGTTGCGGATAGCCGGCCGAAATCGTGGTCACCGCCAGGCGTGTGGTTTCCGCTGACAACGCCACTTGCTCTTTCGCCCGCGCTTTGATGCTGAGCGTACCGGCGGCGAATAAGCCTAGGACAGCGACGAGCGCAGCAACGATCCATCGCCTGGCTGAAGGTGCGGGGTTGTTCACGATTTCGAGTTCTGGTTCGAGTATTGGGATCTCTTGGGTAGCCATAATTATTCTCTTGCTCCGTGGATTAAACCGAACACCGTGGGGACGAAGAACAGCGTCGCAACGGTGGCGAAAAGCAGCCCGCCGATCACCGCCCGTCCGAGCGGCGCGTTCTGTTCTCCGCCTTCGCCGAGCCCCATGGCCATGGGCGCCATGCCGATGATCATCGCGAGGGCCGTCATCAGAACGGGCCGCATTCGCGTATGTCCGGCGGCCACCGCCGCCTCCCGCGCGGGCATCCCTTCATCCATCCGTTCGCGGGCGAAGGAAACCATCAAGATACTGTTGGCGGTCGCCACGCCCACGCACATAATTGCGCCGGTGAGCGATGGCACATTCAGGGTCGTGTGGGTCAGCAGCAGGGACCAGGTGATTCCAGCCAATGCGCCGGGCAACGCGGTGATGATGATGAACGGGTCCAGCCACGATTGGAAATTCACTACGATCAACAGGTAGGCGAGTACGATGGCCATAACCACGCCGGCGCCCAGTCCGATAAACGACTGCGACATAGTGGATACCTGCCCTGTGATGGTCAGATGGCTGCCGCGCGGAAGCTGTTTTTCGAGCGGCTGGGCTGCCCGGCGGACATCGCTGGCCACGCCGCCCAGATCGCGACCCTGCACGGAGGCGTACACGTCCACCAGCGGCTGCACATTATAGTGAGAAATCACGGCGGGCTGATTCATGTGACGAAACGACGCCAGATTTCCCAGAATCTGCGGTTGGGGCGAAGCCGGCGTGCGGATGGGCGTGTCGAGCAGCGCCTTTACCGAATCCACCCGATACTGCGGCGTCTGCACGGCCACGTTGTAGCTGATCCCGCTCTTCGGATTGAGCCAGAAGGTGGGCGCCGTCTGAAAGCTGGAGCTCAGGGAGACCAGCAAATTGTCGGCCACATCGCGCTGGCTCAATCCCACCGATTGCGCGAAGGTCCGATCCACATCCAGGTGCAGCGTGGGAGCGTCGTAGGCCTGCTGCACATGCACATCCACGGCGCCGGGGATGGCGCGAATCCGGTTGGCCAGTTGCCGCGCGACGTTGTAATTGCCCAGTTGGTCGTTGCCGGCGATTTGCACGTCGATGGGCGCGGGCACGCCGAAGTTGAGAATTTGCGTGACGATGTCGGCGGGCTGGAAGAAGAATTGAGTCGCCGGGAATCGCCGCGGCAATTCCTCGCGCAGCAGTTTCACATACTCGGGAGTTGGGCGGTGACCCTCCTTAAGCGAGACCAGGATCTCCGCGTCGGGTGTGCCGATCGTCCCCGCATTGCTGTAAGAAAGATTGATGCCGCTATACGGCAGGCCGATGTTGTCGAGCATGGTATCCAGCTCGCCGGCCGGGATCATGGTGCGGATGGTGTTTTCAATCTCGTCGGTCAGGCGCGCGGTCTCTTCAATGCGCAGGCCGGTGCGGGCGCGTACGTGCAGGCGCATCAACCCGGCGTCGACTTGCGGAAACAAGTCCTGGCCCAGCACAAAAACGAAGCCGAGCGATGCTACGCACAGCGCCAGGAACACAGCGGCGAACGCGCGTCCGTGGCGGATGCAAGCCTCGAGCGCGTTCCGGTAGCTGTCGCGCAAGCGCTCGAAGGCATCCTCAAACCGCTGGTGGAAGCGTCCAAACACGCCCGGCTGCGCGTGCAGGTTATGGTTCCGCAGGAGAAACATGACCATGGTCGGCACTAGCGTCCGCGAGAGCAGGTACGACGCCAGCATGGCGAAGATCACAGCTTCCGCTAACGGGACGAACAGGAAACGCGTCACCCCACTGAGGAAAAACATGGGAACGAAAACGATGCAGATGCAAAGCGTGGAGACAAACGCCGGCACAGCGATCTCTTGGGCGCCGTGCAGAATGGCCTCGCGTAGTTCTTTCCCGAGCAACCGGTTGCGCTCGATGTTCTCGATCTCCACGGTGGCGTCATCCACCAGGATTCCCACCGCCAGCGCCAGCCCGCCAAGCGTCATCAGGTTCATGGTTTCGCCCAGCGCACTTAGGCAAATCACGGAAACCAGGATGGCCAGCGGAATCGAAATGGCGATGATCAGGGTGCTGCGCCAGTTGCCCAGAAAAAGCAGGATCATGGCAGCCGTCAGGCAGGCTGCGGTGAGCGCTTCGCGGATGACGCCCTGGACGGCCGCGCGCACGAAGATGGATTGGTCGAACAGCGGCGTTATTTTCAACTCCGGCGGCAATCCCGCGGCCATCGAGGACAACGCCTGCCGCACGTCGCGTACGATCGCGAGCGTGGATGCCGAGCCCGTCTTGTAGACGCTGAGCAGCGCACTGCGGCCTCCATCTTGCCGCACGATATTGGTCTGCGGCGAGAAGCCATCGCGCACGTGCGCCACGTCGCGCATATAGATGGTCGCGCCGTTGACGGTCTTCACCGGCAGATTATTCAGCTCGTTGATAGTCTCGGTGCTGCCGTTCATTTCCACCTGGTATTCGAGCGGTCCGAGCTTGGCCGTGCCGGACGGCAGAATCAAGTTCTGCGCGCTGACGGCGTTCACCACATCGGTCGGCGACAGGCCCTTGGCTTGCATGGCCGCCGAATCGATATCGATCGAAACCAGCCGCATCTTACCGCCATACGGCCAGGGAACCGCGGCGCCCTGCACGGTCGCCAACTGCGTCCGCATGGTGTTGGCGCCCAGGTCGAACAACTGCTGCTCGCTCAATCGTGTGCTGCTCAGGCCGATCTGCAGCACCGGCACGGTTGAGGCGCTATAGCTCAGAATTAGCGGCGCGGTGGTGCCCGGCGGAAGTTGGCGAAGCTGCGTCTGGCAGATGGCCGTGACTTGCGCCAGCGCGGTGGCGATGGTCACAGACGGCCGGAAAAACAGCTTGATGACGCCGATTCCGTTGTAGGACTGCGACTCCATGTGCTCGATATCGTTGACCGTGGTAGTGATGCTGCGCTCGGTAATCGTGACGATGCGATCGGACATCTCTTGGGGAGGGAAGCCGTCGTAGTTCCAGATCACGCTCACCACCGGGATGCCGATGTTCGGGAAGATATCGGTGGGCGTGCGCAGGATCACCATCGGGCTCACCAGCAGAATCAACAGCGCCAGTACGACGAAGGTGTAAGGACGATTAAGAGCTACTCTTACGATCCACATTCAGGCATCCTTGGCGACGATGAGTGCATTTACGAGGCCGCTTGGATGTCATTGAATTTGAATGGGTAGGCCGGAGTGCTCCGCTCTGTGCCGACCGGTTTGCCTCGCGGATTCGCGAGATCTCGCGAGTCGGGTGCAGCGCAGGCGGCCTAACTAAGGGTGGGCTAAAGCGGGGCCTGTTCGCCGACCTGCACCTGTCGAAAATCGGCTGGATTCCGGATGGAATTTCCCTCTTGCTCAGAACGGGACTTTCCAGGCACGGCTTGCGGAATCACTTCCACGAGACGGGCGTGATTCGGCCAAGTGGCAGAATCAGCGTTGCAAAAAGGGTCCTTTGCGTCCATTGGGCCGGGGACAATCCCGGTTGAAACCGTGAAAGTTATACGACCCAATCACGTTTCGGGTCTTTCACGTATAAACGTTTTACAGTGCCGCAAGAGGTGCACAGGTCAGCAAAAAGGCTTTCCCTTTTCCCCCTTTCGGATCGTTTGAAAAAGCCTTTCTCTTTCTCTTTGCAGAGGAGGCCCGGACGTACGTCGCCACCACCACCAGAAGCAGAAACAGTGAGACCGCTGATGAGTTGTGAACCGCCGCAGTGTTCGCATGTATTGTTGGGCATGGACCACTATAGCCCATGAGAGGGTAATTCATGATCTCCCGTACCGTCCAAAAAAGGGTAAGTTTCGCAACGTCAACGACGACCCCTGAAAACAGGGGTTCCGGCGTTGCAAAAGTCAGTCGCAAAATGGGTGGCTAAAACGGCTTTCGGAGGCCGGTTTATTGATCGTCGGAAGCATGGCGGAACTCTATTGCAAAAGTCAATCAATTCACTTGGCTGCGTTGTCGCCACGTCGACAAATGCCGCCCACGCCCGAGACAATCTGCAAGTTCCCGGCGTCTGAGAACCAGACATCTAAATCAACGCCGACCCGCGGGCACCACCCGCCAACGTCGGCCCCTCGAACCTCACGAACGGAACTTGAACTTATCGATCTTCAGTGCGCGGATCTTGGATTCGAGCGTGGACGCCGGAATCCGCAGCCGAGCCGCAGCGCCGCGTGGTCCGGCTATACGGCCCTTCGTTTCGGCAAGGACCGCCTCGATCGATTCCTTTTCGTTCTGGCGCAGGACCGGACCATGCAACGGTGCTTTGCGCGGTTCGCCCGCATCCAGCACGCTCGGGTCGATTCGCAGCGTGCCGCCTTCGGCCAGAATGACGCTGCGTTCGATCACATTCTGCAACTCCCGGATATTTCCAGGCCAGTGATAAGCTTGCAGTAGCTCCATTGTCTGCCGATCCACGCGGCTGACGCGGCGGCCAAGGCGCTCCGCGAAGCGCGCCACAAAGTATTCCACCAGTGGGGGGATGTCATCGCTGCGCTCCCGCAGCGGCGGCACCACCAGCGGAAAAACATTCAGGCGATAGTACAAGTCTCCGCGGAATTCCCGCTGTTCCACCATGGCCGGCAGATCGCGGCTGGTAGCCGCCACCAACCGGACATTGACTTTAATCGTGTGGGTGCTGCCCAGGCGCTCGAATTCCTGCTCCTGCAAAACCCGCAACAGCTTGGGCTGCAATTCCGGCGGGATGTCTCCCACTTCGTCCAGGAACAAAGTGCCCTGATGGGCCAGTTCGAATCGCCCGGTCTTGCGCGCGATGGCGCCGGTAAACGCGCCCTTCTCGTGGCCGAACAATTCGCTTTCCAGCAACCCCAGTGGAATCGCAGCGCAATTCACTTTCACGAAAGTGTGGTCGCGGCGGGCGCTCATATTGTGGATGGCGCGCGCGACGAGTTCTTTGCCGACACCGGTCTCACCCAAAATCAGGACTGTGGAATCCGTGGGCGCGACGATGGCGACTTGTTTCAGAACGTTCTTGAGCGCCGCGCTGGAGCCGACGATCTCCTCGAAGTTCTGCTCGGTGCGGATCTGCTCGTTCAGATAGACGCGCTCCTCGGCCAGCCGCTGCCTGGATTGGGCCACCTGATAGTAGTCGAGCGCGTTGTCCGCCGCCAGCGCCACCTGGCTGGCCACTTGACGGAGAAAGTCGACATCGTCCTGGGTGAACGCCCGCTCCGGGAACCGGCCGACATTCAGAGTGCCGAGCAGCCGCTCGCGCGCAATCAAGGGAAGAAAGCACGCCGATTTCAGCCCCAAGGCCAGCGTAGGGTTAATCTTCGGATCGAAGCGCGCCAACTCTTCCGCGTCCAGCACTAGGGCCTTGCCTGTTTCGAGGACCATGCCGGCCGGCGTTCCTACGCGCGGCACGACCAGTTCTTCGGCCAGAGGATCTTGCAACTCGGAGAAATCTCGCGCATAAATCCGCAGGCGCTCGCCATCCGGCTCCGGCAGGATCACGCTGGTGTAATCGCAGCGCATGGCCCGCCGCACGTTGGAAGAAACGGCGCGCAACAAGTCACGCAAGTCCAGATTCGGCGCCAGGGTGTTGTTCAGGTCCAGCAGCAGCCGGAGGCGGTCGCGTTCCTCGGCCAACGCGGCCTGTAATTCGCAGGCCTCCTCGTGCGCCAGGACATTATCCACCGCCACGGCGATTTGGCGAGCCACTTGGCCCAGAAACTCGGTGTCCGCTTCGGAATATAGGTGAGGCCGCGCATAGCCAAAGCCGACCGCGCCCAAACGCCGATGCGCGGTGGTCAGCGGCAGAATGCAACACGACTGGACACCGTTGTCCAGCAACAACTGAAAGGCCTCCGGATACCGCGGGTCCTCCGCGAGGTTGCGAACCACCAGCGGCTCCTGCGTGCTGAAGACCAGCGCGCTGGGCGATTCCTCCATGGGCCTTTCGAGCGGCCACTCGCTTTCCTCGGCGGCCTCCCGCGCGGGACCTTCCAGTACGTGCAGCCGCATGCTGTTGCGGGCGAGATCGTGCAGCACCAGCCACAGCGAATCGAAACTGACCACGCGCGGCAAGCGCTCCACAAGATCCCGGAACAGCGCGCCGAGATCGCGGTGTGAGGCCACCGACTGCGCCACTTCCAGCAAGGCTTGGTACTGGCGGGGAGCGTCGGCCAGCGGGCATAGCGGGCCATCCATGATATTGAGATTATTATAGAAAGCCGGAAGATGCAGGCTGGTGGATAATTCGAAGCCGTTGCCAACCAAAGGCCTCTCCACGCGGCGTTCAAACTACCGATCTCGGTAGCTATCGCACGGGCTTTGTGGCCGCGATCTGATCTACGCTGTGAGAGTCTCGCGACGGCCAGACTCGAAACGGAGCTTCGACGTCGGCACCGCACGTGCGGGCGCAGATATCGCGCCAGGCATCACTATCAAGGCGGACCACGCGTTAGTCTTCGCTCTCGACTATAGGTTCTGATTTATCCGTCCTGTTGAGCGCGCCCCCGCGGCGGACATCCCTACCGATAGTCAGGACAACATCTATCGAAGGCCCGGCCCACCACGATTTGGCCAGACTTGCCGAACGGCGTGGCCCGGAAAGTAACCTTGCCCAGGAGTGTGCCGCCGGGTGACATCCTGGTCATACGCCAGAATGCTATTTCATGCTATTTCGCGGAGGGTGAATCGGCCGCCACCACCGGAAATTCAATAGCCGCGAAACAGACCCCGTGATTGGGTTTGTTGGGAAGCAACACGCGGGCCAGCGCGTGCACCAAGTGGCCTGGCGGGCAGTCCGGCTTGATCAGCGGCAGAGAGTATTTGGCGGAGGCCCCTACGTAGTCGTAAGAACTCCAGTCGTCGGAGGCGCGCCAGCTATTGTCCACGCAAGCATCATTGGTGAAGAGCTCGGCTGCGCGGTAGCGGTCGCCCTCAGGGATGAGAATGGCGATCCGCTCGCCGGGGCTGGCCTTTCCGTCGCCGTTGCCATCCCCCAGGCGCAGTTCGGTCTTTTCCGTGGCATGCAGGAAAAGGCGGACGGACTGGCCATCGGCGATACGGAAATCCGCAAACGGTGGAGCGGGCGGGAACATGGGTATGTCCAGCGGCAGCTTGGCATCACCCAGCACGGCGAAGATTCTCACCATGGCCCGTTTGGGGTCCAACGCCAGGACCGTCAAGGGCACATCCGTGAACTGGCCGGGCGCGATACCAGGCAATGGGGTAGTGGCCGGAGAGAGCTCGACACCCGGATTGGGGCTCATCCAGCGCAGCGTGCCCGGCCGCGCGGCCGCGGCGCCCGTATTCCAGAAGCGCACATGCGCACGCACCGGAGCGCCCGCCGTGGCCCAGGCCGCGCCATCCAACCGATACCCAAAAAGCGCCAACAGCGGCCCGGTGGAGATCCCGATTTCGTACTCGTCGCCGTCCAGCTCGAAATGCAGCCGCCCCTGGGCATCTGCCGTTAGGACCTGGCGCCGCGGCGTGCCGTCCCGCAGACCGATGATGGTGACGGTTTGCGGTTTGCGCGGCGGATAAAGCTTGTCGGTGGCTATCGACAATTTCACACGCGGGATGGTGCGGCCGCCCGGCAGCCATTCCCGCACACAGGAACGCAAGCCGGTGGAAGACACGTTTTCCAGCACAGTGAAGCCTGGCTGCTTGCGATCCGAGGCCACGTCCCAGCCCCAGACGGTAAAGTTCGGGTACACGTCGGCGTGGTTCCAGACCGTGGGGCGGGGCAGCGGATGCGCGAATGCGTTCATGTGGAATTCCAGCGTCTTGGCCATGCCGGGCGTGCCGTGATCGGAGTCGAATTCTTCGGTCTCGTGCCAGGGCCGTGTGGATTGCCAGACGGCGTTCATCTGGCGATGATAGAACTGGATAAAATCGCGGGCGCCGGTGACCAGGCGCGTGCGCATGCCCTCGTAGTTGCCGTACATCTCGTCGTGGCGATATTCGACCGGGAAGTCCCGTGGGCCCACAAAGAATTCCGAAGATCCCATAAAATTGGAAGCACTGGAAACCAGGTGCGGGTACTTGCCGGCGATCCAGAACGACATGAAGCCGCCCATGGACAGGCCGGCGGTGGCGCGGTGATCGCGGTCGGAGATCGTGCGATAGTGGGCATCGATGAAATCGACCAGCTCTGGAAAATAGAGCGGAAATTGGCGGCTGGTCTCGACCGGGCTAATGTTGTAGGGGCGCGGGTAATTGTCACCCGCGAAACGCGGATTGTAGCCGTCCCACTTCACAACGATCACGTCGTGCGTGGCCACGAAGTTAGCGATGTTGTCACCACCGTAGTCCGTGCCGGTATCGTAGTTGCGGTGCGGGGTGTCGGCCACAGGCTGGTTGAAGCGCTCACTGTACCCGTGAAACCAGTAGATGACCGGGTAGCGCTTACCGGACGTGACATAGTCCGGCGGCAGGAAGATGCGGTAATTGCGCGTTTCCCCGAATATCTGGCTGAACTGGACGCGGTCTTGGATGAGGGGCTCGGCGCCCCAAAAGGCGTGGGCGGCGAGCCATAGCGGGATAAGGCGAGCCAGCACTTCATCATGTTAACGCGCAGGCCCCGCTGGCACGAGAGGACGCGGGATCGCTGCGTGAAGAGCGCCTAGTCCGTCGGAGTGCACATGGGGCGACACCGTTTCAATAGACGACAGCGCGCGGCCGAGTGCACCAGAGTAGCCACCAGATCAGAAGTAGCTGTAAGGGCAGGCGCCCCACACCGGAATACGGGCGCGATGGAAACCGCGCCCGCATCGTCTGGTTTGTGGCCATATCGATGTTGGCCGGAAAAACGCGATTAACAAGAAACCCCACACCTCCAAGAATTTCGCAAACGCCGCTGATGAGTACCATCGGGAGATGTCACGGGATGTAGAATCGAACGGGGGGAGGAACCACCGGCCGCCGGATTGGCCGCCCGCCGGGAATTCGGCAACCGCAACTCTGATCCAGGAGATTACACGCGAAATGTGGAGATGGAATTCGCTGGAAACGCTTTGGCGGGATGCGCGCTACGCTCTTCGCGGAATGCGGCGCAGTCCCGGATTCACGGCCGTTGCGGTCCTGTCGCTGGCCCTCGGCATCGGAGCCAACACGGCCATCTTCAGCCTGATCGACGCCCTCATGCTACGCGTGCTACCGGTCCAGGATCCCAGACGACTCGTGGAATTGCTTTTCAAAGCCCGCGGCCAGGACCACTTCAACGCGTTCGACTGGCGGAACTACGAGCATTATCGCGAGAACAATCATGTGTTCGCGGGACTGATCGCGTCGTCCGACACACCCTTCGCTATACACGGCGACGGACTGGAACCGGAGATCGTGCGAGGCGGCTTTGTAACTTCGGACTATTTTTCCGTGCTGGGCGTGAATCCCGCGCTCGGCCGTCTTATCGGCCCGGAAGACGGCCGCGCGGGCTCGCCTTCCAACGTAGTGGTGGTGAGCTGGTC
>JBEKUO010000193.1:0-11177 GCA_049514955.1 Bryobacteraceae bacterium | reverse complement strand
GAAAAGCGGCGCCCGTGGGCCTCCACTTCAATTGAGCCGGCCTTCACATCGTCGTATGCTCCCAAGCCGGCAATTTCGCCTAGCAAGTCGATGTCTCCAAGATCGGTCTCTAGTGTGAAGAGTGAGCCGTTGCGCAGCGTGGCGTCGTCCCAGATGAAAGGTAAACCACCGGGAAAGCCCCTTGGACGGGGATGGAACGGCGCCAACGCCTTCACGAGCCGTTTCAAATTCATCGCGCTCCGCGCGTAGCAAATCTCGAGGACGATCGTAAGCCTGTCGATGCCGTGGAGGAAAGCGCCGACCCCGCCAACCACCACGAATTCGACGCCGGCATCGCAAAGCGCTTGCAGTGCGCGGTCGAATTCCACTAAGAGCGCCTTCGCGCGATACCGCGCAGCCCTTTCAGCCCCCGCACTGACCGCTCCAACTTACGTGCCCGCTCGGCCGGCGTGAGTTTTAACTGGCCGATCAGCAGCGTCAAATCGATGCCGTATTTCTGCGCCGCCTCGATACGGCTGCCTGGCGCGGGATTCCGCAGTCTCTCCGCCGCACGGGCGAACTCCTCGGGGGTTAACGCTCGAAGCTCCTTCACACATTAAGTTTACCGCGCCCAGCAACCTGGCCGCGTTCGCACAACGGCGATGCGGCGGGAGCGGACATGCCGGCAAACCGCGGCGTTGAGATCTTTCCCAATGTGATACGCTCAAGACAGCATGGCATTGATCGGAACGATTGCGCTGGTTGTTTTCTTAGTTTTATTGCGCCTGTTTCTGCCGCCGCTGCCCAACTCACTGTCTTACTTCCGCCGGTGGGGAAAGCGGAACACAATCGTTCTCTGCTCGATCTCGATTCTCCTCGCGACGCTAGTGATTTTCCTCTCCAGACGATAGCTGCGGTCCAGCCTGCGAGCTAGCGGCCAGGACGCAGCATAATTTTGCAACCGTCGGATATTCAACCGAGGGGCGACATGGAACAAGTCAGCGGTATCGGAGGTCTGTTCTTTCTCGCGCGGGACCCTGCCTCTCGCGGTCAGTGGTAGCACGATCACCTGGGCGTTTCGCTCGTGCCCCCCGACTACGGCGGGTTGCCTTGGCAGCAGGAAGCCGGCCCCACTGCATTCGCCCCGTTCCCCGAGTCCACGGACTATTTCGGCGATGGCGCAAAGTCTGGATGATCGACTTTCGTGTCCGCAACCTGGATGCCGTGGCGGCACAACTGCGCACCGCTGGCATCTCTGTGGAAATTGACCCGCAAGCCTGTCCCAACGGAAGATTCGCGCGCTTGGACGACCCCGAAGGTAATCCCATCGAGTTGTGCGGGCCGTAGGGGCGAGACGCGCTCTAATCTGGCAGCGGTTGGCAGGCGAAAGCGCCTGCCCCACCATGGGCGAACCAGCTCTAGCACGGCTGCTAGACTACCCTCATGACGCTCTGCCTCAGCGAAGCCGATATCCGTGCCGTTCTGCCCATGCCGGATTTGATCGGCGCGATGGAAAGCGCGCTGACGGCGTTCTCGTCTGGAGGGGTCGTGCAGCCGGTGCGACCGGTTATCGAAATGGGCGAAGCGGCCTTCTTTGCCGCCATGCCTGGATTCGTGCGAGATCCGCCGATGCTGGGCGCCAAATTGGTCACAGTAATCGCCTCCAACCAGGCGCGCGGGTTGGCAACTCATCAGGCCGCCATTCTGCTCCTCGATCCGGAAACCGGCGTCCTGCTGGCCGTGATGGATGGCCGCCTCATCACCGAGATGCGCACCGCCGCGGTCTCGGCCGTTTCCATGCGCCACCTGGCGCGCGCGGATGCGGCGGTGCTCGCGATTCTGGGTTCCGGAGTGCAAGCGCGCAGCCATCTCGCGGCATTGACGCTGGAGCGCCCGTTTCGAGAAGTGCGCGCCTGGAGTCCCACGCCGGCCCACCTCCAGAAGTTCGTTGCGGAAGCGGCCGTTCCCATCCGGCCGTGCCAAACCGCCGCTGAAGCCGTACGCGGCGCCGATGTCATCGCGCTGACAACGGCCTCATCCGAGCCGGTTTTCGCCAATGACTGGGTGGCATCCGGCGCGCATGTCATCTCGGTAGGAGCCTGCCGGCCCAATCAGCGGGAAATGGATCCGGCGCTGTTGGCGCGTGCGCGCGTTGTGGTGGATTCCAGAGCCGCCGCTTTCCAGGAATCGGGTGACATCATCCTGGGCGAGCGCGAGGGCCGCTTCGCCAAGGAGCAAGTCGTCGAACTCGGCGAAGTCGCAGCGGGTCGTGCACCGGGCCGCGCACCGGGCCGCGCTTCGCCCTCGGAAATAACAGTATTCAAATCGTTGGGTTTGGCGGTGGAAGATCTGGTCGCGGCCCGGCTGGCATACCAGCGCGCGCGGGAGCAGGGCAAGGGCATCGAAATCCACCTCGGCGGGTAGTTCCGGAGCAGCGGAACAAACGCGCCCCCCGCCGCGTAGTACTCTTTGATTGGAGGTGTGCGTGAACTGGCTGGATGTCTGGCTAGCGTTAATAATGGTGATCTCCATCGTCACCGGTCTGCTCGCGGGTTTTGCGAAGACCGGCGTGGGATTCATCGCATCGGTCCTAGGTCTGGTCCTGGGACTGCAATATTACCATCCGATCTCGTTATCCTTGCGATCACATATCGAGCAAAAGGGGATCGCCGATGTCGTCGCATTTCTGCTCGTGTTTTGTTGTGTCACTATCCTCGGATCCATTTTTGGCAGGCAATTGGCGAAACTCTTTCGCGAGGCGGATCTTTCCTGGCTGGACCGGTTGCTCGGCGGCGCGTTCGGTGTAGTGCGCGGCCTGCTGTGGGCCACGGTTACGATTTGGGCCCTGATGGCGTTCCTGCCCGTGCCGCCCCGGCTCCTGCTGTCGGATTCGCGGTTGGCGCCGTGCGTCATGGATGCCGCCCGGCGAATGGCCGACGCCTCGCCCGAAGAAGTCAAGCAGAGCTTCCGGCAAAGCTATCGCGAGCTGAACAAGGTCTTGCCGGAAAACATCAAAGACCGGATTTCGAAGGTGCCGCCCGGCCAGATCTGATCCGCCGCCCTGGAGCGGCCTATGCCAAAAACTCCCAACGAGCGAGGAATCCCCAGGCGCGGGCTTCTTGGCGCTGCGGCCGCCGCTGCCGCATTACGATCCCCTGCAAACGCCGGCCAGGCGAGCCAAGTTCCGGCCGCGCCACCCGCCCGGGGACATTTCTTCAGCGACCCTTCGTTCGACTTCAGCGTCTGGATCGACTTGGGCTCCTCCTACTACGGCGTCGGCAATCCTGGAAAGCTGATAGCGCTGACGCAAGCCATCACCGACGGCGATTCTGAATCCGCCTTCCAGGCCTTCCACGCGGCCAACGCCGAAGCGCGCGGTTGGGCCGAGGATGCCGCCCGCCGGGGACATCGCGTCAGCGCGCGCCAAGCCTGGCTCTGGGCAGCCAAACATTCCGCCGCTGCCCTCCGCTTCCTTGACGGAACCGCCGACACATCGCGCCTCCTCCCCACCTTCCGCCAGTATGCGGAATGCTGGGCCGCAGCCGCCGCGCTCTTCGATCCGCCGGTGGAAAGGGTCGAAATCCCCTACGAAGGCGCCGCGCTGACCGGCTGGTTTTACCGCGTCGACGCGACCGCCCGCCGCCGGCCGCTGGTGATCCTCAATAACGGCGCGGATGGGCTTGACGTATCCAGTTACGTGTTGGGCGTAGCTGGAGGCCTCGCCCGCGGGTACAACTGCCTCAGCTTTAACGGACCGGGCCAGGGCGATTCCTTATGGATCCGCAAGCTGTATTTCCGCCCGGACTGGGAGAAGGTCATCACGCCGGTCGTGGATTTCGCGCTGCGCCATCCCGAGGTGGACCCGAAGCACATCGCCCTGATCGGCGTCAGCCAGGGCGGATATTGGGTCGCGCGGGCGCTGGCCTTCGAGCACCGCATCGCCGCGGGCGTCCTGGACCCCGGCGTCTGGAACGTGGCCGATCCCTGGATCCGCAACCTGCCGCCCTTCATGCGGGACACGCTCGACCAGGGCAAGAAAGAGGATTTCGACGCGAAGATGGCGATGGGCCTCAAGCTCAATCCGAAGTCGAAAATCATGCTGGACTTTCGCATGCGCCCTTATGGTTTTTCGTCCTATTACGATGCCTTTCGCGCCGTACGCGACTATAATCTGAAGGACTTGGCCGGCGAGATCCGCTGCCCCTTGCTGGTGGCCGATCCCGAATCCGAGCAGTTCTTCCCCGGCCAGTCGCGGCAATTGTTCGACATGCTGCGGAGTCCGAAAACGCTGGTCGCTTTCACGCGGGCCGAGGGCGCCGACCTGCACTGCGAGCTTAACGCACCCGGCTATCGCGATTTCCGCATTTACAACTGGCTCGACGACACCCTGCGTGCTTGATGAGGCCGTGGCGCACGCCTCAGCGTGCTGCCGTGGACTTCAGCCCACGGTCCGAATTCGGCGAGCTGAAGCTCGCCGCAGCACCGTCTGAAGCGTACGCCACAACGTGTGAGATATAATGCTTGAGTGCACTCCACCAGTGCCGCGTATTTCCTTTTCGTATCCATAGTCTTACTTGCATATTGGTTGGTAGCCGGCTCCAAGCTTGCCCGCTTGACTGTGGTGCTGGCGGCCAACTACTTCTTCTGTGCAAGGTATGGATTATTCTATCTCGCGCTTATCCCATGTTGCGCGACTATAGACTATCTCGTCGGCCTCGGGCTCGAATCCTTTACCAAATCAATCGTCCGCCGCCTGCTTGTCGGAATCAGTCTCGTCGCGAATCTTGGCCTGATCGTCTTATCCCGGCACATGAGCCTGTTCCCTTCGCCCTCTGGTTTCGATTGGATCTTTCCCCTGGGCCTGTCTTTCTACGCTTTTCAGTCGATGTCGTACACCATAGATGTGTATCGCCGGGACGCTCCGGCGGCCACGAGTTACTTGGGCTATCTCGCTGCGTCTTCCTTCTTTCCAACCCTCCTGGCCGGGCCTATTTCCCGCCCGTACGAAATACTGAAGCATCTCACTAAGAAATTCGACCTGTCGTCTACAGATGGCGGCCGCGCCCTGTTTCTTATCGTCTTCGGTCTCCTGAAAAAGCTGCTCATCGCCGACTACCTGGCTGAGAACCTAGTGAACCGGGTCTTCGATACACCCAACTTATACAGCGGCATGGAAGTCCTCGTGGCGGTCTACGCTTACTCGCTGGAGCTTTATTACGATTTCTCGGGATATACGGATATCGCGCGCGGTACCGCCATGCTGCTGGGTGTCCGCCTGCCCATCAACTTCGATCGGCCGTACACATCGGTGAATGTGACTGACTTCTGGCGGCGCTGGCACATCACTTTCTCTAACTGGCTGCGCGATTATCTTTACTTCTCCCTGCCTGGCAAGCGCACTAGAGTATGGCCTTACATCAACCTGGTCATCACGATGGTTCTGGGTGGCTTATGGCACGGCACGACATGGCCGGTTGCCATCTGGGGACTGCTGCATGGCGTCGCTCTGGCCGTGACCCGCGGATGGCAGGCGTGGCGTGGGCGTCGTCCCGAAGGCGGCCTGGCCTCGCGAGCCATCCGTATCTTTTGTACTTACCAGTTTGTATGTCTTACTTGGGTATTCTTCCGTAGCGCGACGGCTGCGGGCGCGTTCCAGATCCTGAACCGCATCGGGTCACTCACGTTCTCACTCGCCAACGTCTCAACGGGGGTAATCCTGGTTTCGCTCGTGGCCGCCGCCGGCCAAGCCCTCCCGAAGAACTGGTACGAACGCGGTATCAATCTTTTTGGACGGAGTCCTTTCTACGTGCAGGCAGCCGCGATCGCGCTGGCCATCGTAGCGATTCAACTATTGGCCGGCCGGGGCGCCGCGCCATTCGTCTACACGCGGTTCTGAGATGCGCGCATTCCCGGTCCACACTGCTCTCACCATCGTCACCTTCTTGGCGATCCTTTTCGGCGCGGCGCGCTTGGTGCCCGGAGTCAAGCTGCCCGAGATGGCCACCGCCGCTCCAATCGTCGAGTTCACGCCGGAGCTGACGCCGCTCTCGCCTCTCCAGCGCCATCCCGCGCCCGAGATTCTGGCGCCCGTACACGTGAGTCCTGCGCTGCCCTCCGTTCTGGACGATCGCGATGGCACCCTCGACCATTTCTACGCGGCGCTCTGGCGTACCGAACGCGGCGAGCCCATGGCCATCACGCGCATTGTGCATTACGGCGATTCGCCCACCACCGCCGACCTGATCACCGGCGACACCCGGCAGATCCTCCAAAAACAGTTTGGCGATGCGGGCCACGGCTTCACCCTGATCGCCAAACCGTGGGCGTGGTACGAACATCGCGGCGTGGACCTGTCGAGTCACGGCTGGCAGATCGATCCGGGCACGCGCGCGGATCTGCGCAACGGGATGTTCGGCCTCGGCGGTGTGGTCTTTTCCGGGCACGGCGCATACAGCAAGATCACCCTGCGAGACCCCACGCAGACGCGCCTGGAGGTCTGGTTTCTGCGCCAGCCGAACGGCGGCAGCATCGCGCTTTCCGCCGGCGGCGAGCCGTTGGCTACGATCGACACCGCCGCGCCCTCCCGCACCGCTGGCTTTGCGCGCTTCGATCTGCACCCCGGCGTCCGCATGCTGGAACTCCGCACCGAGGGCGAGGTCCGCCTGTTTGGCATCACCGTCGAGAAGCCGCACACCGGCGTAGTCTACGACAGCCTCGGCGTAAATGGCGCCTCCATCTCGATGCTGGCGCTCCTCTTCAACGAGCGGCACTGGGCCGACGAACTGCGCCACCGCAACCCCGACCTAGTGATCCTCAATTACGGCACCAACGAGAGCGGTTTTGCCGCCTTCCTCACCCGCGAATATGAGAAGGAATTGCGCGAAGCTATCCGGCGAGTGCGCGCGGCGCTGCCCAATACTTCTATACTGGTGATGAGTCCAATGGATCGGGGCCAGCGCGACGGCGACGAGATTCGGACGCTGCCGACCATCCCGCGGATCGTCGATATTCAGCGGCGCGTGGCCAGAGACTTGCATTGCGGATTCTTTAATACGTTCGAAGTGATGGGCGGCGAGGGTACCATGGCGCGCTGGTATGAGGGGCAGCCCCGGCTGGTCTCGGCGGACCTGATTCATCCCACGCCGGCCGGCGCCCGCCTGATCGCGGTGGCATTCGCCCGCGAGCTGGTCGCCGGGCTGATTCACTACAAGTTGAATCAGGTGCTCCATCGGAACGCCGTCGCTCAAGTGCGTTGACCGTATGCCACGCTGCCGCTCCATCCCGCTGCTCTGCCTCCTGGCATACGTTTTCTGGATGGCGCCCCCAGCCGCCGCGCTGGCGGCGTCTCAAACTGCCAAGAAGAAGCCCGCCAAGAAATCGTCCAAAAAGAAGTCTCGCGCCTACAAGATCCGGCACTATCCTCCGCCGCGTGTGAGCGCCAAAGTGCGCGCCGAGTCGCTGCAGAAGGTGGCCCTGCAACTGGAAGAGCGTCCCGATCCGGTGCTCGAACACCCCGGTGCGCTCGTGCCGTTCTTCGAGCAGCTCTATCGGCTTAACAACGGCGACAGCCCCACCGTGCACATCCTCCACTTCGGCGATTCCCACACGGCTGCCGACGATTGGACCGGCGCGTTGCGCATACTCTTCCAGAACCGTTTCGGCGATGGCGGCGCAGGCTTTTCCATGGCCGGAGTTCCGTTCAAGGGATATCGCCGCTTCGACGTGCGCGGCGGGGCCTCCAAAGCGTGGGAATCCGCGGGGCTGCGCACGGGCGAGGGTGATGGCTACTTTGGCCTGGGCGGCGTCAGCATCTCCACGGACCGTCCCGGCCAGACGATCTTTCTGGATGCCGACTGCGACTCCGTGGAACTCGACTATTGGCAACAGCCGGGCGGCGGCCGTGTGGCCTTGTCCGATAATGGCGAAACCGTCAGGGAATTCTCCACCGAAGGACCATTCGCACCCGGATTTCTCGAGTACCCCACCAGCGCGGGACACCACCGTTTTGAAGTTCGCACCATCGAAGCCGCGCCCGTCCGGCTCTTCGGATGGGTCACCGCGAAACCAAAAGGCATCACCTACGAATCGATGGGCATCAACGGCGCCGAAGCCGCCCTCATCCAGAAGTGGGATGAGAACATGCATGCCGCCTACATCGAGCGCCGCGCTCCCGCGCTCATCGTCCTGGCCTACGGCACCAACGAGGCCAGCGACTCCAAATGGAATGAGGAGCGCTATCTCGAAACCTTCTCCGCCGTCCTGCAACGCTTGCGGCGCGCCGCCCCCACCGCCTCCATCCTGGTGCTGGGGCCGCCCGACCGCTTCTATCGCGTGAAAGGCCACTGGATTCCCTTTGAAGGCGTGGACCACATCGTCGCCGCCCAACAGGAAGCCTGCCGCGAGAATCGCTGCGCCTACTGGAACACGCGCGCGCGCATGGGCGCCGAAGGTTCCATGGTGAACTGGGTCTTCGCCGGGTTGGCCCAGGGCGATTACGTCCACTTCACTTCCTTGGGATATCAGCGATTGGCCGCCGTGCTTTTTCAGGATATAATGCGGCAGTACGAACGCTATCTGAAGGTCCGCCTGGAAGTGTCTCCACAAGCCGCCGATGAACAAACAAGCGAAGATCATTGATATTGTCAAAAAGCTTTCCGGCAAGCCCCTGCCAGCCGATCCCGAGGAATCGTTGTTCGAATCCGGCGTGCTCGATTCCTTCGCGCTGACCGACATGGTAGCCGCTCTCGAGCGGGAATTCTCCATCCGCATTCCGGATTCCGACCTCACTCCGCGCAAGTTCGATTCCATCGCGCGCATCGAAGCTTACGTCGAAAGCCATTCTTGAATATGGCCTTCCTGCGGGCGTTCGGCTCTTATTTGCCCACGCGCGTCGTGGATAATTCGGAATTGGCCGCCGAGACCGGCGCCGACGCCGCATGGATTCTCCGCGCCTCCGGAATTGAACAGCGCCGGTTCGCCGCCGCCGAGGAATCGGTCGCTTCGCTGGGGATCGCCGCCGCCAGGAACTGCCTCGAAAACGCCGGCGCAGTGGCGCGCGACGTCGGCATGCTTCTGGTCTCGAGCAGTTCCGCCGAGCGCCGCTTTCCGGGGCCGGCCTCCGCTATCGGCGCTGGTTTGGGCATCGCCGGCGTACCCGCCATTGATCTGCCGATTGCCAGCGCCGGATCGCTGTTCGGCATGGCTCTGGCGGCGCATCTGGCTCCGGTCTACCGCAATGTGTTGGTCATCGGCGCCGAAATCATGTCGCGCGTGGTCGCACGGGATCCGTCGCACCGCGATACCGCGATCCTGTTTGGAGACGGCGCGGGCGCCTGCCTGGTCAGCGCCGAAACTGGAATTGCGGAAATCCGCGATGCGCTCCTCGCCAGCGACGCCGACTTCGCCGACGCCCTGCGCCTCGATCTGGACGCCCCCTTATATATGGACGGCCGGACTATCATCATGCAAGCTTCGCGCAAGATCCCGCGCGCAATTGTGGAGTTGCTCGAAAGGCGCAACATCCAGGTCTCCGGCGTAGAGGCCTTTCTGGTACACCAGGCCAATCTCAACCTGATTACGCGGATCGCGCAGACGTTGGGTGTTCCCGAGAACCGCTTTTTCTGCAACCTCCAGCGCTACGGCAATACCTCCTCCGCATCGCTGCTGATCGCCGCGGACGAATGGTGGCGGGAAAAATCCGCTCCGCTTCAAGGGCCCGCGGTTTTCGCCACCTTCGGCGCCGGCTTGCACTGGGGCGCGCTCCTGGCGATGCCGTAACGTGGGGCAGGTGCTTTCGCCTGCCAACAGACTCGCATCCGCTTCCAGGCTACGTGCGCTGGACCGCTACCGGAAGCGCCTCACCCAACGAGGGATGGCCCGGTTCGAGATCCTTGGGCGCGCAGCCGACCGCGAGTTGATCCGGTCGGTCGCCAGGCGCCGCGCCGGCGAGGGCCCCGATTCAGTGCATCTTCGCGCCACGGTCCACCTTGTCATTTCGGCGGTACAGCCGAAAAAGGGGCGTATCCTCACTGCGTTGCGCCGGTCGCCTCCGGTCGGCGCCGATATGGATTTTGAACGCCCGCTGACGCCGGGCCGCAGGGGTTGACCTGGGAGCCGGAGCCTCCTCGACACTAATATCATTAGCAACGTCGTCAAACCCGTGCCATCGGAAGCGCTGGGCGACTGCTCGAGAGTGGCCGGATTCCAGCCCCGGGGCGGGTAAAGGCTGCCGCTTTGCCACCGCTAGGCTCGCGGTGTTCAAATGGTTCGCGCCACTCGTTCGCGACGCTTAATGTATACTGAGTCCCAACCGGAGGAAACGCATCATCGCAAAGCCTCGGCTCAAGATTCAAAAGCGACTGCTCGTTTCCATGTGCTGCGTGCTGCTGCCCACGCGAGCGGAAGCTCCTGAGGAGGTGCGCATCCGCAGCGGAGCTTGGTTTCCACCGAGCCTGGTGATCTCCACGGATGCCAACTTGGTAGAACTGGTCGCCACCGTGCGCGACCGGCACGGCCATCTGACCGGCGGCTTGCAAGCGGGCGATTTTGAAGTGCTAGACGACAATCAGGCGCGGCAGATCGCGTTTTTCTCCGAGCAAAAGGCGCAGCCGGCCGGCCCAGCGCCCACCACGGGGGCGACGTCCACCACCGCGGTGTCGCCCCAGCCGTCGTCACCCGATCCACGGTCCATAGCACTGTTCTTCGATGACGCGCACGCCTCGATGTTGGGTGTGCGGAAGTCAAGAGAGGCGTCCGAAAAACTGGTTGCGAACAATCTGCCGCCTGGCGACAGGGTTGGGATCTTCACCGCTTCGGGAACCGTGTCTTTAGATTTCACCAGCGACCGAAAGCTCCTCCTGGCGGCGCTCGCACGCCTGCAGCCGCATCCGCCGGAAGGCGTGCATTCCACCACCATGTGCCCCGCGCTCGGGCCTTCCGAGGCATACATTATCGTGCAGCATTTGGACATCGCCATAGAGGAGGCTGCTGTTGATGAAGTGGTCGCCTGCAATTGTCCCAGTCAATCACCGGGATGTAGGCTCCAGGCGCGAGGGGTAGTGGAGAGCGCTGCGCAGAATGTGTGGCAGCAAAGCGAGTATCAATCCACCGGCACGCTGGACGCGCTCAACATTGTAGTGCGACACCTGGCGGCGGCGACGGGCAAGCGCATTTTAGTGCTGTTCTCTCCCGGCTTCCCG
>JBEKUO010000192.1:0-15344 GCA_049514955.1 Bryobacteraceae bacterium | reverse complement strand
CGCTGGCAGGTGAAGTGCACAAGCTGCTCAATATGGATGGCAAGCTTTACGCGCTGGCGAGCGACGGGCTTTACGCGATCGAAGCCCAGGCCACAGGCTGGCGCCGCGTGTTGGAGCGTGAGGGCGCGATCCTGGCCGATCGGAACGTCTCCGCGCTGGCGCTCGACCCCGCAGGCCGGCTTTGGGTGGGCTACTTCGATCGCGGTCTGGATATCGTGGATGGTCCCCGCGTGACGCATCAGGAGAACGACACGTTATTCTGCGTTAATCGAATTGTCTCGGATGCCGAGTCGCAAACCACCGCGGTAGCCACCGCCAACGGCCTGGCGCTGTTCGATTCGGCAGGGATCGAGCGCCAGATCCTACGGCGCTCCGAAGGGCTGATCGCGGATCACGTTACGGATGTGGTGTGGCGCGCGGGCGGCATGATCGTGGCTACGCCCGCCGGACTCACTTTCATCGATTCGTCTGGGGCACACAGCGTGTCCGGCTTTCACGGCTTGGTGAACACGCACGTGTACGCGCTGGGCGCGTCCGGGGACGAACTGCTGGCCGGCACGCTGGGTGGTTTGTCGGTGCTGGATAACGGCGTGGTGCGCGCAAGCTACACCACCGCCAACTCGCGCCTGAAGCACAACTGGATCACCGCGATCGTGCGGGTCGGGCCGGAGTGGTTCGTGGGGACATACGGCGCGGGCGTCCTGCGGCTCGATCGTTCCGGCGAGTGGCAGACGTTTCCGGACCTGCAGCCGCCGCTCGAAATCAATCCGAATGCCATGCTGGTGACCGAGTCGCGCGTCTACGCCGGCAGCCTGGGCCGCGGCTTGTTCATATACGATCGCGCGTCCGGCCGGTGGATGGCGGTGACGGCGGGATTGCCTTCGACCAATGTGACAGCGCTCGCTGCCCGCGGCGGCGTATTGTACATCGGCACGGATAACGGCTTGGTGCGCGTGCCCGAGGGGAGGCTGCCATGAGACCTTGGGATCCCTTGCAATGGACCAGCGTGACGGCGGGATTGCCTTCCGCCAACGTGACGGCGCTCGCTGCCCGCGGCGGCGTGCTGTACATCGGCACCGATAATGGATTGGTGCGCGGACCGGAGGGGAGGCTGCCATGAGACCTTGGGATCCCTTCCATTGGACCAGCGTGACGGCGGGACTGCCTTCGGCCAACGTGACGGCGCTCGCTGCCCGCGGCGGCGTGCTGTATATCGGCACCGATAACGGCTTGATGCGGGTGCCTGAGGGGAGGCTGCCGTGAGACCTTGGCCCGTTTTCCTGTTCCTGGCCTGGCGCTGTGCGGCCGATACCGGCGTGCTGATTCCCACGAACCACAACCAGCCCGATGTGTCCGTGTTTTCGCTCGACGAAATGACCGTGGATATCGTCGTCGATAACGGTGACGCGCGCGTATCCATACGGCAGATCTTCGGCAACCACACCGGGATCGTGCAGGAAGGCAACTACACGTTTGCGCTGCCCGCACGCGGGCTGGTCTCCGATTTCGCCGTGTGGGACGACGTGACCCGCATCCCGGGCGTAATTATAGAGCGCCACCGCGCGGAAGAGATCTACGACAGCTTGCGCTGGCAAACCATCGACCCCTGTCTGCTGGAGCAAGGGGAGCGCGAACCCGGCGAAGCGGGCCGGAGCAATGTGTTCAGCGCGAAGATTATGCCCATCCCGGCGTACGGGACCAAGCGTATCGAGATCGAATACCATCAGCGCGTTTCCGTGGAGAATCTGCAATCCGAATTTGTGCTGCCTTTGCGTCCCTCGGCCTACCGGGCGGCAACCGCAGCGCGCCTCGCGATCACGCTGGAGCTGCGCTCCAGCCACGCCATACGCGGCTTCGATGCGCAAGGGAAGCTCTATCCGCTGCGCATCGTGGAGCGCGACGCGCACCTGGTCAAGGCCGCTTTCGAAGGCCAGAACGTCAACCTCGGCGAGGATTTCGCGGTGCGCTACACATTCGATGCGGCGCGCGCCGACACGCTGGATGTAATTGCATACCGCGATCCAGCCGCCAATACAGTGCCAGCCGGGTCCGGCTACTTCGAAGCCTCCGCGCTGATCGGCAATACCATGCCCGGAGCGCCCGCCGCAAGCGCCAAACCGCGCACGATCATCGCGCTGTTCGACACCTCGCTTTCCATGCAGTGGGAGAAACTGGAGCGCAGCTTCCATGCGCTCGACAGCCTGTTGCACTCGCTCGGTCCGCACGACCGATTCAACGTGCTGGTGTTTAATACCGAAGTCACTCCGTTTGCGCCCGCGCCCGTGCCGGCGGATATCCCCGCGATCGAGAAGGCGCTCGATTTCGTGCGCTCCGGCTATCTGCGCGGCGGCACCGATCTGCAGGCGGTGTTAGCCCGGGCCCTGGCCCAGCCCGCCGATTCGGATGCTTACATCGTGCTGTTCAGCGATGCCGGCGCCACGCGCGGCAAAGTGGCCGACGGCAAACTGGCCGAGTGGTACGAGGCGCAATGGAAGCAGTCGGCGCACCGTCCGCGCACTTATGTTTTCGGCATAGGCGACGATGCGAACCTGCGGCTGATCCGCATGCTGGCGCGCAACGATGGCATCTTCGAATCGGTGCTCTCGTCCGAACCGATCGACTTCAAGTTGAATGCGTTTCTAGGCCGGATCGGGCAGCGCGCGTTGCGCAACCTTGCGCTTACGGTCTCGCCTTCGGACAACTTCGATCTGGTCTACCCGCTGGATGAGACCGTCTTTCCTGGCTCATCGGCCGTGTGGGTAGGCGCGTATCGCAAGCCTGTGCCGCAGGCCGTTTTCACTGCGCGCGGCGAGCGCGACGGCGCTCCAGTCGAGATGCGCGCGTCGGCGGCGCTGCCTCGCCTTAGCCTCGATCATCCACAGGTGGCGCGTACATGGGCCAAGGCGCGTGTGGACGCGTTGCTCGACCAGATCGCGCGCCTGGGTGAAGACCGCGCCAGCATAGACGAAATTATACGGCTTTCGCGCCAGTACAAATTCGTGACGCCGTATACTTCCTTCCTGGCTGTTCCGCGCGCGCTTCTGCGGCCGCGGGTGATACGGCCCGGCGATCCGGTGCTGCGCGTCAAGGCCGATCAAGACATTGTCTCCGTGGTTGCGCTGTTCCCGTTCGGCCTCGTCAAGCCGCTGCGCCACCTGGCCGAGGAAGACATTTGGCAGACGCGCTTCCTGGCCCCCACGGATATGGCGGATGGGACCTACAGCGTGCGGCTCATTTTGCGCGACCAGGCAGGGCGCGTCTATCGCGAGGCCAAGACGTTCGTGATCGCGAGCAAGCCGCCTACCGTGCGCGTGCTGCTGGCGAAGACGAGCTACCGGCGCGGCGAGACGGTGCCGCTGCGCGTGCGCGCTTCGCAATCGACGCGCACCATCAGTGCGCATCTCTATGGGGCTGCGCCCGTGTTCCTGCACTGGAACGCGCAGGCCGGCGCGAACACTGGTGAACTGGTGATTCCCGCGGCGCTGCCCGCAGGCCGCTATCGGCTCAACGTGACCGCGGAAGACATCGCGCACAATATCGGAACCGAGGAGGTGTCGCTTGAGATTCTCCCGTAAGCTCACCCTCGCCGCCGGCGCGCTCTGTTGCCTTGCGCTGCATGCCGAGCTTTCACAGTGGGTGCAAAACCTGGCCGTCGAATCCGGATTGCAAGCGGTCTTCTTCCGGACGGTCTCGCTGCCCGCGGGAGACGTGGAAGCGCGCCGGCCACCCGCCGAAACTCGTCCCGCGCTTACAGAATTGATCGCTGCGAAGCCTACCGACGCGCAACTCTATCGACTGCGAGCATCCGAAGCGGAGCTGGCGCTCGATTTCACCGCCGCGGAAGCCGATTGGCGGAAGTACGCCGAGCTTGCCCACGACTACCTGGCGCTTGCCGATTTCTATCACCGCCGTTTGCGCCCACTCGACGAGATCCGCGCGCTCGATTCCGTCGCCTCCCAGAACGCATTTGAACGCAGCATAGCCGTGGTCCGCGAACAAGGCCTGCCCGTGCCGCTGGCGATGGCGCAGTATCGCACCTGGATCGTCCGCTATCCCCACGAGTCCGCGGTCTACAAACAGTTCTTCAATTACCTGGTCGAACAGAAGCAGTTCACCGCTGCGTCCCGCCGCATTGAAATCTATCGCCAGGCGTTCCCCAGGGATCTATCTGCTCAAAACGCAGGGCAAGCTGCGCGATTTCCTGGCGGCCGCGCGTCAACAGGTGGAGGCCGATCCGCAAGACCTCAAAGCGGCAGCCCGCATTTTCTACTACTACCAGCAGCAGGCCAACGTTCCCGCCGCGCGGCGCGCATTGGTCGAATACGCCAATCGGCACAAGAACTGGACGGCGGACGAGCACGATACGATCGCCTGCCTGTTTGAAGACGTAGAAGAATACGACGAAGCCGCGCGCCACTTCTACGCGCTCTACACCTTGCCGGGCGCGGATGCGAACGATCGCGAGCGCGGACTGGGCGGCCTGGCTCGATTGCTGCTGGCCGCGCCGGAACAGCCCATCCATTTCGGCGCCGGCAATCTTTCGTATTACAGAGACATCGCCACTATCGATCCCTACCCTGGTTTCCTCAACGGGATTCTCTCCCTGTTGTTGAATTCCGCGCAACCGCGCGTGGAATATGCACAGCAGGAGCAGGCCGCCTTGACCTACTTCCATCGCGCCCAGGCTTCGGATCTGCTCCGCTTGTTTGACACAGAGTTTCCGAAGTCGCCGCGGCGTGCGATTCTGCATGCGCTACTGATCGAAGCTTACGCGTCGTACGGCGATAACGAGGGCGTCCTGCGCGCCGGCCGTCAGTTCCTGGCGGTGTTTCCCAAAGCTCCGGAGCGCACCACGGTGGCTCTGCTGATGGCGGACGCCTACGCACGGCAAGAGAAGCCGGAGCAGGAGCTTGCGGTCTATGACCAGGTACTGAAGGAACTGGGCGCGCGCTCGCCACAGTATGCCGCGATTCTTGACCGGTACATCTCGCGCCTGGTCAGCCAGCATAGCATCGCCGCGGCGCTCGAAGTTCTGCGCCACGAGATCGACCGCAACCCAAAAGATCAAACGCTCTACGAACGCCTGGCCGCATTCCTCGATCAGAATCGCAGGGGAGCGGAGGTCGAGCAGGTCTATCAGCGCGCAATCCAGAAGTTCCCGGGCGCATCCTGGGAAGACAAGCTGGCGCGCTGGTATCTCCGGTACAGACGCACGGCCCAGTTCGCGCAGCTCACCCAGCAGGTGGCGAAAATCTTCTCCGGAACGGACCTGGAGCGATATTTCCGCGAGGTTGTCGCGCCCGCCTCGGTGGATGCCCATCTCTACCTGCAACTGAATCTCTACGCGCACGACCGCTTTCCCGACAACCTCACCTTCGTCAAAAACCTGCTGGATGCCTACACGCGCAAAGGCACCACCGATTTTGCGGCCTACACGCGGCTGCTGCGCGCATACTGGTTTTATGACGACGGGCTGCGCGCGCGATTCTTCGAAGCGTTGTCGCGCGCCGGCAAACTGAACGCGGAACTCGCGGCATTGCGCGCCACCAAGCCCGACGCATCGGCCAATCCCGCCGCCGCCGATTTTCTGGCCGAGGGCGAAGCCTGGCAATCGCACTTCGAATCCGCCGCGCCGTGGCTGCGCGCCCTCAGCGAGAGCATTCCGGGCAATATGCCGGTAGCGGCGCGTGCCTCGGCAGTGTATCGCTCGCTGGCGGCGTTCGATCCGAAGGACACCGACGTCGCGGCGGCGCTGGCGGTGAACATGCATCGCTACGAGCCCCGCAACCGCGACCTGCTGGCGCGCATCGGAGATATCTACGCCGACCGGGACCTCTTCACCCGCGCGGCGCCATATTGGAACCGCATGCCCCAAACTGCGCCGGGCGATCCGGCGGGTTATCTCGAAGCCGCTACTGTGTTCTGGGATTACTACCGCTACAACGATGCGCTGCGCTTGCTCAACCAGGCCCGCACCAAGGCCGCGAATCCGAATCTGTACGCGTACGAAGAGGGTGCGATTTACGAGAGCAAACGCGACTATCCGGCCGCCGTTCGTGAGTACATCAAAGGCGCGTTGGCCACGCCGGATTCGGCATCGGAGAAACGCCTGGCTGCGCTCGCGGAGCGGCCCGCGCTGCGCAACCTTGTGGGGCAGTTGACGGTCGACGCGGTTTCGGCGCCGAATCCCGGTATGGCCGCACTGACCATGCGGGTTGACGTGCTGGGTGCCGAAAACCGCAGCGCCGATCTGGAGGCTTTTCTCAGCGCCGTGGCCCGCCGGGCGGATTTGCCCGAGACCCTCGCATGGATCGAAACGGTCGCAACGAGTCACAGCTTCGACAGCGTGCGCGAACTGGCACTCGAACGCCAGATCGAAGTGTGCCACGATCCGGTGGAGAAGGTTCGCCTGCGCCTCGCGCTGGTGGCGTTCTACGAAGGTAAGCACGATACTGCGGCTGCGCGCCGCGTGATCGAGGCCGTCTATGCGGACAATCCCGCCACTCTCGGGGTCGTGCGCGCTAGGGTCGATTTCTACTGGCGCAACCAGATGCCAACGCAAGCGATCGTCACTCTGACGCGCGCCGCGGGCGCCGCCAATGCGGATTACCGGAAGCAATTCACGCTCGAGGCGGCGCGCAAGGCCACCGAATCCGGCGAGTACGCGCAAGCGCGCGCGCTGTTGGCGCCACTGATGGCCGCCGATCCCTACAACGGAGAATACCTGGCCGCCTCCGCGCAGACTTGGGCGCGGGCCGGCGACGACCAGGGCTTGCGCGACTTCTATGCCGCGACTATCCAGACGCTGCGCCAGGCGCCGCTTGCGCCCGATGAGCGCACCAGTCGCATCGCCGCCATGCGTCGTGGATTGATTCCGGCACTCACCCGCCTCAAGCAATACACGGCCGCGGTGGACCAGTACATCGAAATCATCAACCGCTATCCGGAGGATGAAGGGCTGGTGCGCGAAGCCGCGTCGTACGCCATCGAGCACAGCCTGCAGCCGCGGCTCCTGACATATTATTCGAAGACCGCCGCCGAATCGTCGCGCGATTACCGCTGGCCCGTGGTGCTGGCGCGCTTGGAAACTCACTTCGAAGATTTCCCGGCGGCCATCGCAGCCTACTCGCGCGCGGTTGTGATCCGGCCCGACCGCAGCGACTTATTTGCCGCCCGCGCCACTTTGGAAGTGCGCCTGATGCGTTTCGAAGAAGTTGCCGCTACGTATGCCCGCCTTTACGAGCTGAGCTATCGCGATCCGCAGTGGCTCATCAAAGTGGCCGAGACTTATGCGCGTTTGCAGAAGGCCGATCTAGCGGTAGAAACTCTGCGTAAGGCGCTGCTGGCGGGGCGCCCCGAGCGTCCGGACATCCTCTTTCAGATGGCCCGCACGCTGGATTCTTGGGGTCTCGTGCCGCAGGCGTTGCCATTCGCGGAGCGCGGGCTCACGCTGGCAGGAACCGGCAAATGGGTCAAGGAAGACCACACGGATGGCGCGGCGCTCTACGCCAGCCTGATGACCCGCTTACGGCGCTACGACGAGGCATTCGCGCGCATTGACGCGATCAAGCCGGCGGCCGAGGATGCCGGCAGTGCAGCCATCCGCGCGAGCCAGATGACTCGGCTGCGACGCGATGCGGGGCTCACCGGCGTTGCCGCGATGATGCCCGCGTTTGAGGCTGCCGGCAGTGCGGCCCGCGTCAATTTCAGCCCCGACGAGATGTCCGCGTTCGCCGCCTTTCTCGAAAAGCGCGGCCCTATTATGCTGCCCGTTGCGGAACGCGCCGGATTGGTCGATCTGGAAGCGCACGCGCTCTCCGCGGACGTAACCAAATACCAGCGTCTCATCGATCTCGAAACGCGCTGTATGCGATTCGTTGAGCTGGCTCGCTTTCTGGAAGACTACGTGAAAACGCATCCCTCGAGCGACGCGCGCGACCGCCTGATCGGTGCGACCGCCGAAGCCTGGCACGCCAGCGGCGACGTGCAGAACGAGCGGCGCTTTCTGGCGGACTATGGGGGCAATTTTTCACGGTATCTGGAGTTGCTCGCGAAGTTCGACCCGGCGCGACTCGTAACCCTCGCGAAATTGCAGCGCAGCGCGGTCGAACAGGCGATCGCGACGGGCCCCGCATCGCTGGCGTATCAGGCAGTCGCCGCGCACGGCCAGTCACACCCGCCGGTCTGGACCAAGGCCTACACGGCGCTGGTGGGCCTCTACGACCTGGATCGCGACGCGCGCGTGGATGCAGCTTTCCGCGGGGCGCTCGACAGCGCGACGATAGGCCAGCGGCTCGCCAAGCCAGCGGATCGCGATCGGGAACTGGCAGGCGACGTTTGGTTCTACTATGGCTCGCGCTACGGCGAATATCTGGCAGGCACACACCAGGGCGATCCCGAGGATTACCTGCCCGCCTCGTTGGAAGCCGCGCCGGGCAATCCTGAGGCATACGTCGCGCTCGCGGATTTCTACGCCGATGCGGGCGAAGCGGCGCGCGCTTTGGCCGACTATGATCGCGCGCTCGAACTCAATGCCGGCCTGGGATATGTCCACGATCATGCAGCGTTGGTTCTCTGGAAGGCGGGCCGTCGCGACGACGCGATCGCGCGTTGGAAATCCGCATTGGCCGCCTTCGAGCGCCAACAGGGCCGGCCGAATCTCGCGGAGGATTTCTGGGCGCACGCGCCGGAAGCCCTTCGCCACATCGGCGAACGCGACCTCTTCAACAGCCTGCGTCCCGAGGTGGAATCGCTGTTGCGCTCTTACATCCGGCGGCACGATTGGTACCGCCTGGATTCGCTGCTCGAGCCGGTTGGGCAGCTTGGCGGACTGGATCTGATCGTGGATGCCGCAGCGGCGGCGCCGGATGCGGATTTCCTGGGGCGCCTCGCCGGCTTGCCATGGCTGAGCGCGCGCGATCGTGAGCGTATCCTGCGACGTGTGATTGCGGCGTTGCCCGAGGCGCGGGCCCGCGGCTACCAGGTGCAGCTCATCGCCTTGCTGGTCGAAACGAAGCAGACCGCCGCTGCGCGGGCTCTACTCGAATCCATCCCACGGGACGCCCGCATTGAAATCGCTGCGCAAATCGCGCCGCTCGAACTTCAGATTGCGACTCAATCCGGCAAGCTGCCCGAATTGCTCGCAAGCTATCGCCGCAGCCCGGAGATCGAGCCGTCCGTCGAGGCTTTGCGCGAAGCCGCGACTGCTTTACGGGGTGCGGGCGACGAAGCTTCCGCGCGCCGCATACTCGAATTCCTGTACACGCGCGAACTGGAGCGCGGCAATTTCGATGCCGCCAACTTCCTGGGCTTGGCTGAAATTCGCCTGGAAAATGGCGACGTACCTTCCGCCATGGCTCTGCTGCATCGCACGACGCTCATCTCCGGCGAGCCATTTGAGAACTTCATGTCCGCTGCCACTTTGCTCGAACGGTTCGGCCACACCGCGGAGGCCATCGAATTCCTGGCCGCCCGCGTGCGCGCCGTGCCGTGGGATCAAGACGCCCGCTTGAAACTCGCGGAAGCGCAGCACTCGGTACCGGCTCTGACTGCGCTGGTCACCGACACGCTGGCCGCGTACACCGAGCGTGCCGCCGCGGCTCGTCTGCTGGGCAAATGGGGCGTGCCTGTTCCGCCCGCCATTACCGGCGAATTGGCGCTGCTCGCGCGCGGCAAAGTCAGCCCCGCCGCCGCGGGCCAGCCGCTCTATTTCGAAGCGCGTGTCACTGCTGCAGAAACCGCTGCAGATCCCCTGGGGCGCGCCCGCCTGCTTCGCGCCGCGTTGGCCCTGCAGCCCGATTCAGTCCCCACACGCGTCGCAGTCTTACACGCTGAGCTCGCCGCCGGGCACGATCAACTTGCCGTGTCGGCAGCGGCCAGCCTGGACCGGACGGCCATTCCGCAGGAGGATCTACTCAATCTGGCGACGGCCTACGAGAACCTGGGTGAGTTGGAGGAAGCGCGGCAATCGTTGCAACAAATGCCGGCCAACGCGGATATTGAGAAACGCATCGAACGGCTCAGCCATCGCATTGACATCGCCGCGCAAAACGCGCTGCGTCGCCCGGTCATCAGGGACAACGTAGTGCAGGACCACCTGGTTCGCCCGAGGATTATTCCATGAAAATCGCCATCGCCATCATCGCTCTGGCCGCGCTGGTTTCGACCACGCTGTTCTTCGCCGCGCCGTTCCAAGCCGCGCAGCCGGATTTTGCCGCGTGGGCGCCATCGGGGGCGCTGCTCTACCTGCAAGCCCGCGATTTCGGCGCGCTCCTACGCGATTGGAACGGCTCCGCCGAAAAGCGCGCCTGGTTGGATAGCGCCAACTACGAAGTCTTCACGCGCTCGCGCCTGTTTGGCCGGCTCGAGCAGGCCTGGCAGGAATTCGCCGCCGCGGCGGGCTTCCGTCCGGACATGCAACTGGTGGAATCGATCTCTGGCGGCCCGTCCGCGCTGGCGCTCTACGATATCGGCAAACTCGAATTCCTGTACATTTCCGAAGTGCCCGCCGCACACGCCATGGAGAACCTGCTGTGGCAATCGCGCGCCAAATACGAATCGCGGGAAGCTGGTGGCTCGCCGTTCTATGTGCGCGTCGATCCCGCTTCGGGCCGCGTAGTCGCCTTCGCCGTGTATCGCGATTATGTGCTGCTAGGCACGCGCGAGGAGTTGGTGGCCGGGGCTCTACGGCTGCTCGCAGGGGAGAAGCCGCCCGCCCTCGACCAGGACCCCTGGTTCCGCGAGAGCGTCCGCGCGGCCTCCTCGCCGGGCGACCTGCGACTGGTGATGA
Source organism: Bryobacteraceae bacterium (assembly GCA_049514955.1). GTDB lineage: Bacteria > Acidobacteriota > Terriglobia > Bryobacterales > Bryobacteraceae > Bog-159. The sequence continues at coordinate 4,555 of JBEKUO010000192.1, read as the reverse complement.
ACCTGGAAACCATCATCCGCACGCCCTACTTTCGCTCCTACTGGATCGAGCGCAATACCTCCACGTTCAAGCCTTATTGGGCCGCGATCGCCGATGTCACGCTGGCGCGCGCGCAGATCAGAGAAGACCGCCTGCTGCTGCGCCGCGCGGCCGAACCGGTCCCGAAAGCGAGCGTTACGGAGCTCACGCGCCTCGTGCCGGATGACGCCGGGCTGTATCGCGCGTGGGCCTCTCCGGATGTGCCCACGATGGTTCACCTAATCCGCGACAAGCTACTGGCGCCTGAAATCGTCCGCCTCACGGATCCGCAATACGCGCCTCCTGTGCCGGAGTCCGGGAACGCGGGCACGCAGTCCGATCTGGAGACGCGCATTGATGAGCCGCCACTGGCCGAAGGCGGGAAGCAGCTCGCGGACGAGACTCTTCGCAATCTTCTTGCGGGCGCGGGCATCCGATCCGTACTGCACGTCCAGACCAGCCGGCGGATGGCCGATGGCGTGTTCGTCGAAACGCCCAGCGCCATCGCGCTGCTAGCTTCTGCGGCGTGGGACGCGAATGCGGTGCGGGCGGCGCTGGCCGGCGGTGCGGAAAACGTGGAGTTCACCGTGCGCGGCAACCTGCTTGTGCTGGCCAACTCAACGAGCCTGCTGAACTCCATTCTGAGTCGCGTGGACCGGAAACCCGCTGCCGGCGAAGCCGTCTACATGGCCCGCTTTCGTCACGCCGCCGAGCGGGCGAACTTCGACAAAATGATGGCGGCGCTCGACTACGGCAAGCCGCAGCCGGCGTTCTTCTCGGGCAATATGGGCAGTCTGAGCCGCGTGTTGTCGCGGGTAGCCACCGAGACCGTCACCTGTCGCGACACCGGAACGGCGCTGGCACAAACCATAATTTACGAAACCCCGGAGCCGCACCCGCCCCTCTAATGCATTTGGCCGCCTGCTGAACGAACTGCAGTGGTGGGGCAGGCGCTTTTGCCTGCCAAGCCCGTTGACGGTCGGCCGCAGGCTTGCCGGACGATGAGCCGCAGCACATCGCCGGGCTGCGCTCCCAGCGCCGCGTCTGTTTTATGGAGTCGGCACCGGCGATCCCGCGACGTTCGTGGGCGTGCCCTTGTTGCTGGCGGGTGTGGAGCTGGCGGCCTGTTACATCCCAGCGCGACGGGCGGCGAAGGCGGATCCGATGATCGCGCTGCGGTGTGGTGACAGCGCCGTAGGGGTACAGTAAGCTCAGCCATGGGTCAGACGGTCCCCTTTTGGATGGCGCCTATCCTGGCGCTGTTCGTCACCACGATAGTGTTCGTGCTGGCGGCCTGGATCAACACGAATGTGGTTACGCGGCACGTCGATGCCAGCGTCAGTGGGTTGCGCGCCGAGATGAACGGCAGTATGAACTCGTTGTGCGCCGAGATGAACGGCAGTATGAACTCGTTGCGCGCTGAGATGAACGGCAGCATGAACGCGCTCCGCGCCGAGATGAAACAAGGCTTCTCCGAGTTGCGCCTCGAAATCGAACAACGCATCCAACCCCTCGAACACCGCGAGGAGCGCCTCGAGGAATCACGCGGTCTCGTCCGGCCGTAAAGCCCGCGCTCGCGTGACTAGAACGTAAACCGCATCTGCAACTCTAACCGCCGGTTGTTCGCCGTTTCCGAGAATGCCCCGTAGCCGCCGGCCACCTGATTGGCCTCGCCGAACAGCGGCGATGTGATCTGACCGATGATCGGTCCTTCGTTCACGTGGTTCAGCAGGTTGCGTGCGGAAATCGAAGCGGTCAGGTTATACCGTTTGCTGGTCGGGACGTCGGAGAAAATGCTGTGAAATCCGGAATAGTGGCCGGCTCCCATGGCGCCGGCACTGCTGCCCGACTCTTCGCGCGCCGGGCCGAATCCGAAGGTCTTGCCCAGACGCGCGTTCACTGAGATCATGCCCGGGCCCCGTCCGGAATTGCGCGGCAGAATCTGCTCGCCGGGCGACGGGTTGGGATCGAGCCAGCCGTAAATGGTATCGATCAGGCCCGGCTTGCTGAGATCCGTCGGGATGCCGGGCCGGGCCGTGAACAGCGTGTCGCCATAGATATCGCTGCCAATCGTGACGTCGTACGGCGCGCCGGACTGCACCACGATGAACGGGCTGAAGCGTATGTTCCACGCGGTATTGATCGAGCCGCCGATAAATGCGCGATGGCGTATGTCCGTGGCCGCGGGTCCGTACTCGCCGGCCATGGTATAAGGGCTTCCCGGGAACGTGCCCAGCCCGTCGGTGTTGCTCCTGGCCTGGTTCAACGTGTAGTAACCGAACAGTGACACGTTGTTATTCAACCTGGAATTGACATTTGTGATCAGTTGGTTCTGGTTATAGAGGCCGGAAGACTCCATCAGATAGATGGGACCGGGCGCATTGAGCTCCTCTGAGCGCAGCATGTGCAGCCCATGGGAATTCGTGTAAGTCACCGAGAGCGTCGTATTACGGGCGAGCTGGCGCTCCGCGCTGACGGCCGATTGCATCATATAAGGCGCGCGCAAAGTGGAGCTCAACTCTTGAATCGTCTGCGTGGACTGCACCCCGCCCATGGCCAGCAGTTGAGGGATCGTGGGCACGGTGGGGAAAAAAGTTGGATTGTTGACGATGTACTCCTGTTGAACGATCCCGTTATAGCGCTCCGCGGTCTGAATGTTCGAAATGTCGAAGCGGGAATAGAATATGCCGAATCCGCCGCGGATCACGATTTTCGGATGCAGGCTGATCTGGCTCTGCCCGGGTGCCCAGGCGAATCCGAAGCGCGGCGCGATATCGCGCCAGTCATGAATGTTAGTCTGGGTTTCGTAGCGCAGCCCCAGGCTGAGGGTCACGTTCTTGCGCACGCGCCAGTCATCCCCCACGTAGGCGCCTATGTCGAATTGGCTGAGAGCCAGATAAGGGTTGCCAGTGGCAATGCTGAACTGCGTGGCGCCGCCGCCGGGTTCGCCGAGCAGGGTGCGCTGATACTGCTCGATGGAAGTGATGGGCACCAGCACCGGCTGGCCGGAAGCATCCAGCACCTCCTGATTGTTGGCGTCCAGTTCGGGCGCCAGGCCCCCGCCGAAAGTGAACGTGCCGCCGAAATTCTGCGGCGAGGTGTTGGCGACGGTCTCCTCGCGCATGCGCACGCCGAACTTCCAGGTATGCGCTCCTTTCACAATTGAGGTGTAGTTCTGCAACTCGTAGTGGTTCTCAGTATCGTAAGTGCGGCCGGTCTGCGCGCCGCCGCCGTTGAACGAACCCAGCACCAGGAGCGCCGGCTCCAGGCTGTTGGAGAACTGATTGTCATTCACGTGGAAGAACTGGAAGCGCGTCTCATTCACCGTGTTCGGGCCCAGGACCATGGTGTCGGTGATTTGAACCGTGTGGTCCTGATCTAATGTGTAATAGCCGCGAGAGGGCAGATTGAAATTGCCGATGCCCTGGTCTTGTACGTCGTTCCGCGTGAAGCCGTAGCGGAACATCAACGTGTTGTTTTGACTCAGTTGGTAGTCCACGCGCGGACTCACCCGCAGGCGCCGTTGGGGAGCCAGCAAAACGCCCGTGAAAGGATTCACGATGCCCAGCGTTTGCGGATCGAGCGTGATGGCGTCGATGACGGAGCCGTTGTCGATTTCGCGCCGCTCGGCATCCAAAAAGAAAGAGGCCCGCTTGCTGAGCGCTCCGCTGACCGTGCCGCCGTATTCCGCCAACAAGAACGGGGCTTTCATTTGCGCATACGGATTCCGCGAGTTAAAGACGTCGTCGCCGAAGTTGAAGAAAGACTGGCCATGCAGCTTGTCGGTGCCGGGTTTGGTAAGGATCTCGATGCGGCCGTAGCCCAGCCTCGAGAACTCGGGCGAAAACGGATTTTGATTGATGCGAACTTCGCGGATGGAATCTTTGGAGGGAAGCTGGCCGCCGCTGAATCCGTCGATATAGATCTCGCCGCCTTCCGGGCCGGCCGAGGGCCCCGCCAGCGCCTGCAAATCCGACTGCAGATCGTCGGGATCGTCGGAGAGGGCCTGCAAATCGTCGCCGCGCAGAACCATGGCGGAGGCGTTATTGGCGGATTCGGTGGTCACGCTGGGCCCGGCGTTATCCTGAACCGTTACCTGCTGCGTGACCGACGCCACTTTCATCTGCACGTTGAGAGTTTGCGTGCCAGGGCCCAAAACGATTTTCGCGGGTTGCGCCTGCGAGAGGTCGGCCGCAGCCGCGCTTACCGTGTAACTGCCGGGAGCCAACCCGACGAACGAGTAGGATCCGTCGCTGCCGGAGGTGGCGATTTTCGCCACACCGGCCGGCCCGGTGATGATAATCTTCGCTCCGGGCACCACTGCACCGGTTTCATCCATGACTTGCCCGCGCAAAGTGGCAGTTTGCGCGTAAACGGGTAAGGACACAGCCATGCCCAGCAGGAAAAAGAGCAGTTTCATTTTTTGGTCGGCTTCCACCCAAGTGGCGCAAGAGGGGCCGAATTTCAGATTCTACTAAACGACGATGGAAGCCGTCTTGAGGTTACCGGCGGGCACAGCTTTGCCAGTGATTTCCGG
>JBEKUO010000191.1:0-11182 GCA_049514955.1 Bryobacteraceae bacterium | reverse complement strand
ATCTCCACGCGATACTCTTCAATCACCGGGTTGGCCAGCACATCTTGGGCAATGGTCTCGATATCCTTTCGCGCTTGCTCCCGGCTCATCCCGTCCGCGAGGGTGATGTCGAAGAACTTCCCCTGGCGCACGTCGGAAATGGCCGCATGCCCCAATCCCGCCAGCGCCGCGCGAACCGCCTGGCCTTGCGGATCGAGGACCGTGGTCTTAAACGACACATAAACGCGAGCTTTCATGAGAATACGATTATACGCGGAACGCCTCGACGGCGTCCCACTTCACGTAGATGCGGATCTCCACGTATCTCACGCACCTTTGCTTTCACGCTGCCGCCGGGTGTCGATGTCCTCTCGAAAGGAGCAGCAGAATGCCGGCCGCCAGCGGAGGCGCGGGCATAATGGCTATGAGAATCAGGACCTGCACAGCATGAAAGTGGTGCAGCCACGCGGGGGCGAACAGGGCGATCGCAGCGGCGCCGTCTAACAGGAAGAGCGCTCCGCCAATCGCCGGCCATTTCCAGGCGATTGCCACTACGCCGAACATCGCTACAAAGAAGAGGATCGCCTGCCCGAACTGGCGATCGCCGATCGCCTCCGCGGTTTCGAAGAATACCCACCAGCAGGCCCAAGCCAGGCCCAGGGCAAGTGCTACGTATCGCATTCGTTTGGCCGTCATAAAACAGACCTCGTTTCCAGTTTATTATAAACAGGTCTGTTGATCCTTGTCAGGAGGTTTTCATGCTCGGAGTCCGCATCGCATTGAAAACTGCTGCGTTTTCGCGCAGTACGCGTTCCGTGGTGGCCGGGTCGGCTTCCAGATCCCACACGCCGCGCTCGTGACTACCGCCGAGCAGAATGCCATCGCGGCGCGGAAACATGTAGATATCGGCTGGACCGACGGTCATGTACTGCACTTCCGGCTGCGGCAACAGGAACGAGAGTTGTCCCCGTATGGGGATCAATTCGTCATCGTGGAAGAGCGTCCTGGCGCCCAAACCGGTGCAATTGAACAGCAGCGGTTCGCGTAACGACATCAGGTCGCGCGTATCCCCGAATTCACGGACTACGATTTCGCCCCGCGATATAAGGAAATCCCGCAGCAGCGCGTTCAGGTAAATGGCTGGCTCGATGAGCATCGAATAGCAACGGTAAGCGTAGGGCACATCAAAGCAGTGTTCCGTCCGCGCAAGCTGCTTCGCGTCCGGAAAAAGCGGCTCGATTTCGCTGTTCGGACTTTCGGGGGGCGGTTGCTGGTGCGCCGCATCGCGCGACAGTTCGTACAATGGCAGCCAGCGCACTCCATACGTCTCGCCTACCATCGATTGATACCGGCGGAACGCGAACCTGCCGGCCTCGCCGAACTGGCGCCGAAATTCCGGCGTGAGCCGCGGATGGTCGTAGACCGTCACCGGGTTCCACAACCCGCCGGCAACATTCGACGTGGTATCGGGCGGCATCGCCTTGGCATAAATCGTCACCGCATAGCCGCGCTGCTGGAGCAGGCGCGCCGTCGAGAGTCCGGCCACGCCACAGCCGATCACTGCCGCCTGGCGCGCCTCGATTCCCGCGGCCTCCGCGACCGCAAGTTGGGCCGTGCCCCAGGAGAGCGTGATTCCCGCGCCGCCGTGGCCATAGTTGTGAACCACCACCTTCTGATCCAGCTTCTCGGCGCGGACCACGAAGCCCGAGGGGCGGAAGGGACGCAAACCAACGATGGTCCGAATGACCCGCTCCGGCGCCACGCGGACTCGCGCCAGTGGGACCGGGACGGGTGAGGAGATCGTGTTGCGCCGCGCCGCGCAGCCCGCCAGCGCCAGCGGCGCAGCCAGCAGCAATTCGCGGCGGGAAAGCGGCATCTGGCTATGGTATCGCGGCCCAACCCGAGACGCGCTAGAGGGGGCGCCGCGCGGATTTCGCGCGCCGCGGTACTACGTCCGGGAAGCCTGGCGCCGGTCGAGCGCCTTTCGGATCGCCAGCGCCAGGTCCGAACGCAAGAATGGTTTCTTGACTTGTTCCACAAGCTCCATGCGCACGGCTTGTTCCGGTGAAAGCAATTCGTCATGGAAACCGGAGATCAGAATAGCGGGGATATCCGGCCGTATCTCCCGCAGAGCGCCGATCAGTTCTCCTCCGGTCATCTTAGGCATCGCGAAGTCGGAAATCACCAGATCGAATGCGTGCGGCTCCGCGGTGAACAGTTGCAGGGCGGCGAGGCTGCTGGTTTTCGCTGTGACCCTGTATCCCAGGTCTTCGAGCATCCGCGAACCCAGCTTAGCGATGTCCTCCTCATCGTCCACGAAGAGAACATGCTCCGCTCCGCGCGGCGAGAGTCCGGGGGCCTCCGCCGTTGGGGGCCGGTCGGCAGGTACGCGTGGCAGATAGATGTAGAACGACGTGCCTTTGCCCGGCACGCTCTCAAAGGTCGCCGCGCCTCCGCACCGGCTGACTACACCGTGAACAACCGCGAGACCCAAGCCGGTGCCTTGGCCGACATCCTTGGTTGTAAAGAACGGTTCGAAGATTCTGTCAGCTATCTGCGGGGGGATGCCTGGACCGGTGTCGCTTACCGTCAATTCCACGTATGGTCCGCGAGGAAGGCCGACGCGGGCCGCGGAACGCCGCGGGTCCACTTCTATCGGAGACAGAGTCACTTCCAGGCAACCCACGGAACCCTGCATCGCCTGGTAAGCATTGGTGCAGAGATTCATTACAACTTGATGTATCAGAGTTGGATCGGCAAGGACATAGCCGCAGTTTGGATCGATCTCCTGCCGGAAATCGATGCTCGACGGAATCGACGCGCGTAACAATTGTAAAGTTTCCACGACCACCGGGCCAATCTCGACGGGCTTGGCGGATTCATCGCCTTTGCGGCTGAAAACGAGCAGCCGCCGCACCAGATCGGCGGCGCGCTCCCCGGCCTTGACGACCTGCTCGAGATGGTCTTGGACTGGCAAGCCCGGCGGCAGATCGTCTTTGGCCAGGCGCGTGAAGCCGATGATCGCAGTCAGGATGTTGTTAAAGTCGTGCGCGATTCCCCTGGTTAGAATTCCGATAGCTTCGAGCTTCTGGGCATTCTGCAGATGAGCTTCGATGCGCGCCCGTTCCTGCTCACCTCGCTTGCGCTCGGCAACTTCCTCGCGCAATAAGGCTACCGCGTCCCGCAGTTTCGCCGTGCGCTCCTGAACCCGGCTCTCCAGCACCTCGTGGGATTGCCGTAGGGCGTCTTCCGTTCTCTTGTGTTCCGTCACGTCCCGGTGCGTCCCTGTGATGCGGATGGGCCGCCCCTCAGGATCCCGGGTTACAACTTTGCCGCGCGACAAAATCCACTTCCACTCGCCATTCTTGGTGCGGACGCGGTGTTCGCTCTCGTAAAACGGCCGGTGCCCGTCCAGATGCTCCTGAATCGCGCGCCTCATCTCCGGCCGGTCTTCCGGATGAACCAACTGCTCCCAAGTTGGCAGCGCGGGCTTGAGTTCTTCCAACTCGTATCCAAGCATGGCTGCCCACTGCCGGTCCCAAAACACTTCTCCTGTCTGGATATTCCAATCCCAAAGACCCAGGTCCGCGCCAAAGAGCGCCAATTCCAGGCGTCTCTCGCTCTTTTCCACAGCCTCGGAAGCCTGTTTGCGCTCGGCTGCCTCGGCCTTGAGCTTGTCGTTCAGTACCTCGCCGTGTTCGTTCGAGCTTCGCAGATTTGCCAGAAGATCCCGATTTTCAAACCGTAGCTCGAGCGAGGAAACAATCGTCCGGTGCACTTGCCACGCCGTGATCAGAGTGGCCGCGGTGTATAGCATCGCCAGCAGACCCATGGCGAAGTGCACGTTATCGGCCGGAAATAGCAGGCGAAGGCAGGCCGGAAGGCCGGTCAAGGCGATGAACACTGCAAAGTCCGCCACCCGCGCGGCCAGGACCGACGCCGCCCCCACCATCATTCCGCCGAGCACAAAAGCCAGGAAGAGCTGGTTCGTCAACTGGTCTTGGGGGTAGAGAACGATTCCAGCGGCGCCCCAGCCGGCGGCGGAAAGCGCGGCCCCGCCGAAAAACTGGATGCCCCATGCGCGAATAGTCTGCCAATTCTCGAAACTCCGAAAGAACCGCCAGAGCCCGAGCCGCGCCAGCGAGACAAAAACCATGTATGTCAGCCAGCCCAGGACAATTCGATGGGGAATTACACTCCATTGGAGGTAGCTGAGAACGGACGCTACCGCGATGGTGACACAGACACTCAGGGTGGTGTTCTTATACAGCAGGCGGATCTGTTCGCAGCGAATCGCGAGATCGCACGCCTGCTGGCGGGCCCAGTCGGGAGCAGGTGAACTTGGCAGCATCGGCGCGTTGGTACTATCCGTAAGAGTACCGCGTCACTGAGCGCCTGGCAACCATTGAACCGTAAATTATCGAAACAGCGCCCGCAGAACAATCCACGATTTCTCCCGCCCGGAAAGCGAAATACGGCGCGAGAAAACATCGTAGTTCGTGCGCTCAATCCGGTCGAGCAGGCGGGAATAGATCGCGATCAGGGCCCGCAGCGAAGCGCGGCCGCGCGCATGCACTAGGTTGACCAGCGGCTGCGACGCCCTGTAGTATTCCCGCGCGCGGGCGGTCTCGAAATCCATCAGATCGATGAACTCGGGAGTGCGCACGCCGGCGCGGATATCCTGCTCGGTCACGCCACTGCGGGCGAGATCCTCGGCGGGCAGGTAGATGCGGCCGCGCTCGGCGTCCTCGCGGATGTCGCGCAGGATATTGGTGAGCTGAAAGGCAATGCCGCATTTCTCAGCCAGCGGCAAAGCCTCCGGGGAATCGAAGCCCAGAATGTGGATGGTGGCCAGGCCGGCTGTGGAAGCCACCTGGTAGCAATAACGATACAGTTGTTCGAACGTCGCGAAACGGCGGGGTTCCAGGTCGGAGGTCACGCCATCGATCATCTCGTGGAAATAGCGCGGCGGAATCCGGTAGCGGCTCACGGTATCGTGGAATGCGGGCAGTAGCGGATGCGCCTTCGAGCGGCCCTGGAGCGCTTCGTCGAGCGCCTTGCGCCACTCGTCGAGGGCAGCCGCGTTGGCGCCTGGTTCGTCGCTCAGATCGTCGCAGTGCCGCATGAAGGCGTAAATGGCGCTCATGGCGTCGCGCTGCTGGCTGGAGAGCAGCACGAACGAATAGTAGAAGTTTCGCGCGCGGGTGCGCGCCACCTTGCGGCAGTAGGCGTAAGATTCTTCGAGCGCGGTCATCACGCCGCCCGCGGCATTGCTCGCCAGAGGGCCACGCGCGCCAGCGAGCCGAGCAGCAGCCAGACGCGCTCGGATTTCGAGATCGCGGGGCGTTGCGAGAGCACGTCGTAATGCTGTTCCGCGATCTTGTCCAGGACGCGCAGACCGCCGCGGCTGAAGAGGTCGATATCCAGCGCCAGACGGCGGTCCACTAGGGATGAGAGCGGCAATCCCTCGATGAAGAATTCGCGCGCGCGCGCCACGCACTCCTGCATGGCTTCGCAGAAAGCCGGCGTCGTGCGCCGCGCATAAAGATCGTCGAGAGCATAGCCGTGGCGCGCCAGCACTTCGAGCGGGATGTAGACGCGGTCCTTTTCCAGATCCACGGTGACGTCCTGCCAGAAGTTGGCGAGTTGCAGCCCCGTACAGGTGGCATCGGAGAGCCGTTGACGTTCCGCGTCGCCGTAGCCGCAAAGGTAGAGCACCAGCCGGCCGACCGGATTGGCGGAATAGCGGCAATATCCATACAGGTCCTGCCAGGTGGGATACCGAGTGACGGTCTGGTCCTGCTCGAAGGCCCGGATCAGATCGGCAAACGGCTCCTGCGGTATGGAGTGGTGAGCCACCGTGCCGCGCAACGCAATAAACACAGGATGCGAGGCTTCGCCCGTGTACATAGCGTCGAGCTGCTCGCGCCACCAGGCCAGCAGACGCAGGCTCTCCGTCCGGTCGCCCATTTCGTCGCCGAGATCGTCGGCCCACCGGCAGTAGGCGTAAACGTTGTAGAAATCCTGGTGCAGACGCTTAGGTAGCAGGAAACTCACCACGTGAAAGTTCTCGTAGTGTTGGGTGGCCAGCCAGCGGGTGTAGGCTTCGGCCTGCGCGATGGTGTAGCGCTCCGCGAGCGCGGCCGGCGAGCGCACGTAATCCTTGGGGGCGAGGAACACGGCTAGCGAGCCGACGCGGAGACACGGCGACGCGGCAACGCGGCGACCCCCAATCCGGGCAGCCGGCCGCCGTTCGCGGGTGCGGGTCTCATCACGGAATAATGGCCGTCTTCAAATGGCCATTGTGACTCATCAGGTGGCGCATCACTTCGAGCAGATTGGCCAGCGGCTCCTCGCTGTTGACGAAGGCCCGGGAAGTAATGTCGCCGCGAGTCACCAGTTCCAGCGCCTTGCGGATGTAGAGAGGCGTGTGATGGAAGCTGGCCTTGCAGGTGATTTCGGAGTAGTGCAACAGGTTGGTATCGAGCATCACCCGGCTATCGTTGGGACAGCCTCCGAAGAAGTTGACGGTGCCTCCACGGCGAACCATGTCCACCGCCCAATGCCATGTTTCCGGTTTGCCCACGGCCTCAATCGCGATGTCGGCTCCGTGGCCGCCGGTGAGGTCGCGGACGGCCTGCACGGTGTTGGCGTGCTGGTCCGCGCGAACCATCTCATGCGCGCCCATGGCGGCGGCGCGATCCAATTGCGTCCGGCGCCTGCCGATGGCTACGACCCGGCACCCGTAGAGGTGCGCCAGCCGCACGAACATAAGACCGATAGGCCCCAAGCCAATGATGGCGATGGTGTCGCCCGGACGAGGCGCCGCCTCTTCAAAGCCCTTCAGGACGCAAGCCAGTGGCTCGACCAACGCCGCATCATGATAGCTGACGTGCTCGGGAATCCGGTAGGTGTTACGCTCCACGATGCGCGCCGGAATGCGTATGTACTCGGCGTAAGCGCCGTTATTGAACAGCAGATCCTCGCAGAGGTTCTGCAAACCGCGGCGGCAGAAGAAGCATTCCTCGCAAGGCGCCGAATTGGCGGCCACCACACGCTGGCCCACCGATACAGCCCGCACGTCCTTTCCTACCGCCACGACATCTCCCGCCAGCTCGTGCCCGAACACTGCGGGCGGCACGATCATCCGCGCATGATAACCGCGGCGGAAAACCTTTACGTCGGTGCCGCAAGTGAGGGCGACTCGAACGTGGACGAGGATGTCTCCATCATCGATCTTAGGTATGCCTACCGGCTCCACTTGCAAGTGTTCCTTGCCATAGAGCACGGCAGCCATCATCTGCGTTTTCACAGTGACCACCTCTGTGGCTGAACGATAATTTTCAATGATTCAGGGCCTGGATGCAACGCCAAATCGAATCCTGAACGGATTTTAACAAGCGGCAGCCGGTGGGAGATGAGATTTTCCACAGGCAGTGCCCCGCTAAAGACGAGATCCGCAGATTCCTTCTGCAAATCGACGGAGGCGCTGTAGCACCCGAACAGCGTCCGCTCGCCTACGCAAATAGCCGCGCCGGAAACATTCACCCGCTCGGTATCGGAGGTTTGGGCGAACAAAAGAATGCGCGCTCCCGGACGCGAGATCCGGATCGCTTCCTCCACGATGCCGGGAACCGAAGCCGCCACAATCACCAGATCGGCGCCGCGGCGTTCGGTGAGACGATGGACCTCCGCGGCCACGTCTGTTTCGCACGGGTCCCAGGCTTCCTGGGCGCCGCACTGGCGCGAAAGTTCACGCCGCGCCGGAATTGTATCCGTCGTCACAATGGTAGCGCCGGTGCGCCGCAGGAGCATCGTAAATATCAGGCCGATAGGGCCCTGACCGATTACCACGGCAACTTCATCGGGTTGTGCCGCGCATTGGACCACCGCTTTCAAGCAGGTGTTCACCGGCTCGACGAAGCTGGCCCGTTCGAATGAGACGCCGTCCGGAATCTTCTCGACACCGCGCTCCACGATCCAGTCCATGGCCTTCACATACTGCGAGAAACCGCCCCCGGCTGGCTCAAACCCCGCGGTGACACCTACCTTTTTGTAGACCGGGCACTGCGCGTAGAGTTTGCGGTGGCAATAAAAACAGTTCCCGCACGGAATGTGATGAAATACCACTACGCGATCGCCGGGCGCAAACTGCCGCACCAGCCGCCCGGCGCGCACGACCACTCCAGCCGTCTCATGTCCATAGATGCGCGGAGGGGCCAGAAGGTTGTGCTCGATCTTCTTCAGGTCTGTGTGGCAGATCCCGCAAGCTTCCACCCGCACCAGGATCTCACCGGGTCCGATGTCGGGAATGGGCACCTGCTCCACCAACACAATGCTCTGGCCCTTGTAAACAGCCGCGTGCATGGTGGATGGCACAGTCCAGTCAGAATCGGCAGCCGGCAATGAATTCTCCTAATGTACGCGAAGCGATGCGGCAGAAATTGCGTAACCGAAACAATTCCGGAAACGCTTTTCTAGGGTTCCCGAATGCAGACGTTAGAATACTAATTGTACCGAAGTGCCCGTCGGAACGGAGAGCCCTGTTGAAATCCGTAACAAAGCTTTCGCCAGCGGTATCGGTGACTGCACGCACGCAGAACAGCGGAATACCCTGTTCGACGGCGCGCTGGGCGACCCCGCCCGCTTCCATTTCCACGGCGGAAGCCCCGGTGGCCCGCAGGATCTTCTTTTCGGCGGCGGTCTGCGCCACGTGGTCGATGGAGGCGAGCACGCCTGTCGCGTGGCGGGGCAAAGCCCCAGCCTGTACGGCGCTGGGCACGCACACCTCGAACCTGCGTCCCGCCGCCTCCACGGCCGTCGCCATGAAAACGTCGCCGATATTCAAAGCAGGGTCAAGCGCCCCACAAAATCCCATACTGACAATCGCCTCCGGCCGGCATTCGGGTTGGGCTACCGCGACGGCTCTGCCGGCATGCGCCGCGCCGGCGCCGTTCGCCACCATCCACAGTTGCCGTCCCCCGGACTCCCCGTAACGGGCCCAGTAGACCGGCCAGCCAACCTTCCGCACGCCGGAACAAAACGGCAGCAACCCGGCGAACTCGCGGGGCTCGGCAGCCACTAGCAGTATCCGTTGGCCCGAAACCATTCCACCGCCCGGGCCAGTGCGCCATCCGCGGAGCCCGGATCATACCCCAACTCGCGCGCGGCCTTCGCGTGCGAAACGTACATCTTCTTCCGTGCCATGCGGACGGCGTCCAGCGGCGCCCGTGGCGGCTTCCCGCTCACTCGCGCCCACGCGGTAGTCACCACTCCCGCCGCATACGCTACGGCGTACGGTAGCTTCACAGTGGGAGCGGGGCGGCCCGCGATCGCCGCCAGTTTCTCCAGGATTTGCGCCAGCGTCAGGTTTTCCGCTCCCAGAATGTAACGTTCGCCCTCGACGCCCCGCTCGCACGCCAGCAATTGTCCCAGCGCCACATCGCGCGCATCCACCACGTTCAAGCCCGTATCGATAAAGGCCGGCATGTCTCCTTTCAAAAAGTCCAGGACGATCCGGCCGGTCGGCGTCGGCTTAATATCATGATCCCCAACCGGCGCCGTCGGATTCACAATCACTACCGGCAACCCGGAGGCCGCAAATTCCAGAGCCACCCGCTCGGCCAGAAACTTCGAGCGCTTATATGCGCCTTTCATGTCTTCGAGCGCCACCGGGCACGTCTCGTCGCCCTCGCCCCCTGGAGGCACTCCGATGCACCCGACCGTACTGGTATACACCACGCGGTCCACGCCAGCCTTGCGCGCGGCTTGCAAAATGTTGCGTGTGCCATCTACGTTGGAGCGATACAGTTCGCTCTCGTCCGCCGCCCATAGACGGTAATCGGCCGCTACGTGAAAGACTAGCCCGCAACCCCCGGCTGCGCGCTCCAGAGCCGCTGGATCGCGCAGATCCCCCGTAACCGGCTCCGCGTCCAATTCGCGAATCCTGCTGGAGGGCCGGACGAGGGCCCTCACGGAATGCCCGCGCTCCACCAGGAGACGGGCTACGTGCCATCCCAGAAACCCCGACGCGCCCGTGACCAGAGTGGGTTTCACGTAAGATGGCGCTGGCCAGCCCTAACGAAACGCCCAGGTCAGCATCTTGAAGCTGTCGGCCAGACGCGCGTTGATGCCCAGCGCCGCCGATGGCTCATAGCCGCAGTGCACCATGCAATGCTCGCAACGCGGATCCCTGCCGCGACCGTAGTCTTCCCACGGGGTCTGCGTCATTAGGTCTTCGAACGTCTTGTAGTGGGCGTCGGTAATCAGGTAACACGGCCCCTTCCAACCTTTGACGTTGTAAGTCGGGTTGCCCCACGCGGTGCAGGGCAGGTCCCGGTCGCCCTTCAGAAATTCCAGGTACATGGGCGTCTGGTTCAACCGGAAGCGCTTGAAGAGCGTATCCACATCGTGAAACTTCTCGTGTATATCGTCGCGCGTCATGAAAATTTCGCGGTCGTTGACGGCGGAATATCCGTACGCCGGAGAAAGCTGGTGGCCGTCCACGTCAAACGGCTCGAGGTACTCAAACAGCGCCTCGATCTCTTTCATGTCGGTTTCTTTGTAAATGGTGGTGTTGGTGCAGACCATGAAACCGGCGGCCTTGGCCGCTTTGATGCCCTCGATGGCTTCGCGGAACACGCCTTCCCGCTCCACGCAAATGTCGTGGGTCTTCTCGAGGCCGTCTAGATGCACGTTGAAGAAGAAGCGCCGGTCCGGCTTGAATTCGTGCAGACGCTTCACGATGAACATCCCGTTGGTGCACAAGTAAATGTTCTTGTTGCGCTCCAGGATGCCGGCCACCAGTTCGCCGATCTGCGGATACATCATGGGCTCGCCGCCGCAGATAGAGACCATGGGCGCGCCGCACTCATCGACGGCCGTCAGGCATTCTTCGAGCGGCAGGCGCTCGGTGATGGTGGATTCGTACTCCCGTATGCGGCCGCAACCCGTGCAAGTCAGATTGCAGGCGTGCAGCGGCTCGAGCATCAACACGATCGGGAAGCGCTTGCGGATCATGGGATGCGGCTCGCGATTGGCGCGGTCCGCGGGGACGCCGCTCAGGATGCGAAACGGGTTCGCGCCGTCGCGCGCGGGCGCGATATCTTTCTGCCACTCCGGCCGCGGACGCATCTTGTTCTTGAAAATGTATCCGGCCATGCCGGCGGTCATTGAAAGGGGAAATCTCATAATTGGTCCTCGG
>JBEKUO010000190.1:0-13502 GCA_049514955.1 Bryobacteraceae bacterium | reverse complement strand
CGATTCCGTATGCCAGTACCACCTGGGCATGGCATACGCGGCGGCCGGCCGGCTGGATTCCGCCGAGCGGTCTCTGCGCGCGGCAGGACGCGATCCCCATTTCCCCTATGCCCTAAGCGCCAAAGCAGCCCTGGACAAGATCGGCACTCACTCAGCCCAAACCCAGAACGTACGTTGAGACGGCCCGCTATTGCAGGCCTCTTTGGTATACTTCGGTTCGACTGTGGAGACGGCCAAGTGCACAAGTTCCGAATTATGGTCGCGCATTGAAAGACCGCTTGCTGACGCGTGCGGCTCTGATCGGAGCTACGACCGTAAGGGAGTGGTCTACCCGGCACACGACACCGCATCTGTGAAATGGTGTCCTGAAGAAGGAGTAACCCAACCGCCGGGGTATGTTGCGGGCATGCTTTTCGAGCCGGGGCCGGCGGCCCATTCCCGACAGTTGCCCGGAAACCAAGGATGAAAATCCCGGATAAACGGATTTTGGGTCTGGTGGGGCTGTTAGCCGCCGGACTGATAGTGTATTCGCAGACCAGGGCTTTCGCCTGGGATGAAGGGTTCCACCTGCTGGCGGCGCAGTCAATCGACCATGGTAAGCGGCCGTACCTGGATTTCCCCTTCTCGCAGGCGCCCGTCAATGCCTACTGGAACGCCGGCTGGATGCGAGTCTTTGGCGAGAGCTGGCGCACCTCGCATGCGGTTGCCGCGGTGATGACCAGCATCGCCGTTTTCTTGACGGCGGGCTATCTGTTGCGCCGCTTCCCGGTTCCGGATTGGCGGCTGGCCACCGCAGTCGCGGCGGTTTTTATCGTAGGCCTGAACGCGATGGTGTTGGAGTTCGGCACGATTGGGCAGGCCTATGGTCTGTGCCTGTTCCTGATCGTGGCAGCGTTCCGCCTCACAGTGGCCGCAGTGGAGGGCCCGTTGCTCTACGCCGCGTTGGCAGGTTTGCTGGCCTGCGCCGCGGCTAACGCTTCCCTGCTGACTGCGCCGGTAGCTCCGGTGCTGCTGCTCTGGATGTTTTTCTGCAACCGGGCCGGAAACCGATGGGCCAAAATCGGCGCTTTTGTGGGCGCTGGCGCGGCTGCGTTCCTGCCGCTCGCCTGGCTATTTGTGCAGGGCCCACGCCAGACGATTTTCTACGTCGTCAAGTACGAACTCCTCTACCGCCAGGTGCAGTGGTCGGGCGCGGCGGAACATAACATCGCAGTGCTCACGTCCTGGATCGATTCCTCCCAGCCGCTCATGCTGGGACTGCTGGCCCTGGCCGGCCTGCTGTTCGTCTCCAGGCAGAGCGGGTGGCAGCGCGTACAACGCCTCGAATTCTACCTGTGCGGCTGGATTGCACTGGCTTTGACTGTCCACATCTCTAGCGCCATTCCCACATTTTCGCGATACTACCTGCTGGCGGCGCCGTTTCTCGGGATTCTAGCCTGTGGCGGGTTGTATGTAGTGGGCTCCCGCCTCGGCGCTCCGGACCGACCGTTCTGGCCCGTTTTGATAGTGAGCCTGCTTTCCTGCCTGTTCGTGGCGAAAGTACTCTATGATACGCGCGAGGACTTCGCTTGGTCCGACGCGGAGCTCGTTGCCGGCAAGGTCCGGGAAGTCACGCCTCCGCAGGCCGTGCTGTTCGCCGATGAGCACACATATTTTTTGACCCGGCACGCACCTCCCTCAGGGATGGAGTTGGCGGATTCACACAAGCTCAATTTTCCGCCAGCCGTCGCAGCCGAATTGCACTTGATCTCGCAATCGGAACTCGACCGGCGACTTAAAGCCGGCGTCTTTGACGCCGTGGAGTTACCGGAGGACGACGAACGCATCCAGAAGCTCGGGCTGGCGCGCCTATATTCTGGTTCGGCGGAGGTCGGGGAGGCGCGCATTTTCTGGCGCAAGACGCCGAGGTGACAGGCCGTCCGGGGACCTCGCCTCGCGCAGGCCGTGGCCCATATTAGCCCTGATCCTTTTCCAGATATTCACCAGGCACATCGTCCTCCGGGACTTGTTTCGTATGAACTTCAGCCACGTCCGCGTCGGGTGCCTCTTCCACGCCTTCGATCGCGTCGGCTTCGAAGGATTGCCCCTCCTCAGCCAGCTCCTCGACGCTTTCTGGACCTGCCTCCGCGACGTCCGACAATCCCTGATTGTCCCCAGACTGGCCGGCTGAACCTGTACCGCCCCCTTTCTCTTTGCTCGAAACGGTAGGGTACGTTCGGACTTCTGCACGCTCCTGCTTTTTCATGCACTCTCCTTTTGCACGTGACTTGCCAATAGCTACGCGATCGCAAACGCCGTTGCCGCTACGAGTGTTCCTCCGACGACGAATACAGGCAGAGGACTCATGGCGATTCCGCAAACCGCCAGCGTTGAGGCGATCAGCAGATCGATTACAGACGACCCTATGAGCCACCGGCTTGGACGAGCGGACCCCATACGCTGGCGTTCACGATTGGTATAGGTCGTCGCCTGATTGCCGAACACTATGGCCACGAAAGCCACAGTTCTTAGCGCTTCGATTCCAAGACCCAGGCGGAACTTGGCGATCGCCAACACGACGGTGCAAAAAACCAACTCGGAGATGCCCATGAAGACACCCGCGATGGTCAATTTGCCGATTCGCCAAGCATTGGGCATCGGGGATGGCCGCACGTTGTCCGACGCCAACGACATGCCGAGGAGGTCGCCGGTAAGCATTATAATGACCATCAACATGGGAGTCAGGATGGCTTGTCCGGTCATGACCAGACCCACTGCCAGGAAGAGCACCTGCACGGTTTTTTTAGTAACCGAGTTTAGCGTGTAAGTCAGGATGCGCTGAAACGTCACGCGCCCTTCCTTTACCGAAGCGACAATACCGCCGAGTCCTGGTTTGGTCAGCACGATGCCGGCCGCCGACTTGGCAACATCAGTCGCGGTGGAAACCGCAATTCCCATCTGCGCCTGGCGCAGGGCCGGCGCATCGTTGGCGCCGTCGCCGCACATACCAACGGTGTGGCCGCTTTTCTGGAACGCCTTGACAAGGTTGTACTTTCCCTCTGGGAGGACGCCGGCGAAGACCGCGAACTCCTCGGGGCGTACACCATCGAGAATTGGTCCAGGTGGACAGACGGCTCCGTCGAGGCCTACTGAGCGAGCCACGATAGCCGCAGTCGCCGGGGCATCGCCCGTCACCATTACGGTGCGAACGCCCAGACTGTGCAACTCCGTAACGAGCGCCGCCGAATCCGTTCGCGGCGGATCGCTGAGGGCGATAATTCCCGCGAGCTTCATGGCCTCCGGTGGACCCACTGCGACGGCCAGCACCCGGAAGCCCTGCGCCTCCAGGTGGTTCGCCGTCGTGGACGCATCAGGCGACGGTTGCGTAAGCCCTATGACTGCGGCAAAGGCCCCCTTCACGGCACGCACCGTGGCGCCACTCGGGTCCACAGCGGTGGCCTCGGAGATCTTCGTGGCGGAATCGAAAGGCACAAATTTACTCAGTTTCGGCAGATCGGAGGCCGCTTTTTTTGCGGCGGCGGCCCGAATGGCCGTATCTACCGGATCTTGCCCTCCGTCTGAACTCGCCAGGGCTGCCACTCCCAAGACGTGCGATTCGTCGAAGCCGGACATGGCATGGACGGCGGTTACCGTCAGTTCGTTTTGCGTCAACGTGCCCGTCTTGTCCGAGCACAGCACGTCGATGCTAGCCGCTTCATCCACGGCTGAGAGCCGCGTCGGAAGGACGCCCAGCTTTGCCAGAGCCCGCGCGCCGAGCGCCGCCGCTAGCGTAAAAGTGGCCGGCAGCGCCACTGGGATCGACGCCAGAACCGCCGTGAGTACCAGGGGAACGATCTCACCGAGCGGCATCTTGAGAGCGCGAGCATAGCCGACCAGTATCACGATGAGGAAGCCATTGAACATGGCGAGATTGCGCACCACGCGCAGAACGGCCTTCTGCTGGGTACTCTCGACGTGCGCGGTGCGAACCAGTTCCGCGGTGCGTCCGAACTTGGTGCGCGCTCCGGTCGCCGTGACCTCCGCAACAGCTTCACCGCGCCGCACCAGCGCTCCCGCATAAGTTTCGAACCCGGCGCCAGCTTCGATGGGAACGGATTCGCCGGTGAGCATGGACTGGTCGAGCAGCACCGATCCACCAGTCAGGCGCACGTCGGCGGCCACCACAGCGCCGACCGATAGCTTCACAATATCGCCAGGCACGAGCCCGGCCGCGGGCACCGTCGCCCAGGCATTGTCGCGAAGGACCGACGCGTTCAGCGCGAGCCGCGACTTCAGGGCGGCCAGAGTCGCCTGAGCGCGCCCTTCCTGGAGGAACCCAAGAGCCGCGTTGAAGGCCAGTAGAACCGCGATGATGGCAGCCTCGACATACTTGCCGAGGACCACCTCGAGCACGATGGCAGCCTCGAGCATCCATGGAACCGGCTCCCAGAACTTGGTGAGCGCCCTTCGCAGTGGATGTAGAGACGTGTCGGGCACTGCGTTTGGGCCGAACTTCTCGATCCGGCGGCGGACCTCATCGCTGGTGAGGCCTGCCGGGGGCGGGACATCCTTGGCAGATGCCATGATTAACCTTACTTCTTAAGCTGCTTGCGGATTGATTCCAATTCCCGCCGGCGTTTCGCGGTGGTCTTGGGATAAGCCATCTTAAGTTCGTCGAGCGTATCGACGACAATTTGAGAAACAATCAACCGGGCATTCTCCTTGTCGTCGGCCGGAACGACGTACCAGGGCGCGTGATGGGTGCTGGTCGCGTTCAGGCAAGCCTCATAGGCGTCCACGTAATCCTTCCAATATTTCCTCTCGTGTATGTCCGCGAGGCTGAATTTCCAGTTCTTTTCCGGCTCATCGATGCGATCGAGGAATCGCTTTCGCTGTTCTTCCCGCGAAAGGTGAAGGAATATTTTGAGAGTCCGCGTGCCGTTGCGATAAAGGTGGCTTTCGAGGTCCACGATGGAGCGATACCGCCCCTGCCAGATGTTCTTTTCGTCGCGCAACTCTTCCGAAAGCCCCTGGCTGCGGAGAATCTCGGGGTGCACCCGAACGACCAGCACTTCCTCATAATAGGAACGATTGAATATGCCGATCTGCCCGCGTTCGGGAAGCCGGAATGTCGTGCGCCAGAGAAAATCGTGTTCCAGCTCGGCGGCGCTCGGCTGTTTGAAACTGGACACCTGGCAGCCCTGCGGATTGACTCCGGACATGACGTGCCGGATGGCGCCGTCCTTGCCGGCCGCGTCCATCCCCTGAAAGATCAGCAGTAGTGCATAACGGTTGGATGCGTAGTGCAGGCGCTGCAGGGCGCTCAACTCCGCAACGTGCTCTTCCAGCAATTGTTGATACTGCTTCTTCGACTTGAAAAACGGCTTCACAACCGTCGGCCACTCTTTGAGTTTGACCTTTTTCCCGGACCGCACGCGGAAATCTCTTGAATCGATTTTCATGTTCATCCTTTCGGCGCAACCTCGTGTTCCGCCTCAAGCCAGTCTCGATCTGACTGGCCCTCGTGACGGCCGTGCTCCTCGTAGAGTTCATATGCCCGCGTGGCGACCCGCGGTGCTAGATTAAACGGCTTCTGGGCCGTCGCGGAGGCCTTCTTTTTTTCGCTCAGAGCTTCGAAGCCGGAGATGACGTCGAACAGTTCCTCATCGATGCCACCTTGGCGCAAACGATGAAATGTCCGGTTGAGATCCTCGAGTAATTCGTCGATATTCTTTTCGGCGCGCTGCATAGCGGCCAGGCGGCTGGCATTCTCGCTCGCCAGGGATTCCGCGCACGCCTGGAAGAGCGAGATAAAAAGATATTCGCGAATGAGTGCGCGCAGAGTCGTGGAACCGCTGCACATGATTTCGGGCAAGGTCCCGCCCGGCCAGCGGACGTTGGCCAGACCTAGTTCCCATTGCGCGTCGAGCGGCAACAACCGTTGGCTGACCGGCTCGTAGAGCGCCCCGGATTGTGGGCGATTGTGGAATACGTAAAGGCGCGTATATTCACCTTTCGCCCGATGCGCTTCGCTTTCGATTTGAATCTGCCCGACGAGCGGAGTAATGGCCTTGACTGAATTCGGCACAGCGAAGATTCCGATCGGCGCAAGGCCAGCGTCCGCCAGGCGCTCATGAACACGCTCGCCTACGGCCCAGACCTTGGGTTTACCGGGAAGGGCGGCAAGTGTCTTGATCGCAAAATCGGCCACCACCTCATTGAACTGGCCCACCAGTCCCTGGTCGGAGCCGAACACGACGGCGCCGATCGCATCCGCATCGTTCCGCTCTTTCCGTTCCGGAACCAACGGCGCCGGCCCGCTTTCCCGGAAGCATGCTCCCAACCCCAGTTCCACCGCGCGATAATAATCTGTCAACGCGTTCACCGAGTTTTCGTATTGTGAGATGCTCGAGGCGGCTACGGCCTTCATGGTGCGGACGACGGATTCGAGATCCCCGGCTCCCCCGATCTTTCGCCGCAAGCTCGCCGTGGTGTCGCTCATGGTTTTTTCTCGGGTTCAGGCTTGGGCTGGAAACGGGCAAGAGCTTTGCTCGCGATGTCGACAATCGCTTTGCGATCTTCGTCGCTCAGTTTTGCGGCGGTATCCAATCGCCCGCGCACCTCCGGCGGGATATCCGCCGCGGCCTCGCATAGGGCGTGTTCGGCGTCCGTCATCCGATCGAGCGGCACAAGGTCGAAGAGTCCCGCGGTCAATGCCAGCAGCACGGCGATTTGCGCGGGCACGGAGACCGGGGAGAATTCCGGCTGTTTCAGGCACGCGCGGATTCGCCGTCCGTGTTCGATGGTCTTGCGTGTGTCTGCATCCAGGCGGGCTCCGAACCGGGAAAAAGTTTCGAGCTCCTCGAACTGCGCGTAGGCTAGCTTTAGATCGCCCGCCACCGCGCGGTAGGCCGCCCGTTGCGCTTGGCCGCCCACTCGCGAGACGGATTTTCCGACGTCCACGGCGGGCAGCACCCCCAATTCGAAGAGCGACGGCGAGAGGTAGATCTGCCCATCCGTGATGGAAATCAAGTTGGTCGGAATATAGGCGGAAATGTCTTGCGCCTCGGTTTCGATGATGGGCAGCGCGGTGAGCGAGCCGCCGCCCAGTTCCTTGCGCAAGTGCGTCGCACGTTCGAGCAGCCGCGAGTGGATATAAAAGATGTCGCCGGGAAACGCTTCCCGGCCGGGCGGACGGCGCAACAGCAGAGAGAGTTCGCGATAGGAGCGCGCGTGTTGCACGAGGTCGTCGTAAACGATCAGTACATCCCGGCCCGCTTCCATGAAATACTCCGCGATGCTGGTGGCGGCGTAAGGCGCGATGTAAGCGAGACCGGGCGGGTCGTTGCCCTCACTCACGACCACGACGGTGTAATCCATCGCACCCTTTTCCCGCAAGTTCGCCACGGTCTTCGCAACCGCGGACGCGCGCTGGCCGATGGCACAGTAAACGCACAGCACATTCCGGTCGCGCTGGTTGAAGATAGTGTCGGTCGCAATGGCGGTCTTGCCCGTCTGCCGGTCGCCGAGAATCAACTCGCGCTGGCCGCGCCCAACGGGGATGAGCGCGTCGATGACCATAAGGCCAGTCTGGAGAGGTACCGTAACAGGCGCGCGGTCCATAATGGGCGGGGCAGGGCGTTCGACGGGCAGGCGCTTGCTGGAGGCCACCGGCCCTTTGCCATCGAGGGGCCGGCCGAGCGGGTCGATAACGCGCCCGAGCAATGCATCGCCCACGGCCACGTCCATGACCCGGCCCGTGCGCTCGACTTCATCGCCAGCGTGGAGTTGCTGGTATTCGCCGAGCAGAACCACGCCGATTTCGTCTGCGTCCACGTTGAACGCAATGCCGAGCACATCGCCGGGAAATAGAACCAACTCATCGAAGCCCACACCTGGGAGCCCCGACACCTTGGCAATGCCGGTGGCCACGCTGGTGATGGTGCCCACCTCCCGTGGCGTCAGTACAGGCGTGAATGCCTCTCGGACTTGGCTGATTCCGGCAAACGCCTTGTCGAAATCGTTCTGAAGGCTCTCAGGTTCCATGTTCACTGCTCTTTGTTGCAGCCTTAGGTTCATCGGGTTTAGGCTCAGGCTTAACTTCGGGTTCAGGTTCCGCTTTGGCCTCGGGTTCGGGTTCCGCTTTGGCTTCGGGTTTAGGTTCAGCCTTGGCCTCAGGTTCGGGCTTGGCCTTGGCTTCGGGTTCAGGCTCCGCTTTGGCTTCGGGTTTAGTTTCGGCCTTGGCTTCGGGTTTAGGCTCAGCCTTGGGTTCAGGTTCAGCCTTGGCCTCGGGTTTAGTTTCGGCCTTGACCGCAGGTTTATCCTTCTCTTTCAGGAGTTCGTCGACGCCCGCTTCCAGCGAAGCCAAGTAATCCGCGATGCTCCAAGCCACCTTTTGTCCGTTCGTAGTGAGTTCAATGCCGCCGATCAGGTCTGGCGCGGTCTCGAACCGGACGCGGACTTCAGCCGAGAAGGTTTCGTTGAGCGCATTTTGTATGACCGCGCGTTGGTCCGCAGGCAGGTCAAACGTGCTGCGCACCACCGCGGGATCGGAGGCTGTCTTAAGGGCCTCGGCGAGAGCTTCTTTCGCCTTCCCGTTCATCTCCCGCAAGCGGCGCGTGAACACCTCGCCCAGGCGTTCTTCCAGACTCGTCGTGGCCAGGTCCGCCAGCGCCATACGTGCGATGGCAAATACTTCCCGCTGCGTCCGGCGGCGGATTGCTTGATGTAAGGTCTGTTCTTCGTTTCGCAACGCTTCCTGCCGTTTTGAGCTCAAATCCACTGCCGCCTTCCGCGCTTCATCGAGGAGCCGCTGGCGTTCAGCCTGGGCCTCTTCTGTCGCTTTGGTCATCAGCGCGGCGCGTTGATGGTCGAACTCCGCGTTCTTTTGCTGGAACTCGTCGTGCTCTTTTTGGGCTTCGGCCTTTTTCGCGTCGGCGTTCGCAAGCTCCGTAGCGATGCGCTTCTCCCGCTCATCGATGGCGTGGAGGACAGGCTTGTAAAGGAACCGCTTCATCAGCCACACGAGGATCAGAAAGTTGAGCGCCTGCGCGACGATGGTGAACCAATCGGCTAACATAAGCTCACTTTTTCGCGGCTTGGACGATGACGTGGTTCCAGAACGGGTTGGCGAAGATCAGAATCATCGAAACCACGAAGCAATAGATAGCCGTGGACTCAATCATCGCCAGGCCCACGAACAACGTCCGGGTGATGGTAGCGGAGGCATCTGGCTGCTGCGCCAGCGAACTCAGCGCCGTCGCCACGGCCCTCCCTTCCGCCAGGGCGGGTCCCATAGTTCCGAAACCGGTAGTAATGCCGGCGATGACAATAGATGCCACCGCGATAATAGTCATGCTATCCATAGAATCTCCTTTTGCATTGGAAGTTCATGCTTCAATCCTTCACGGGCTCCGGCTTGGGCTTGCGGACTCGCGTTCCGGCCGCGATATACACTGTCGCCAGGATGCTGAAAATGTAGGCCTGCACCATGCCGGTGAGCTGACCGAGCAACGTCATGACGATCGGGAAGATGAAGGGCGTAATGGTCAATAGGATGCCGACAATCATCGCCCCGCTCATCATATTGCCGAACAATCGGATCGCCAAGGCCAGCGTTCGTGAAAGTTCGCTGATGATGTTGAATGGCAGCATGAAGAACGTCGGCTGCATATAGGACTTAAGGTAATTGCCGACTCCTTGGTCCGCAATGCCGAACAACGGCACTGCCACGAACACGCACAACGCCAGCGCCGCCGTGGTCGAGAGCGAAGCGGTCGGCGGCTGGTAGACAGGAAGAACGTTACACAGGCTGGCTGTGGCGATAAACAGAAAAAGCGTGCCCAGAAACCCGATATACTTCTGCGGCTGGCTCAGACCTGCCTCTTCAATCTGTTTCGCGATACCGGTGACGACAATCTCCAGAAGGTTCTGCCAGCGGGAGCGTTCGAGACCGACAGAAAGCTTTCGCGTGATCAGTCCGGAACCGCCGGCCAGCGCGAGCATCAACGCCCACGTGAACACAATGGTGGCGTTGAGTTTGAAGAATCCGTATTGCCAGTAGATTATCTGATCGGGACTAAGGCGCATGACTGGCCGCCTGTTCCAGATAAGTTGGCCTTTGCGCCGCGCGGGTAAAACGCGTCACCAAAAGGCGTGCTATGACAAATCCCAGGAGGCTCACCAGCAGCCTCTCCCAATGACCGCGCCCAATAAGAAAGAAACCTGCCAGGGCGATACTTGTTCGCAGCATCAGGCTGCCGAAGAACAGAAGCGCCGGCTGTTTGGACGAGACGCCCTTGCGCACCGTCCACCAAAGTCCGCCGAAGAATATCGCACCGAGTAAGACGCCACCCACCAGAGCCAGCAGCAGGCCAAACGTTTCAGTCATCCTTATTCTCCTGTTCGTCTCGCATCTCCTTGTCTTCTTTACTCACCCAATGCCAAGCGTTCAAACAGCCGACGACCAGGCCGATGACCAGAAACGTCAGCGTCCAGGAAAGCTGTCCTGGATTGCGCTTGTCCAGCCAGATTCCGAACGCCGCGCCGAGCAGCGTCGGAACCACCACCGACCAACCGACCAGCCCCATCATGCCCAAGCCAAACCAGACGCCCTGCGCGGGGTGGCGCCGCGCCTTGAGCTTGCGCGCCGCCTTCGCGGCGACCGCCCGGCTGAACGCATTCCGATCTTTCGCGCTCCCGATTTCCGATTCCTCACTCATGATGAAACTCCGCCAGGCGGCCGATGAAATCGCTCTCCATTTTCGCCATCACCGAGCGGACGCTCTGCTCCCGTTCGTCCAGGTTCAGAAACTCCTTTTCCACCGCCGCATGAAGTTGGCCGAGGTCCGTTCCGCCGATTGCGTTTCGCACGGAGACGAGCACGTCCATGCCAGTCTTCACCAGCACCCCTTCATCGACGGCTGCATAAACCTCACCTTCCCCTTCGCTTTGGTAGACCAGAATCCCGGGCGCGAGTGCCGCAACGCAGTCCAGGCGGTGTGGCAGGAGCCCAAACGATCCCTCGCGGGTCTCCGCCACGATGCGCGAGACGCCGGTTTTCTCGGCGAAGATTCCGAACGGCAGGAGAATCTTAAGATGCATGAGCGCCGGCTGCGGCATGTTCGACCTCCGGTTTAGGTTTCTGCTCGGGCCGTGGCGCGGACTTGGTTTTGGGCTTGGAATCGGCGGCCGGCTTCTTCGCTTCGTCAATTGCGCCGATCATGTAAAGCGCGCTTTCCGGGTAGTCTTTGAATTCATCGTGCAGAATTCGTTCGCAACCATCCAGCGAATCTTTGAGGCTGACGAGTTTTCCCTTGATCCCGCTAAACTGCTCCGTGGCGAAAAACGGCTGCGTAAGGAATCGCTCCAGCCGCCGGGCGCGGGCGACTACTTTGCGGTCTTCCGGCGCCAGTTGCTCCAGGCCGAGCATGGCGATGATGTCCTTGAGATCTTCGTACTGCGCGAGCGTCCGCCGAATTTCCTGCGCCAGCAGATAATGCCGGTCGCCGACGATGCCGGGCGTAGCCATTTTGGAGTTGGATTGCAGCAGATCGATAGCCGGGAAAAGGCCTTCACTGGCGCGTTTGCGCGAAAGCACGATGGACGTCGAGAGATGCGAAAACGTGTGCACCGCCGCCGGGTCGGTCAAATCGTCCGCCGGCACATACACCGCCTGAATGGAAGTGATGGCGCCGGTATCGGTGTTGGCGATGCGCTCCTCCAACCCCGATAGCTCGGTGCCCATGGTGGGCTGATAGCCCAGGCGCGATGGCATTTGGCCCATCAGGCCGGACACCTCCATGCCGGCCTGGATAAAGCGGAAAATATTATCGATGAGCAGCAGCACGTCGCGATGCTCGTCGTCCCGGAAATACTCGCACATGGTCAGCGCCGCGAGGCCCACGCGGAAACGGCTGCCCGGGGGTTCATTCATCTGCCCGTATACCATCACCATGTTCGGCAGTACGCCGGCCGCCTTCATCCCGCTGTACAGTTCCTCGCCCTCCCGGCATCGTTCGCCGATCCCGCAAAAAATGCTGACACCCTTCTGGTGCTCGATCATGTTGTGAATCATTTCGGTGAGCAATACCGTTTTGCCCACGCCCGCACCGCCGAACAGACCCGATTTGCCGCCGCGCTCGAGCGGCACCAGCACATCGATGGCCTTGATGCCCGTCTCGAAGATCTCGGATTTGGTGGAACGCCGTTCTAACGCGGGCGGGTCTTGATGCACCGTGCGCCATTGGACATCCGCCGGCGCCGCCTGGCGGTCAATGGCATTCCCAAAGACGTCGAACATGCGCGAGAGAATTCCCTGGCCGACCGGCGCCTTCAGCGGACCGCCCGTGTCTTCCACTGCGCTGCCACGTACGAGACCTTCGGTGGGAGTCAGCGCGATTCCACGCACGCTGTGCGCGTCGAGTTGGGCTAACACCTCGATGGCAATTTTCCCCTCCTTCGCGTGCAGCAACGAGTAGATAGGCGGCAAATGTGCGTCGAACCGTATATCCACGACACTGCCGCGTACCGAGGCCACAGCGCCGAGATTCGAAGGAGTGGTTTTGTTCTCCATGTTTGCGCTACACCTTTGATTCCGGCGGGTCGGCGACTCCTCCCGGTGGCAGTACATCCGGCAGATCAAGGCGCGCTACGCCAATCCGGTTGTCAGCCATTCCGTAATAGACGTCGAAGCGGTCCGGTGAGCCAAGATCGTCGCGCCGGTCGATGCCGGTGGGGAACACCACGTTGGCAACGGCGCCGCGGCGTTCTTGCGGAAGTTCCGGCGTCAACACCGGCTTTGTCGAACGATAACTGATCAAGCGCGGATGCTCCTTTGAGAGCACCATAACCCCGGCCGAGTAGCATAGCTGGTGTCCATCGTTCCCCGGTTCCACCAAATCGCTGACGCCGTGGTAGACGATCAGCCAGCCAAGCCGGGTGAGGATGGGCGGAGTGCCGGCGCCGATTTTGAGCCGCTCCCAGGGCGACACCGGAGCGGCCAGCCGGTGATGCGAGTCAAACTTGCGGATGCGGTGTCGTTCACCGCCCTCCAAGGCCATCCTGCAGTAGGAGATCCAGATGCTTTCACGATCGAGATCTACCTCACGAAACGCGCCACGGCGCGCGGTGTCCTCCGGGCGAGTGCCGGGAAAAATTGGACGATGGAGCATAGCCAGGTCCGGTCGACCGGAAGGATTAGGAATGGCAACGGGGAAGAGGCTGGCATCTTTATTATCCACGTCGCCGATGTGGATGCCGTGATACGGAGCAAAGGTCGCGAGCCCCAGACGCTGCCAGTGGAAGAGGTCCTCCGATAGGGCCAGGGCGATGCGCGGGCCTTCGGGCGAAAGTGCCGTGTAAGTCATGATGTAGCGCTGGAGGGGCTCCACGAACGTGATCCGCGGATCCTCGCAGCCGCCGCTGCCGTCGGCGCGCCGCTCGTAATCGGTTTCCGGCTCGAGTGCGATACCGAGACGCTCGACGCCTGCCGGATCGCCGGCTTTATTGAACCGCACTCGGGC
>JBEKUO010000189.1:0-11222 GCA_049514955.1 Bryobacteraceae bacterium | reverse complement strand
GGGCCAATACAGGGGCTCCAAAAGTAGCGCAAGATCGACGATTTCATTCCAACGCTCTACACAATCCTCAATTTGTTCGATTCGATTACGGTCCGTCAGAAGGCATTCCGTGAGCTCTAACATGCCCTCCGGCCTTAGCGAAGAGGCAAGCGCGATCCCGAGTTCACACATTTGAAGGATGCGGTGAATCGGATACATTCGAAACGGATGGAACAGTGGCTTCCCTTCGTGATCACTGCCGTCGGCCCTTAGCCACCCGCGCCTATAGAAGTTTCCCGGATCGCCCTCAACAACTCCGAATACCGGGATTCCGCGGTCCTCTACGAAGGTGATAAAAGCGCTCTCGCCAAGCACCCTATTCTGCCGCAATCGTGACAGATCATCAGACCATTTTTCAAGCTGTTGCCGAATTAGGTGCTCCATTGTGCTCCATGCAGATTTTCATTTTGCGAGATCAGGCCTCAGTTGATCGCAACCTCGGACTGTGTGTATGAGGGCCACAAGCGGACGCGTGGTCGGCAACCCCGCAGGGCCGAGCTTCAAGCCCTCAAAGGGCGGACCTATGAGACCAAGGAAAAGGTAAGCTGGCAAGCGGCACACGATTCATTTAATTCATGTGCTGCGGCCATCCCCTTCTTGCTTCCGCCCCGTCACCTCTCAAACCACCGCGCCTACCCCCGCGGCTACCTCCGCCAGCGCCGCCAGCGCGAGCTCACACCCCTCGCGGTCCACGTCGTAATGCGTCACCAGCCGCATCAGGCTCGCATTCACAGCATTGATCAGCACGCCGCGCTCCTTCAGCCGCGCGCTCACTTCCTGCGCCGCCAGGCCTGTGTCGCTCACATCGAAGATCACGATATTGGTCTGTACCTTGGCGGGATCGACCTGTATGCCCGGGATGCGCGCCAGGCCTTGCGCCATGATGCGAGCATTGCGGTGGTCTTCGGCCAGGTGGCGCGGGCTTTGTTCCAGCGCGATCAGCCCCGCCGCCGCCAGCACGCCTGCCTGGCGCATGCCGCCGCCCAGGCGCTTGCGGTAGAGCCGCCCTTGCGCGATCGCCTCCGCGGTACCGGCCAGCATCGACCCCACCGGCGCGCCCAGCGCCTTCGAGAGGCAGAACATCACCGTGTCCACCTTGGCCACGATCTCGCGCACCGGCTTGCCGGAGGCCTCCGCGGCGTTGAACACGCGCGCGCCATCCATGTGGACTTTCAGGCCGCCTTCGTGCGCTTTGTCGCAAATCTCGTGAATGAGCTGCAGCGGGTAGATCGTGCCGCCCGCTATATTGTTCGTGTTTTCGATTTCGATCAAAGCAGTGCGCGCGCGGTGCGGCCCCAGCGGACGGATTTCGCGCGCAATTTGGTCCCACTTCATAATGCCGTCGCTGGTCTGAATGGGCCGCCCCACGCAGCCGGAAAACCAGGCCAGCATGGCTAGCTCGTACTCGAGCACGTGCGCGCGCGAATCGCAGATCACTTCCTCGCCGTGCCGCGTGTGCAGCTTCACCGCGATGGTGTTGCCCATGGTGCCGGTGGGCACGAACAGCGCGGCCTCTTTGCCGGCGATCTCGGCCGCCCGCCGCTCCAGCAGGTTGACCGTGGGGTCTTCGCCATAAACATCGTCGCCCACTTCGGCTTCCATCATGGCCCGGCGCATCTCCGGGGTGGGCTTGGTGACCGTGTCGCTGCGCAGATCGATCATGTCAGGAACTCCTGAAAGACTTCGTTGGACAGCATCACGCCGCGGCTGGTCAAGCGCAGCATTCCGCCGTCGGTTTCGAGCAAGCCTTGATCGAGGAAGCGCAGTATGGGCTCGCGAAAATACTGCCATTCACGGGGCTCCGGACGGATTCCCTGAGTCAGCCGCAGGCCTACGAAAAAGCGCTCCTCTAACGGGTTTGTTTCGACGCACACCGGATGCCACGCGCCCAGATATTCCGTCACGGATTCCGGATTCTGCCAGCGGCGCCGGCCGTCGAACGAATGGGCGTCGGCGCCGAAGCCCGCGTAACGTTCGAGATTCCAGTATTTCAAGTTGTGACGCGACTCGTAGCCCGGCACGGCGAAATTGGAGATCTCATAGCGGCGCCGCCCCAGGACGGCCAAGCTCTCGACGGCCGTTTCGTAAAGGTCGGCGGTCAGGTCTTCGGAGGGCCGCCCGGCGGCGCCATAACGCGTGCCACCCGCCAGAATTTCGCGGCCGAGGCGGCTGTCTTCATCCACCTCGAGCATGTAAACGGAAACGTGATCGGGCTGCAGGCGCGCGATCCACTCGATCGATTCGCGCCAGCTTGCAGCGGTTTGCCCGGGAAGCCCGGCGATCAGGTCGATGTTGATCTTACGGATACCACATTCCCGGAGGATGGCCACTTCGGCGGAGACGATCTGGGCGGTGTGCTTGCGTCCCGTGCGGGCGATCTCCGGCTGCACGAAGGATTGCACCCCCAGGCTCACGCGGTCGATGCCGGCTCGCGCCCAAGCGCGGGCCTTGTCGGGCGTGATCGTTCCGGGCGCGGCTTCCAGCGTCGCTTCCTGCCACGGTCGTCCCGGGATCAGGGAGAGCAGCGATGCGACCGCGTCCGGGTCCATCGCGCTAGGCGTGCCGCCGCCGACATAAATCGTTTCCGGCCGCCACGCCCACTGGTGCCGTTCGATCTCACCGCGTAAGGCCTCCCGGTAGCCGGCTTCCAGGGTGAGCGCATAGACACCGGAGGCGAAATTGCAGTATGTGCACTTCTGCGCGCAGAAAGGATAGGAAACGTATACGCCTGGCACGTTTCTCTTATGATAGCGTGCGCTGCGCGGCCTTGCGCCGGCAAGAGTGCCGACGCGGCAGGCAAAAGTGCCTGCGCCACGGGCTACTGCTTCAGCTCCGCCACAATTTCCGCCGCTACGGCCCGCGCCTTCTCCAGCGCGCCGGGCTCGAAGCTTATGGCGCCCACGCGCGCATGGCCGCCTCCGCCGTAACGCTCGCAGATAGTCGCCAGGTTGTGCTTGGGGATCTCCGGCGCCCACGGGTTCGATCCCACCGAAACCTTCGTTCGGAAGCTGGAGGGGCTCACCGAAACCGTGTATATCGAGTCCGGAAACAGGTAGTAGGGGATGAACTTGTTGTAGCCTTCCAGGTCGTAGCCGGTGAGGTCGAAGTAGACGACGCCATGGTCCTCGGTGGCGCGCCCGCGGATCATGCCCACGGAATCGAGGTGGCGCTTGTAGAGCGGTTCGAATAATGCCTGCACCTCCGGCTCCGCGGCGATCTCCTCCAGCTTGCGATGCTGCATCCAGCCGATGATCTTCTGTACGATCCCGGAGCCCTTCGCCCCCTCGATCACCAGCGTCAGTTTCATGGCCGGCGCACCCAGTTCCACGGCTGTTTGGGCGTTCGGATATTGCGCGCCATCGATAATGTTGGCCCACTCCACAAGCTGTGCCATGTCCGCTGCGAAGAAGCCGAAGCGCTCCTTGGCGATGGTGCAGATAAACGAGGTGCACGACTTGAAAGTGGGGTCGTAGAGCTTGCGGCCGCTGTGGTCCTGGCGGTAGTGCGCGGCGTCTTCGGGCGTCAGGAAGGCGCTCTGATGATGGTCGAACCACCAGGTCAGACGGGGGTCGTTGGAGTACTTGAAGTCGACGATGGCGTTCACGTCGCCGTCGAACAGGCTCGGTTCAAAGAGCTGGGTGGCTTTGTGGGCCATTCCGGTATAGGCAAACTCCGCTTCGGGGTAAAACGCCCCTTGCATGAAGCGCGTGAAGTATGCGGCGGAAGCGGCGCCGTCGAAACAATGATCGTGGTAAAGAATGCGTACCAGCATGAAGTTGTAGAAAACCTTCCAGCTTGCCTGAATGGGCGGGCAAAAGCAAGTGCTGTGTGCGGAGTTGGCAGGCGAAAGCGCCGGCCCCACCCGCCTGCCCACTCGCCGGCCGCACTTATCGCACGAGCAGCGCGTTGAAAAAAATCTTGAACGTCTGGTAGCTTTGCGCGCGATACTGGGGCCGCATGCCGAACAGGATCACGCGGCCGGCGCCCAGCTTCGCATCTACCAGGGCGGCCTTGCGGGCCAGGTATTTCTCGCCTAGCAGCCAGCCGGATGCCAGCAGGTTCGCGTCCGGGTACCGAACGGGAGCGCTCTCTTTAGTCTCCCAGGCGGGGCTCTGCTCGGACCAGATCGCGATGTCTTGCGGCAAGCCCAGGGCCAGCGGATGGTGCGGATCGATCCGGGCGTTCAGCAGCGAGCCGGGCGAATAATATTCGCTGTTGGAGACACGCTGTACTACGTTGCGGGCCGCCACGCCGAGGTGGCGCGTGGCATATTCGGACGCGCGGTTCAGGAAGATCAGCGTGCCGCCCATGGAGGCGAACTCGCGCAGCGCATCCACGCCGCTCGCCGCCAGACCGCCCGTGAATTCCGCGGGCAGCTTCCCTTGTTGATAGCCGTCTTCCATGGAGTCGGCGGTAGCGTCCGGAAACACGATGACGTCGTAATGTTTCCGCAGTCCGCCGGCCTGTATATCCTTGTTGAGCAGGGAGTCGTAGGCAAACCCGAACTGCTCGAGCAACCAGCGGGTCCAGCCTTCGTCGCTGTTGGGCATGAAGCTGCGGTACAAGCCGATGCGCGGTCGCTCGACGTGCTTGAATCCAGCGCCCTCGTTCGCCAGGGCGAAATCGCCGGTGGCGGTATTCCGCCATACGTTGTCCCCCGTGGCCCAAAGTCCATTGACAATCTTCCACGTCTGGCTGTCGGAAGCAGGCAGGCCGCGGGAAATCCCCGAGACGCCGCCCGGAGAGGTCGCCACCGGCGAATCCACCGCTTCCACCCGCACGCCCATCAGCAGCGGTAGAGTGTGCGCGGTCACATCATAAGGGCGCTGCGGCGGACCGCCGGGGTAGAGGCGCATATCCGGGTAATGCTGGCGTTCGAGGAGCGCCTTGGCCCATCCGCTGTAGGGCTGCGTCATGCGGATGACGTTGTCGCCGGTTTCGGTATGCTCGATCTCCACCTGCCCAAAGGCCAGCGTCTCCACCAGTTTCCGCGCCGCGCTCGGGTCGCGCTGCGCTGCCGGAATCACGAACCCCCACGGCGATTTTCGGGCCACCTGCCGCTGCCCGATCTTGTAGAAGTTGCGTAGCAGTTCTTCGCGATGCACTGCTGCCTGGTAAAGGCACGATTCCATCGCAATCAACTGGTCATCCACGATGTCGCGCAAGCGCCACACGCCGCCCGGCCACGGCTCCAGGAAATTCCAGCTCGGCTCCCGGGCGTCGTAGCCTAGCGGATTCTGCTCGAGCTGCTCGGGCTTCACGGTGATCGGGCTGGCCAGCTTCGCGCTGGCTGACTCGGTCAGGATACGCATGCCGCCATGGAATGCCTGGTAGTGCCGCGACGGCGTCCAGAAGTCGTACGTGGCGTGGATAGCGACACCCTTACGTCCGGCGGCGGTCAGGTCGGAGGCCATAGCCGTCCCGATCATGTTGGATTCCTGCATCAGGATGGCATCGATGTTCGGTTCGATCGGGTCCATCCACGGTGGCACGAAAATGCGCGCCGCGTTAGGACCCTGCTGGTGCACATCGTACACAATCTGCGGATGCCAGACGTTCTGCAGCTTCGCAATGGTCAGTTGCGTTTCCTTCTGCGTAAACATGTACCAGTCGCGATTGTTGTCGTGGCCCGTATACTTCTGGTAAAGCTCGGGTGGCCCGGAGCCTTCGTAAGGCGTGCCGAGGGTGCGCCGATACCAGCGCGTGACGATATCGACGCCATCCGGATTGAGCGACGGCACGAGCAAGAAGATTGTGTTTTCTAGGATGGCACGGAAGCGCCACGTGTCTTCGGTCAGCAGGCGATATGCGAACTCGACGGCGGTCTCGGTAGAGGCCAGCTCCGTCGAGTGAATCGAGCAGGTGATCAGGACCACCGTCTTCCCCTCGGCGGCCAGTTTTTCGGCTTCGCTTTCCGACGTGAGGCGCGGATCGGCCAGGCGGCGCTGAATCTCCCGATAATGATCGAGCGATCGCAATGTATCCGGCGCGGCAATCGTGGCTGCAATGAAAGGCCGCCCTTCTGTGGTCTTGCCGAGCTCCGCCAGGCGAATCCGGTCGCTGTTCTTCTCCAGGGCTAGGAAGTAGGAGACTACCCGGTCCCAATCGAGGACCAGATGGTCGGCCCCCATACGCTGGCCGAAATGACTCTCAGGTGAAGGGACGGCGGCAGTCAGCGCACTGGAGACGATGAAGAGAAAACAAAACCCCGGCCCCAGCCTCCTTACCCTCGCCCCCGTCGTGAGGGGGCCGCGAAGCCGCCCGATCACGGCAACGCCTCCAGCATCCGGCCGATCTCCTCGGGGCTGATGTAGAAGACAAAACCCCGGTCCCCGCTCCCTGACCCCCGCCCCAGTCGTGAGGGGGCCGCGAAGCCGCCCGCTCACGGCAGCGCCTCCACCATCCGGCCGATCTCTTCGGGGCTGATGTAGAAGTGCGGCGAGACGCGCACCCATCCTTGACGCGCCGCGGCAACCACTCCGGCAGCTTTCAGCTTTTCGACGACGAGGGCGCTTTCCATTCCAACCTTGCGAAAACTCACAATACCTGCTCCGTTAGCCGCAGTCCGGTTTCCGAGGACCTCATATCCTTTAGTTTGAACACCTTCGGCCACCCTATCCCCTAGATTTTGGACAACCGGACTTATAACTCCTAGCCCTATTTCAAGTAAAAATTCAATCGATGCTCGCAATCCATAGCAGCCAATAGTATTTAATGTGCCGCACTCGTACCGGCCCGCCTCCCGCCTCAAGGTCATGTCGCGGCTGGCGTAGTCCTTGTAGCCAGCCACATTGGTCCAACCAAATTCGATAGGCCGCACGAGGTCCTGAACCTCTTGGGAAATGAATAAGATACCGCAGCCTTCCGGCCCCAGCATCCACTTGTGGCCGTCGGCCGCCAAGGCGTGTATTCGCGCTTTCCGCACATTTAACGGAAAAGCACCCATCCCCTGTATGGCATCCACTAGAAAAATGCATCCGCTACGATGGCAAATCTCACCTATCGCTTCAAGGTCCGCGCGGTATCCGCTCAAATATTGTACGAAACTGATCGCAAGCAGCTTGGCTCCGCGGCAGGCTTGCTCGATGCGTTCCAGCGGGTCCAGGTAGGAGAGCCACTCGACGCGCACACCGGTCTCTTCCAGCTTTTTCCAGGGGTAGTAGTTGGACGGGAACTCCTCGCGAAACGCGACCATCTTGTCGCCGGGCCGCCAGTCGAGCCCGATAGCCACCGTGGAGATGCCTTCGGAGGTGTTCTTGACGAGGGCGATTTCACTTCGCTCGGCGCCTATCAGGCGGGCCGCCGCCGACCGCAACCCTTCGTACGTCTCCAGCCATTGCCCGTAGTGTAAGCTGCCGAACTCGAGCGCGTCCGCCGCCAGCCACTGCATCGCCTCGGCTGCCCGCCTGGGTAGCGGCGAGACCGCGGCGTGGTTCAAATAGATCAGGCGCTTTCGGACGGGGAACTGGTCAGCGTACCGGGACCACAATTCGTCCTGCGATTTTGCAATTGCTTCGAAACCCATTATGATGACTATACGTTATTTGCGCTTAGGGTATTGTCAGGGGAGGGCCGATTGACAATCGGCCCGCAGGTTGACAACCTGCCCCACTTTGCTAGGAGGCAGAACCATGCGGTCGGGCTGCGCCGGATTACTGGCGTTGAGCTTGTCCCTAACCGTCGCGTTTGCGGATAACAAGAAAGACGATCCGGACCAGATCGGCAACCGCGACGTGGGGAAAGGGCTCAACTGCTATTCGATCGAGAAGGAAATCGCCATGGGCAAGCAACTGGCGGCGGAAGTCCAGCGTCAGGCGAAGCTGCTCGATGACCCGATCATCACCGAATATGTGAACCGCGTGGGTCAGAACCTGGTGCGCAACTCGGACGCCAAGGTGCCCTTTAGCTTCCAGGTGATCGACGATAGCACTTTGAACGCGTTCGCCCTCCCCGGCGGATTCGTCTTCGTCAACACCGGCCTCATGCATGCCGCGGAAACCGAAGCGGAGATGGCCAGCGCCATGGCGCACGAGATCGCCCACGTGGCCGCTAGGCACATGACGCGGCAGGCCTGCCGGGCGCAGATCGCCAACATCGCCACTCTCCCGCTGGTCTTCCTAGGCGGCTGGGGCGGCTACGCCATACGCCAAGGCGCGGGTCTGGCCATCCCCATGACGTTCCTGACCTTTTCGCGCGGCTTCGAGGCCGAAGCGGATTACCTGGGACTGCAATATCTCTATGCGGCCGGCTACGACCCTACTGCCGCGCTCGACATGTTCGAGAAGATGATGTCGCTCGAGAAGCGGAAACCCGGCACCATCGCCAAGGTCTTCTCCACCCACCCCATGAACGACGACCGGCTGCAAAAGGCTCAGGCGGAAATCGAGAAGATCCTGCCCCAGAAGCCGGAATACGTGGTCAATACCTCGGAATACGTTGAGGTGCGGGGACGCCTGCTGGCCCTGGAGAACCAGCGCAAGCTGCGATCAACCGACAAAGACGCCCAAAAGCCCGTGCTGCGCCGCAAGCCCGGCGCCGGAGAGCCACCCGGCGACGACCCAGGCGACGACCGCCCGACCATCAAGAGGCGCGATTTATTAGAGTAACCTGCCGCCGCTACCATACGTATGCAAATTAGCGCTACAGGTACACCCTTTTGGGCGTATAGTGAAAGGTAGCAGGAGAAATCCACAAATGAAGCTGTTCTCTGCGGTATCCGTGGCCTTCCTGGCGGCAGCACTCACCCTGCTGCCAACTCGTTCCTTTGCCGACGACAAGAAGAACGATCCCGACGAAATCGGCAATCGCGACGTGGGCAAAGGTGTAAATTTCTACTCTTTGGAGAAAGAGATCGCCATAGGCAAGCAACTGGCGCAGGAAGTCGAGCGCCAAGCCAAAATTGTGGATGACCCGGTTATCGCCGAATACGTAAACCGGGTCGGCCAAAACCTGGTCCGCAACTCCGACGCCAAAGTTCCGTTCACCATCAAGGTGCTGGATTCCGAAGAGGTGAACGCCTTCGCTTTGCCCGGCGGGTTCTTCTTCGTGAACTCCGGCCTGATCCTGAAGGCGGACAGCGAGTCCGAACTGGCGGGCGTGATGGCGCATGAGATCGCCCATGTGGCCGCGCGCCACGGCACCCGGAACGCTACCCGCGGCCAACTGGCTCAAATCGCCATGATTCCGGTGATGGTGATGAGCGGCGGCTGGGCCGGATACGCTATCTATCAAGGTGCCAGTCTGGCCATCCCCATGGGATTCCTGGCTTTCTCGCGAGCCAATGAGCGCGAAGCGGATTTCCTCGGCCTGCAGTATATGTACAAGTCGGGTTACGATCCCACTTCGTTCGTGGACTTCTTCGAGAAGATCCAGACGATGGAGAAACGCAAGCCCGGCACGATCTCGAAAGTGTTCGCCACCCACCCCATGACCGACGACCGGATTCAGGCCTCGCAGAAGGAAATCGAAACGATCCTGAAGGCCAAGCCCGAGTACGTGGTCAACACCTCGGAGTTCAACGACGTGAAGGCGCGGCTTTACTCGCTGCACAACCGCAAAAAGGTGATCGGCAAGGACGACCCGAACAAACCGACCTTGCGTCGCGCTCCGGGCAGCGGCACCGGCCCGGTCGGTGACAGCGACGGTCAGAAGCCCGACCAGGATGAGCGGCCCACACTGAAGCGCCGCGACGACAGCGGTAACTGAGGATAGCGGCAGAGAGAGGCGCTCCCACCGCCCCGCGCGCCGATCGGCACGACGAAGCCACAGTGGCAAGTCTCTGGGCCTCCGTCGTGCATCCAGATGCATTGGCCCCGCATTTCTCACAGACCTCCGTGGTCAGGGCGTGGCGCACGCACTCTTGCGTGCCGCGTCGGCACTCCTGCCGACGCCCTCCCTCGACGGTCTGTCCACACGCTTGCGGGGGTGCCGGGAAGAGTCTCCTCACGGCGCGCACGGGTGCAGGCGCCACGTCATTTGGCCACACGTGAGAAATGCGGGTTAGGCCGCAGCCTTGCTTCTCGCGCTTACATGGATCGTCTGAGGCCGTCGCTTTTCAGAACGCGAATCACGACTCTCCGGTGCGGTGTGGTGGTCTGGCCCGCTTTGCTCATTGGTGCGGGCGTCGTTCCCGCCGCCTCGGCACAGGCGCCCGATGCAAGTAGCGCTGCGGCGGCGATTGCGACTGATCGGCCGGCCGTCACAGACTCCAGCGCAGTTGTTCCAAACGGGGTGTTCCAGACCGAAAACGGCGTACTCGACACGGGCAACCAAAGGCAGCGTACTCTCGATTTCCCCGAGACTCTCATTCGGTTTGGAATTGGTCCGAGCACGGAACTGCGGCTCACAGCTCCCGACTATTACCAGGACTCGTTGAATGCCGCCGTACCACGATCGGGTTTTGGCGATCTTGCGGTCGGCATTAAACAGCAACTCTTCAATCGACCGGACGGTTTCCAGGTGTCAGCGGTCGTCTCGCTGAGCTTCCCGACGGGGGCGGCCGCCATCTCCAGCCATGGCTACGATCCATCCTTCCAACTGCCCTGGTCGCGCAAGGTCTCTGCAAACTGGACCGCGGCAGGCATGCTGTCGATCTATGTGCCGACCATAGGCGGCTCCCACAGGGTTGTCGGCGAGTCCACGTTTCTTGTGGATCGCCAGTTGACCAAAGCTTGGGACGCGTTCGCCGAATACGCAGGCGATTTTCCGCAAGCTGGGGGACCGCGCCACCTTCTGCACTTCGGAACGGCGTATAAGATCCGGCCGCAGCAGCAACTCGATTTGCATGTGGGAGTCGGGCTTTCCGCGGCCGCGGTTGATCACTTTGTCGGAATCGGCTATTCGTTTAGTTTTC
Source organism: Bryobacteraceae bacterium (assembly GCA_049514955.1). Taxonomy (GTDB): domain Bacteria; phylum Acidobacteriota; class Terriglobia; order Bryobacterales; family Bryobacteraceae; genus Bog-159. The sequence goes on along the minus strand of JBEKUO010000189.1, from coordinate 331 downwards.
GAATGGCCAGACGATAATCTTCCAGCAGACTCCCCGTGGAGTCGCCGGCGACACCAGCCTCCAGAAGAATCGCCTGCGGCGAGCTTTGCTCGCCACTGCGAAACTGAAGTTCACCGGTTGGCAGGCGAAAGCGCCTGCCCCACCATACCCAAATGTAGAAACTCCAGCGGCGGAAGAATCCAGCAGCGGCGCGGGTACCGGCCCGGACGATCGGCTCGGAGCCTGCTAGCCTGATTGGATGGAAGCTGGCGTGTACAGCAAGCGACTATTGCCGTGGCTTGTGGCGGTGGCGTTCTTCATGGAATCGCTCGACACCACGATTCTGAACACA
>JBEKUO010000188.1:0-17677 GCA_049514955.1 Bryobacteraceae bacterium | reverse complement strand
ATCAAACTGGACTTAACGGCGCTGCTGCGAGACCTGCCGCCGGACCGGGGGCCTGCTGCTCCGCGAAGGCAGTCTATCTTCAAGCTCCTGGATGAGACGATGCAATCGACCCGCAGAATCGCAACAGAACTGCGGCCGGCGGTGCTCGACGACCTGGGTCTGGCGGCTGCGGTGGAGTGGGCCGCGGAAGACTTTCAAGCGCGCACCGGAACCAAGTGCCAGGTCAGCCTTCCCGGGGCGGACATCGCTATGGATCCGGAGCGCGCCACGGCCGTCTTTCGCATCCTCCAGGAGGCGTTGACCAATGTCGCGCGGCACGCCAACGCAACTCAGGTGAACGTGCGGCTGGAGAAAGGAAATGGCGGCCTTCTCCTGGAGGTTCACGATAACGGCCGGGGGTTCGACGAAAAGCTGCTCTCCACCGCCAGTTCGCTGGGCATTCTCGGAATGCGGGAGCGCGCCTTGTTGCTCGGAGGCGAGTTCACCATCGGTGGCGCTCCCGGCGAAGGCACAACCGTGAGAGTGCGCATTCCGCAGGGGGGCGCGCAATAGCCGGAACAAGCAAATGATCAAGGTCCTCATTGCCGACGATCATGCCATCCTGCGCAGGGGATTGAAAGAGATCCTGATGCACGAGATGGAAGGCGCCGTCTGCAGCGAAGCCAAGGATGCGCAGGAGGCCCTTACCCAGGTTCAAAGGGGCGACTGGGATTTGGTGATCCTGGACGTCAGTATGCCGGGGCGAAGCGGGCTGGACGTCCTGACGGACCTTAAGGCGGCCCGGCCTAAACTTCCGGTATTGGTGTTGAGCATGCATCCCGACGACCAGTACGGCAAGCGGGCGCTCAGATCGGGAGCCTCCGGTTACGTGAATAAGGACAGCGAGCCCGAAGAATTAATCAAGGCTATCCGAAAGGTGCTCGCCGGAGGCCGGTACGTGAGCCCGAAGTTAGCTGAAAAGCTCGCGTCGGACTTGTCTGAGGATGCCGAGCGGCCCATCCACGAGATTTTGTCCAATCGGGAATTTGAGGTTCTGCGGATGATTGGCGCGGGTAAAACAGTCACCCAGATCGCTGGGGAACTGCACTTGAGCATGCCGACCGTCAGCACATATCGCGCCCGCATCCTGGAAAAGCTCAATATGAAAACCACGGCCGAATTGATGCGCTACGCGCTACGTAATCGCCTCGTGGATTGAAACGCCCCATGTCGAAGAAACACCGACAGGAACGAGGTATTTCGTTCGACAAGAAAATCCAATTTCAACCGCTAGCATCCTTGTGCTGCGAAGCGTCACAGTGATCTTAAGGGGCGTAGCTTGAACGTTGACGAGTCTCCGGACAACCGCGAGGCGTCCGCCTTGCCTTCGTGGGCCGAGTTGATCGACAAAATCAAACAAAACCGTGCGGATGGATTGGAGGAGTTGAACCGGGTTTTCTCGGGGGGCGTCCGTTATTTTCTGTGCAGACAGGTCGGGCGTCAAGGCCTGGACGAGCAGGTCCGCGACACTTTGCTAGTCGTGACGCAAGCCATCCAGCGGGGTGAACTGGATGATCCGGAGCGCTTGGTGGAATTCGTGCGCACGATCGTCCGATGCCAGGTCGCAGCCCAGATCGAGGACAACGTGCGCGCCCCCGAAACCGGCCCGGAGCAGGATGCGATCCATCGGGAGAACCAGGCGACAGCCCGAGAAGTATTGAGAGGCGCCGCGCCCGCCGATCGCGAGATGCTGATACGGTTCTACCTGCGCGACCAGCCCGAGGAACAGATCTGTAGCGAGATGGGCGTCACGGAAACCGAATTCCGTATGCTGAAATCGCGCGCCAAAGCTCGCTTCGAGGAATTGGGTAAGCGCTAGATTCTCGTGGCGCACGCACTCGTGCGTGCCGGGGTACCCCCTGGGTCGGGCACTCCTGCCGGCGCCCGACGTGGCTGCGGCACCCCTAGCGCCCCCCGGTGATCAACCGCGCGCCGCGATTGCGCGTGATGTAGTTGTACATCCACTCGACCAGCACCAACAGCCGGTTGTCGAATTCCACCAGGTACATCAGGTGCACGAACAGCCACACGATCCAGGCGAAGAAGCCGGAAATGTGCAGGCGGCCAAATGCCGCGACAGCTTGGTTCCGGCCGATGGTCGCCAGCGCGCCTTTATCGAAATAGTGGAATGGCGGTACGGTCTCTCCGCGCAGGCGGGACTGGATGGCTCGCGCCACGTAGCGGCCCTCGGCCATGGCCACGGGCGCTACTCCAGGAAGCGGCTGGCCGGTCTGGTGGCTGAAGTTCGCCAGGTCGCCTATGATGAAGATCTCAGGGTGGCCGGGCACCGTAAGATCGGGCTGCACGATCAGGCGGCCGCCGCGGTCTATCGGCGCTCCGGTGCGGTCAGAGAGGATTTTCCCCAGCCCGGAAGCCTGCACGCCCGCGGCCCACAGCACGGTCCTGGCGGCGATCCGCTCCACACGATCGCCGCTGCGCACCGTCACGCCCGCGCCATTCAGACCGACGACCATGGCGCCGGTACGGCAGCGCACTCCCAACTTCACCAGGGCCCGCTCGGCTTTGGCCGACAGATCTGGCGGGAAGGCAGGCAGGAAGCGATCCCCGCCTTCCAACAGTAAGATGGCGGCCTCCGCCGGGTTGATGCTGCGGAAGTCGTGGCGCAGCGTGTCATTGGCGATTTCTCCCAGCGCGCCCGCCAGTTCCACGCCCGTGGGACCCCCGCCGGCTATGACGAAGGTCAGCCATGCGCGGCACTCCTCGGGGTCATGCTCGCGCTCGGCGGATTCGAAGGCCAGCAGAATGCGGCGGCGGATCTCCGTGGCGTCTTCGATGGTCTTGAGCCCCGGCGCCACCGCGGCCCAATCGTCGTGGCCAAAATAATTATCATGCGAGCCGGTGGCCAGGATCAGCGTGTCATACTGAGCATCGCCGTCATCCAGGCGCAGGCAGCGGTTCTCCACATCGATGTCTTTCACTTCCGCCAGCCAGACGCGGGCATTGCGCTGCCGGCTCAACACGTGGCGCACGGGCGAAGCGATCTCGCCTGGAGAGAGCCCGCCGGTAGCCACTTGGTAGAGCAGCGGCTGGAACAGGTGAAAGTTCCGCCGATCGATGACGGTGAGCTGGATGGGCGCGCGCTTCAGCGCCTGGGCGGCGTACAAACCGCCGAAACCCGCGCCGACCAGCACTACGCGGTGAGCCGCGGCGGTTGCTTCCATCTTCACCGCGCCTGCAGCCTGGCTTGCTGTTGCATGCTGACTTGGCGCAGCAGGATGAACGCCGAGACGTTCTCCGCCGTCAGCAAGCCGACCAGCCTGTCGCCATCCATGACCAGCGCGCAGGCGCGCGCGGCGGAGAGATCCGGCAGCACCCCGGAGAGCGGGGCGTCCGGCGCGACGTGGGGTGGGTTACGGTCCATGGCGGAAGCCACGTATGCATCCGGGCCTTCGGTCAACATGGCGCGCACCAGCGCGGCGCGCGTCAGCAGTCCCAGCACCGTGTCGCCATGCATCACGGGGAAATCGTGCTGGGAAGTGGCCAACAGCAGATTGCCGGCGTCGCGGATGCTCTCGCCGTGGGAGAGCGTGCGAAAGTCGGTGATCATGGCGGCGCGCACGGGAACGCCGGTGGTGAGCAGGCGGCCGCGCACCGCGGCGCCCTCCTGCGAAGCGCCGATGTAGATGAACATGGCGATGAAGACCAGGATGAAATTGGACGAGAGCAAGCCAAACAAGCCCAGCAGGGCGGCCAGTATCTGACCCGCGCCAGCGGCGATGCGGGTAGCTTCCTCCTCCGGCTTGAAGAGCGCCAGCAGCGAGCGCAGCACGCGGCCGCCATCCATTGGATACGCCGGCAGAAGATTGAACACGAACAGCAGGAAGTTGCCGGTGGCGATGCGCTGCGCGAGGTTGGCGTCGGTGGGATCCTTCAAAAGCTCCATAGGCACGAACTGGTGCCGCATGCCCAGCCAGATGAACAGGCCCGCGGCAATCAGAGCGTTGACCAGCGGCCCGCTGATCGCGATCCAGAACTCTTCGCGCGCCTTGGGCATACGCTCCGGGCGAGACACGCCTCCGATGGGGAACATGACGATCTCGGTGGTGCGTATCCCGTAATGGCGCGCCACCAGGGTGTGCCCGATCTCGTGCAGCAGCACCGAGCCGAACAGGGCCAGGACGTAAAGCGCGGTCATGGCGCCCGACTGCTGCCCGCCTACTCCGATAAATAGCAGGAAGATCAGCAGCAGGATGAACGTGAAGTGCAGGCGCACGGGCACGCCGAAGATGCGCAGCACGCCGACCGTGCCGGAGATGGGCGCCTGCTTCGGCTTGTCTTCGGATGGCGGCAGCGTATCGGGCATACAGAAGGGCAGCCCGCCCTCACGGACTTGGCCCGGTACCATTGTCGCGCGAATGCGGGGGAACGAGTGTTCCCCCAAACGACTGTCGCCTAAACGATCACTGGCTAGCGACGGTGATGAATGTGTTGAGCTGCGTTTCCCCTGCGCCCAGGAACGCGATCGCGATTTGATCGCCCGCCGTCAGAGATGGTGGCACCTTGACGTTGATCTGGTAGAGACCGGGGCCGACCAGGCCGGCAAAAGTGACCTCCGCTTCGACGGAGCCGATAACTACCGTGGGCGGAGCCGGAAGCGGCAGCGCGACCGGGATGGTCTGCCCATTGGGCGTCGCAGGATTGGTGGCGCCGAACCCTGTTCCATATAGCACGATGGTTTCACCGGGCGCCGCCCCGGTCGTGGTTACGCCGCTGATCAGGCCGGTAGGTCCGATCAAGGACCCGTTCGCGTGAGTCGCCGCGATATAGATGTGGCCGTTAGTCGTGTTCGTCCCGATCGTGAAGAACGACGGTGCGACAGCCTGCGCGGTCGCCGAGACAGCCGCGCCGGTAAGTCCGTTGTTGGTCGTTTGGATCTGCACCGGACCGGGATCGATGTCGGCGGGCATCAGAAAATTGATTTGCGTGTTACTGACGAAGCTGACGGGCGCGGCCTCGCCATTTACTGTCACTCCTACGCCGCCTGTCTCGGTCGGCAACGTGGTGCCGGTTACGGTCCAGTTGACCGGCAAAGGGGCCAGGGCCGCGCCTTTGATCGACACCCACGTGTTGGGCGCGACGTCCCCCACCAGGAAACTCCCAGCGTTCAAGATGCCTGACGCTTCGAAAGACGGTATCGGCTGAATGCTGCCGAGAAGGCCGTGAGCATAGACCGGGCCGTAGCTCGCGCCTCCACTTATGCCAGCCGTGAAGTAGAGGGTGCCTGGATCTTCGCTGTGGGCGCCGCCTCCGAAATTCAGGGACCACAAGCCCGGCATCGCGATTGACTGGCCGGTGGTATCGTTCAGGGTCCCTTGCAATTCACCGGTAACAAGGCTGAAGGCGTTGATCTTGCCATCGCCGGTGTTACCTACCAGGAGCGCGCCGGGGAACGGCGAAAAGGTCGCAGGGGCCACCGCCATTCCCCACGGCGAGTTCAGAGCGCCCTGGGAAATCATGTTGAAAACCAATTTGCCGGAGGGATCGAACAGGGCGACGTAGCCATTGCCCGGCCCGGCCACGTCATCGTGCTTCGCGGCATCCTGCTTGGCATAGGACACGTAGTAATTCCCGCCGATAACCACCAGGTTAAAGGGAGCGAACCCCGCGGGAATCGCGCTATCGGCAAATGTCATTGTTTTGACCGGGGTCAGGGTACCGTCGAAGACATCGACGTTCCCGCTGTTGAAGTTAGCCGCAAGCAGGAGCGGAGCGTCGGATGTGCCGCCGAGCGCGCAACCTTTGTAAACTGCGCCGGATTTGGAATTGTCGAATAATACGAGAGCGTTGGGGTTCGCCGCGGGATTCCAGCCGGAGATGAGTCCGTCTTCGGAACAGAAGATAAAGAAGGCCGGCTCTCCGGCCGCAACATTGAACGCGGCCGTATTCGACCCGAATGTGTTATAGATCACTCCAGTGACCGGTCCTCCTTTAGTCGCTCCGCCAGCCGCTGGTATGTCGACGACTAGCGGTATGATGTCACCAGCCCCGTCGTAGAGTGTGGAGGTGCCCGTGCCGTTGTTGCCGATCCAAAAGGGCGACGCGCCGAAGCCGTTGCCCCAGGGGTTGACCAGATTGGGATCCTGATGGTCGGCCATGCCAGCGAGGTCCGAAATCAGGTTGTGAACGAGGAAAACGTTCTGCCCGCTCTGGGCCGCCAGAGTTACGGCGATTACGCCGAGGAGAATTCCTAACCGCAGACAGGCGGCGCACGCGCCGCCAGTGGACTTGGGGAGCCGGTTGCATTTCATGCGCTCAGTGTACAGCGAGAAACGCGTCCAACCTGTAAACAGTGTGTAAACTCAAACCAGCGCTAATTAGACGTACTGAACCGCACCGCAGCGAGATAGGGAATGGCGGCTTACTTCAGGGTGCCCGGGTCTCTGTTTGCCCGTGGGGGAAGTTCCATCGCCGAAGCTGAAGAACGCCCACTTTCCCGGAAAACGGCTCTCATCCTTGACCTCCGCTTCAATGCCCGCGAGGTCACTCTGGTAATGCCCCGCTTTGTTGATGGAGCCTTTCGACTCAGAGGAGCGGACCTCGATGAGCAACATGGTCTTGTCCGGCCAGCGTCCGGTTTCCAGGAACGACTTATAGGCCGACGGCGTGACAAAGACATTATCGAACCGGGGAGTCTCCTCGCCCTTCGCTGCAAGCGGACCATAGTTCATTCCCAAGCCCGAGCTGAGGAAGACCCACTCGCGATAGTTGGCGGGAAACAGCAGTTCGCCTTTGGCGTTGAATTGAGGCCCATCAGACTGCGAAGGGCCCGTTCCGAGAAGTACGGCCGCGGCCAGCAGAGCGGGAGCCACTACGAACGCGATTTTATGTCTCATACAAAATCCTCGGGTGAAGCGTCAAACTGCGACTTGCAGCCGTTGCTGCAGAAGTAATATGTAACACCCTTATAAGTGGATCGCAACGGAGCTTCGGCCGAGAGCGCCATTCCGCACACCCGGCAGGCAAAGCCGCTTGCCGGATTCAACGGTTTTGCGTAAGCCTGATTTGCGCCCCCAGTGGAGTCCTTCCAACCTTCGCCCTGATACTCCATATAGAACGCGGTGCCCTCGGCCGACGCCCGCCCGAAGTAGCGTTCCACCACGCGCAAAGCTAGGTCGATTCCGGAGGTCAATCCGCCCGCCGTCGCCAGATTCGGCTCGGACTCGACGAAGCGGTATCCGCGCATGAGCTTCACATCGCGGAACTGCATCGCGAAGGGTCCGTAAGATCCATGGTGCGTGGTCGCCGCTTTGCCAGCGAGCAGACCGGTCTTAGCCAGGATGAACGCGCCCGCGCAGACAGACATGACCACATCAGCCGTCTTCGACGCCTTACGAATCCATTCCAACATGGCATCGTTCCCGCTTTGCGCCGGAATCACGATGACCTTGGGCACGGGGGCGTTCTCAAACGTGTAATCCGGCGTCAACTTGAGCCCGCCTGATGCGGTTACTGTTTTCGTGCTTTCGGCGACGGTGAACAGATTGAAAGCACTGCCACCGTTGGGACGGTTGGCATCCTGAAACACTTCCCAGGGTCCTGCGTAGTCGATCATCACCGCGCCGTCGGAGATTGCAACGGCGACGGGGATCGTGCCTTCTGCCGGCGGCTTCAACGGCTTCGGGCCGGCGCCGGATTGTCCGCCTCTCGCGAATGGGGTCGCGGCAGCGGCGACTGCCGCGGCTGTGAGTAGGGTTCGTCTGGTCATGGATGTTCTCCTTTGTAGCGTCTATTCGCAACGCAATGCATGTTGGGGATCGATGTGGGCGGCTCGCCGCGCCGGCAGGTAGGAAGCCACCAAGGCAGCGCCGAGCAGCAAGGCCGAAACTAAGACATAAGTGGGGACATCCATGGGAGTGACTTCGAACAGCACGGCCTTGAGCACTCCAGTCAGCGCCACGGCGCCCGCCAGTCCGATAGCCAGGCCGATCGCGACCAGCACCATTCCCTGCCGGATGATGATACCCAGGATATCCCACGGCGTGGCGCCCAGCGCCATACGAATGCCGATCTCGCGCACGCGCTGCCGCACGGAAAGGGCCAACATCGAGCCGATGCCCGTGACTGCGATGACCAGGGCCAATGTGGCGAAGAGGCCGAACAGGCGCGCGGTAGTGCGCGGCGACGAAACCGAATCGGCGCGAACCTGTTCAAGTGTCTTTTCCAGTGTGATCGCGGTTTGCGGATCTATGTCCAGGATGGCCCGGCGCACCTGGTTCGCCACGCTAGCGGGATCGCTTGCGGTCCGAACGAGAATATATCCGAGAGAGGCGAGTTGCGTCATGGGCCGGTAGAACTGGTCGGGAGTTTCGCGTTCGAGTCCGAATTCCTTCACATCGCCCACGACGCCTACAATCGTGATCCAATGCTCGCCATTGTCGAATGAAACCCGCCTTCCCAGCGGGTCGAGCGCGCCCCAGCGCCGGTGGGCCAGCGACCGGCTGATGACTGCCACCGGCAACGCTTCGGGGGTGTCGGATTCGCGGAACGTCCGGCCGCTGACGAGTGGAATTCCGAGCGTCCGGAAATAGTCGGGGGTTGCGGCGCGCATGGCTGCCACGGGCGGTGTCTCCGCGTCAGAGCGAGGAATGCCCTCGATCTGAAATGTCTGGCTCCAGCCGTTCGTTCCGAGTGTGTCGGGATCCAGCGGGAAGCTGGAGGAGAGCGCGGCCGACAAGACCCCAGGCTGAGGTTGTACTTTCTCGAGCAACCGGTCGGCTACGGATCGGATTTGCTCCGGCTTGGTGTAGCGGGACCAGTTCAGGTCGAAGCTCACGGCGAAGACCCGTTGCGGCACGAACCCGGCATCGACCCGCTCGAGTTGGATAAGGCTGCGAACCATCAGGCCGGCGCCGATGAGCAGCACATAGGAGAAGGCCACTTGCGCGGCGATGAGCGCGCTTCGCACCAGGTTCCGGCGCCCCTCGGCGGCGCGCTGGACGCCTGCCTTCAACCCGGTGGTCAAATCCGTGCGTGAGTACAGCGCCGCTAAAGAGCCGAAGACCACGGTGGTGGCGCCCGCGCACAATACCGCGAACAGCAGGACCCATCCATCGATGCCGATCTCGCGGGCCCGCGGGGTGAGTTGACTGACAAACTCCGTCATGAGCCGTAGGCTGCCGGTTGCGAAAAGTAGCCCCACGCCGGCCGCCAGAAGAGCCAGGATCAAACTCTCGGTAAGCAACTGCCGCAGCAGGCGACCGGCGCCAGCGCCGACCGCCGTGCGGATCGTCAGTTCCATCTCGCGCCGCGCCATACGCGCCAGGATCAGGTTCGCCACGTTGGCGCAAGCGATCAGCAGGACGAACGCGGCGGCTCCCAACAATAAAAGGAGCATAGGCCGAGCATGATGGGTCAGCTCGCTACGCAGCGCGCTGGACGCGATTCCGTAGCCCATCCCCTTGGTATACGATTTCGGATAATCGTGCTCCAGCCGGCGAGCGATCACGGACAGGTCGGCATGGCAGTGCTCCAGCGTCACCGCGGGCTTGAGGCGGCCGAACACGCTCATCATGCGGGCGTCCCGATTGCCGATCATGCGTTGCGACGATCGGAAGGGGCACGCCGATACGGGCATGTACACATCGTTTTCGTTGGGGTATTGCGGGATGGGAGGCAGAACGCCAACGACGGTATGCACGCGGTCGTTCATCTCGAAGGTCTTCCCTACGACGTGCGGGTCACCGCCTTCGCTCGTTTTCCAGAATTCGTAACTGAGGACCAGGACGGCCGGCGCGCCCGGCTTGTCGTCATCCGGGCGGAAGGTCCTGCCCAGCAGAGGCTTGACGCCGAACATATCGAAGAACCCGGCGGACACGACTCCCGTGCGTACCCGGTGCGCATCATTCCGGCCCAGCAGAGTGAAAGTCATGCTGTGGAACTCGGACACGTCGCTCAGAGTTCGATTCTGCCGGCGGTAGTCGTCGATTTCCTGCACGGAGAACCGCACATCGTCCGCGTTCAACTTGGTGGCTTGCTGCCGCAGGACGACCAGGCGGTCTCCTTGCGCGTAAGGCAGGGGCTGCAGCAGGACTGAGTTAACGACACTGAATATCGAGGTGTTGACGCCGATCCCCAAGCCCAGAATGACGACGGCGGCGAGGGTGTAGACGAGGTTGTGGCGCATCATGCGAAGGGCATAGCGGGTATCCTGCGACAGCACGCTGAGATGCTCGCGCGGGGCCATGCGCACGATGTCCACGATAGTAGCCCACCACATGCGCAGCAAGGCGGTAGACCCGCGAGCGCGCCGTGCGTGGGCCCGTTGGTCACGGAACGTTTCCTCCATGTCGTCTCCGAACTCGCGACGGAAGTCGAAGGGCAACAGGCGCAGTAAGGCGCGGTAAAGCCGGTCTGCAATGGATGGCCGTCGTTCCGACATAGGTGGCTCCTTCGTGGTCTAGGCGCGCTTGAACGCCTGGAGCAATCGCTTGGAGCGGGCGCGGGCGAGCAGCTTCTCCATGCGCCGCGCCTCCTCGACCGCGACCGCGCGGCCGTCGGCGGTCAAGCGGTAATAGCGGCGTCGCTGATCGTCGTTTGGGATGGCGGGACGGCTCGTGACCTCGACGATGAGGCCATCCTCCAGCAGCCGTTTGATGATGGCGTAGAGCGTGCCGGTGCTCAGTTGCACCTCGCCGCCGGTATGTTCGGCGACGTCCTTCAGGATGGCGTAACCGTGCTTGTCGCCGTCGGCTAGCGCCAGCAGGACGTTGAACATGGCGGGCGTGAGTGCGCCTTGAGAGTTCGACATTTCCCCTCCTTTATGACCGTGGGATTGACTATGGCGTCATCCACTATATCGTCATCAACTATAGCGTATGACGCGGCACATGGCAAAACGATAGGCGCGGGTTGGCAGGCGAAAGCGCCTGCCCTACTACCGCCAGCGGAACAGCTTGAGCGCTACCGGGAAGCACACCACGAGCCAGGCGGCCAACACCATCAGCTCGGGGGAGACTTGCGCCAGGCCCGCACCCTGCAGCATGTTGGCGCGCAGGGCGTCGATGGCTGCGGTCAACGGCAGCGCTTTGATCACCGGCTGCAACATGTCCGGAAATCTCTGCGCGGAGAAGAATACGCCGGAAACGATCCACATGGGCATCATCACCAGGTTCATCAGCCCCGACGCGGCTTCAATGGTCTTCACGCGCGAGGCGATCAACAACCCTAAGGAGCCAAAGGAGAGCGACCCGAGCACGCACAGCAGCGCCAGATCCAGCAGCGAACCGCGCACCGGCACTTTGAAAACGAGCGCGCCGAAACTCAACAGGAAGCTGACTTCGATCACCAGCATCAGAAGCCGCGAGAACAGGAACGAGAGCAGATAATAAGCCCGCGGCATGGGAGTGGCGACCAGGCGCTTCATCAGCTTTCGGCGGCGCGCGTCCACGATGGCGAAGCCCATGCTCCAGATGGCGCTGCCCATCAGGTTCATGCCGAGCAGGCCGGGTATCAGGAAGTCGATGTAGCGGGAGCCCGGCTCGCGCATCAGACGGTCGCTCGAGGCTACCGGATCCACCCGGCCTGCGGCGTGCTGCACGGCACGATCCGCCAGCATGCGCGCGGTGCGTCCCTCGGGGTTGGTGTCGTCGTATCGGTACACGACGGTGCCGGCGGCTCCGGGCACGGCCAGCAGCGCCACTTTACCGGTGCGCAGCGCTTCTTCGGCAGCGGGCGCGGACAATTGCTGCACGTCGAGCAGCTTGTCCCGCCGCAGCGACTGTGCCAGCTCCGGCGTGACGGTGGCGATCTTGAGCACTTCCGCCGGACGGTTGCGAAACGCCAGGCCCAAGCCTCCCGCCAGCAGGATGGGGAAGATGAAGACCCAGAAGAGCGCTTCGGGCTCGCGCAGGAATTCGCGAAACCGCGTGAGCGTCAATTGCACCAGCGGATGGTCCGCCAGCGCAGTCCCGCGCGGCGCCTTCGCGGCCGCTTCTCTGGGACGAATATCGGGGATCGCGGTTACGTCACTCATCGCGCAGATGCCGTCCCGTCAAGGTGACGAAGACGTCCTCCAGAGTAGCCGAATGCGTGCGCAACTCGGTCAGCGGCACGCCCTGCCGGTCGAGTTCGTCCAGCAGAGCGGGCACGGCGCGATGCAGCTCGCCGACCTGCATCAGCACGCTGCCATTCTCGGTACGCACATCGCGCACGCCATCGATGCGGCGCAGCGCGGGAATCTCCAACGCTTTGGCGGCGCCGCCGGCCGAGAACTCCACCATGTGCTCCACGCCGATCGACGCGATTAACTCGCGCGGCGTGCCCAGCGCGATCACCTTTCCGTGATCCATGATGGCTACGCGGTCGCAGAGGCGTTCGGCTTCGTCCATGTAGTGAGTGGTCAGCAGGATGGTGCGGCCCTGGAGCTTGAACTGCTCGATCAATTCCCATAGCTGGCGGCGGGCCTGCGGGTCGAGCCCGGTGGTGGGTTCGTCCAGAAACAGAAAATCCGGATCGCCCACCAGGGCGCAAGCCAGCGCCAGCCGCTGTTTCTGTCCGCCGGAGAGTCCGCCGACGCGGGACTTGGCCTTCTCTTCGAGCTGCACCTGCGCGATCACTTCAGACGCGGACGGGCCGTGGTGGTAGAAGCTGCCGAACAGGCGCAGCGTCTCCATTACGGTGAGCTTGTCGGAAAGCTGGGTTTCCTGGAGTTGAATCCCCAGGCGCTGCCGCAGCTCCGCCGCGTGCGTGCTCCAGCGCATCCCGAGCAACTCGACGTCGCCCGCATCGGGAACGGTCAAGCCTTCGCAAATTTCTATGGTCGTGGTTTTGCCCGCGCCGTTGGGACCCAGGAGGCCGAAGCACTCGCCCAAGCGCACTTCCAGCTCGAGACCGTCGACGGCGACGACGTCTTTGTATGTTTTGCGGAGGTTGTGGACGCGCAGGGCGGCCGGGATGCCTTCGAGCATAGGACCTAGTGGACGGCGCAACTGTCCGCGATTAGGACAACGACAGATAGCAACACACTAACAATAGCACGAGTATTCACCGGCTCTGACCAAATCACTCGGCCAGCGCCTAGACCGCGAGGAATCCATTCTGGCGACCGCCTTTGTCAGCGATGACGGACCCGATCATTGTAGGGCACGCGCGAGGTGGGCGATAATGTGGGACGGGGCCGTAATATAACATTACGGGCGGGCCTGGATCGGTCCAAGGGGTAGCTGGATGATCACCTTTCTCTTCTGGAACATCAACAACAGGCCCCTTCATCGGTACATCCGAGAATTAGTCGACCAACACGCGGTGGATGTCCTGGTACTGGCCGAGTGCAGCCTGTCCGAGGCAACGCTCCTGAACGCGCTGAACACGGGGAAAGCGGCGGACTTCCATTTCACTCAGAGCGAATGTCCGGCCTTGAAGATATTCACGCGCTTCGCCGGCGTATATCTGCAGGAAGTCGATCACGACACACGCGTGTCCGTTCGTCGTATGCGGCCCCCGGCGCGCGAAGAGATCCTCTTCGTCGCTGCGCATCAGTCGAGCAAACTTTACGCCGACGACCGGGATCAGGAACTGCGCTGCGAGAAAAACGGGACAGATGATTTGCGCCGCGGAAGATGTGGCCGGCCACCAGCGTACCCTGCTGGTCGGAGATCTGAACCTGAACCCCTTCGAAAGAGGCGTCGTCATGGCAAGCGGGCTCCATGCCGTCATGACGAAGGCGACGGCAGACAAGCGTGGCCGCGCCGTCGGCGGGAAGCAGTACCGTTACTTTTACAACCCGATGTGGGGGCATTTTGGTGATCGGACGCCTGGCCCGCCCGGAACTCATTATTACAGCCGAGGTGACGACGTGAGCTACTTCTGGCACATGTTCGATCAGGTGCTGATCAGGCCAGACCCCATCGAACGTTTCCACGATAATACCCTCCAGATCCTCACCGCTGCGGGATCGATGCCACTTATCGGCCAGAATGGCCGGCCAGTAGCCTCAGGCCATCTTCCAATTTTGTTTAAACTAGATCTGTGAGGTACCTGCCGATGGCGTCAATTCCAGACTTGTGGCCCGAGGAACTCGCAGTCATGCCAGCCCAGAAGTCGCCTGGAGCCATCCTGAGGGAACAGGCCGCTATGCTCGGTCCGCGCGTCAACAACCTCCTCACGGGACGGGTCGAGACAAGGTCGGATCCCTCCGGTGCAAAGTTCCAGCACACCTTCATAATTGTAGTTCCAGCGTTGGACTTCTATCGATTTGAACTCTTCTTCGTGGTGCACGGCGTAAGAGAATTTTATCCGCTTGACGCCTTCGCCCACGGCAGCGGAGTTCAACTGGCCTCTGAAGCGGAGCTTGTCGAATGGTTGCGGGCAGTTTTCGCCTCATCCGAGACCAAACGGATCATCGGGACACTTCTGGCCACGATTGAACGGCCGGCGGAGGTCGGCGAGCCGAAATTGACTCTTGGTCAATTGTAGCTTCATCCTGCGCGAGGCATCCAACGAAAGGCCTCGGGCGACGTCAGCAAAACCGGACACGCCATCCCACAAACGGACAGGAACACCCTCTCCATTCGCTCTGCGTGCACAGCTTGTCATTGGCCGGGATGGCAGGGCGATTGCACATCACATGAGCGCATTTAGAGGCAAGCTGTGACCACTTTTATCAAGGACATGCTTTACGCCCTGCGCATCATGCGCAAAAGCCCGGGGTTCACCGTCACCGCGGTCCTCACGCTGGCGTTGGGCATCGGCGCCAACACCGCCATCTTCAGCGTGGTGAATGCCACGCTTCTGCGGCCGCTGCCCTTCCCGCACCCCGAGCGCCTCGTGGTCATACAGAACCAGTACAAGGCCGTTGGCCTGGATTCCGCCGCAGCTTCGGTGGCCGATTACATCGACTATCGCAAGCAGAGACAGCTTTTCACGGAAGTCGCGGCCGTCAACACAGACGACCTCAATCTCACAGGCGTGGATCGCCCGGAACGACTGCAATGCGGCGAAGCCACCTCCGGTTTGTTTGCGGTGCTCGGCATCCAGCCGATCCTCGGGCGCGTGTTCACCTACGAAGAGGACCAGCCGGGTAAGAACCAGGTGGTGTTGCTGACGCAGGGCCTCTGGAAACGCCGCTTCGGTGGAGATCCGGGCGTGATCGGCCGCACCATTCGCCTCGACGGCAAGCCTTACACGGTGGTGGGAGTGGTGCCTTCCATCCTGCAATGGTTCGCACCTCTGGACGCCTGGATACCTACGGGCTTCACCTCGCACGACATGGATCCCGCCCTCCGCACCAACCAGTCCCTGTTCATCCTGGCTCGCATGCAGCCGGGCGTTTCGCTGCAGCAGGCGCGCGCCGGGATGGCCGCGTTTGGCCGCACCCTGGCGAAGAACTTCCCTAACTTCTACCCGCCAGCGAGCGGCTGGGCTATTCGCGTCGATTCTCTGAACGAACTGCTGGTTGGCGATATCCGCGGAGCCCTGATTTTACTGCTGGCCGCTGTAGGCTTCGTGTTGCTCATCGCCTGCGCCAATGTAGCGAACCTGTTGATCGCGCGCGCCGCGGGCCGGATGCGGGAACTTTCCATACGGGCGGCTCTGGGCGCGGCAAGATGGCGGATCGCCCGGCAACTCCTGACTGAAAGCGTGATGCTGGGCTTGCTGGGCGGCGGTACAGGCATTCTGTTTGGCATGTGGGGCGTGGCCCTGCTGGTGAATGGCGGCCCGCGCGAGCTTCCGCGCCTGGACGAAGTGACCGTGGATGGCCGGGTGCTGGCATTCACCGTGGCCCTCGCGCTCGTCACCAGCGTGTTGTTTGGGCTGGCGCCGGTGATACAGGTTGCGACCGGGAACCTGCACGACCTGTTGAAGCTGGGCGCGCGGGGCGCGGCTGGCAGCCTGCGCCGTCATCGCACGCGCAGCGCTTTGGTCATTGCCGAGGTCGGCCTCTCGCTGGTGCTGCTCGTTGGTGCGGGACTCCTGCTGCGTAGCTTCGCCAGGCTGCAGAAAGTCGATCCAGGATTTCGCGCGCGGAACGTGCTGACATTCGGCGTCTCGTTGCCGCCCGCCCGCTATGCGACCCAAACGCGGACTTCCGCATTTTTTCATGCGGTGCTCGATCGCGTAGCCACGCTGCCCGGCGTCGAGTCCACCGGGGCCGTCAACCCGTTGCCGTTCAGCGGCAGCAACGCCTCCGGATCGTTCAGTATCGAAGGCCTCACGGTGCCGGCCAACGGAGCCGAACCGCACGCCGACCAACGGGTCGTCAGCCCCGGCTATTTCGCGGCCATGGCAATCCCGCTACTCCGCGGACGGCTGCTCTCCAACTCCGACAGCGCGGATGCGCCAGCGGCGGTAGTGATCGACGAGGCTCTGGCGCAACAGTATTGGAAGTACAAGGACCCCATCGGGGGGCATCTGCGTCATTACAACGACAAGTCCTGGGCCACTGTGGTTGGGATCGTGGGACACGTGCAGCATAATGCCCTGGATGCCACGCTGCGCAAGGCCACGTTCTATTCGTCCTACCTGCAGGCGCCCGCGCAAAGTGTGCAGTTCGTCGTGCACACAGCCGGCGATCCCCTGTCGCTCGCCAACGCGGTGCAACGGGAGGTGGCGAGCCTCGACAAAGATGTGCCCATCTTCGATGTCAAGACCATGGATCAACGGGTGGCTGCCTCGCTCGCCAACCGGCGGTTCGCAGCGTGGCTGCTGGCGGCGTTTTCATTCATCGCCCTGCTGCTTGCCGCGGTTGGTCTTTACGGCGTGATGGCCCAGAGTGTTTTGCAGCGCAGCCGCGAGATCGGCGTGCGCATGGCGCTAGGCGCGCAGAGCGGCGACGTCCTGGGCATGATCTTGCGCCAGGGCGCTACCCTGATTGCGGGCGGTCTTATCGCAGGGACACTCGCCGCGCTGGCTTTGACCTCGCTGATGAAGTCTTTGCTTTTCGGGATCAGCCCCGCAGACCCACTCACCTTCGCGGGAGTGGCGGCGCTGCTGGTGGTAGTGGCTCTGGCCGCGACTTATGTCCCCGCAAGGCGCGCAACGCTGGTCGATCCAGTGAACACGTTGCGCTATGAATAGCATGGCGCCATGGCCTGCCCGCCCGCGCCAATACCCGGTAGTGTCATAAATAAGATTGACGGCGAATTAAGTTCGCCGCAGCACGCTAAAGCATGCGCCACGTTGCCGGCATCCAATTAACCAAAGATGACTGGAGTATCTGTTCGGCCGCGCGGATAATCAAAAGACAACGTGCAGCAGGCAGCCCAAGCCGCCCCGGTAAGAGTACCCAGATCGTTTCCTGTGCCATCCATCGGCTTGTTCCTTTTTCTGCAAATCCTGGATGTGCTGACCACTCTTATTGGATTGCGCGTCGGCGCACAGGAAGGCAGCAGCTTCATCGGCAAGCTACTCAGCATGGGGCCGCTAACGGGCTTGGTCATTTCGAAGCTGATTGCGGCGGGGCTGGCGGCGTTTGCGGTTTTCCTCAATCGCAAACGCGTGCTGGTATTCCTCAACTTCTGGTTTGCCGCGGTGATCACCTGGAACCTGATCGCCATCTGGCTGCAATTCATGAGGCAATGAGGCCGGCCGATTGCAGTTAATGCAAACCGTACTTTAACTCGCCGGCCTCGATGCGCACCTGCAAGCGGTTCTGCTTAGGCGGCAGTGGGCAGGTGGCGTA